>DATJKE010000051.1:0-17377 GCA_035491735.1 Sphingomicrobium sp.
CCGATTAGCTTGCGGCAAGAATCGCTCAATTTGGGCATGGCCGTCATCATGCATTGGCGAAAGCCGCCCGATGTCCCCCGGCACAGCTGGAAGATCTCCTGCCGGCACTCGGCCGGAAGCCGCTCCCGTTGGGCCAGCGCGACACCGCCCAAGGCCGTTGCTCCGAGCAACACCATCATCAGCAACCGCATTTCAGCCTCCCAAGCTGGACGGTTCGATCTTCAATCAATAGGAGGCGCGCTGAACCGGGCCTGACCCGTTCTGGTTAAGGAATTTCGAGTGGGCAACGTCACGGTCATCGGCGCGCAATGGGGCGACGAGGGCAAGGGCAAGATCGTCGACTGGCTGGCCAGCCGGGCCGACATGGTCGTGCGCTTCCAGGGCGGCCACAACGCCGGCCACACACTGGTCGTCGGGGAGCAGGTCTACAAGCTGTCGCTGCTGCCCTCCGGCATCGTCCGCGGCACGCCGTCGGTGATTGGCAATGGCGTAGTGCTCGACCCTTGGGCGCTGAAGGCCGAGATCGAGAAGATCGCCGCGCAGGGCCTGGCGATCACGCCGGACGTGCTGATGATCGCCGAGACCTGCCCGCTGATCCTGCCGATCCACCGCGACCTCGATGCACTCCGCGAGGATGCCTCCGGCGCGGGCAAGATCGGCACGACGCGGCGGGGGATCGGCCCAGCCTATGAGGACAAGGTCGGCCGCCGCGCGATCCGGGTTTGCGACCTGGCTCACCTCGACGACCTCGACCCGCAGCTCGACCGCCTCTGCGCCCACCACGACCACCTCCGCGCCGGCTTTGGCCGCGAACCGGTCGACCGCCAGCGCCTGAAGAATGACCTCGCCCAGATCGCCGACTTCGTCCTGCCGTTTGCCCGCCCGGTGTGGCGCGACCTGGACGAAGCCCGACGCCGCGGCCGCCGAATCCTGTTCGAGGGCGCGCAGGGCGTGCTGCTCGACGTCGATCACGGCACTTACCCATTCGTTACCTCGTCCAACACCGTGGCGGGGACGACCGGATCGGGCAGCGGCATGGGGCCGAATGCCGCCGGCTTCGTGCTCGGTATCGTCAAGGCATACACGACGCGGGTCGGCTCAGGTCCCTTCCCGACCGAACTCGATGACGAAATCGGCCAGCGGCTCGGCGAACGGGGACATGAATTCGGCACGGTTACCGGCCGCCAACGCCGGTGCGGCTGGTTCGATGCCGTGCTGGTCGGCCAATCGGCCGCGGTCAGCGGCATCACCGGTATTGCGCTCACCAAGATCGACGTGCTCGACGGGATGGAGACGGTAAAGATCTGCACTGGCTACCGGATCGGCGACCAGGTCTATGACTACCTCCCGCCGCACAGCGCGGACCAGGCTCGGGCCGAGCCGATCTATGAGGAAATGGACGGATGGAGCGGGACAACGGCCGGCGCGCGCAGCTGGGCCGACCTTCCCGCCCAGGCGATCAAATATGTCCGCCGAATTGAAGAGCTGATCCGCTGCCCCGTGGCGCTCGTGTCCACCTCGCCCCAGCGGGACGACACGATTTTGGTGAGCGACCCCTTCGCGGGCTAGTGCCTGACTTCAAATTCCAGGGCAGCTCCTAGCTCGGAGTCCTCCACGGCCACTTGATCGACCTCCGCTGAAGGCGGGCCCCGGTGCAGCAGTTCGATCATTCGCTGGACCGCCCATTTGTCGCCTTGCAAATGCGCCTCGACACTACCGTCCGGCGCGTTGCGTACCCACCCGCAAACTCGGAGAATCCTGGCCTGCTCCGCTGTCCAGGCGCGAAAGAATACGCCCTGAACGCGCCCGGTCACCCGGACATGGCGGGCGACATGGGACATTACACCACCGATATGTCCGGCGCGTCCTCGGCCTTCATGCCCACCACATTATAGCCTGCGTCGACATGGTGGATTTCGCCCGTCACGCCCGCCGCAAGGTCCGAGCAGAGATAGAGCCCGGCCCCGCCGACATCCTCGATGGTGACGTTGCGGCGAAGCGGCGCATTATATTCGTTCCACTTCATAATGTAGCGGAAATCGCCGATGCCGCTGGCCGCGAGAGTCTTGATCGGCCCGGCGCTGATCGCGTTGACCCTTATTCCGTCGGGGCCGAGATCGGCGGCGAGATATTTGACGCTGGTCTCGAGCGCCGCCTTGGCGACGCCCATCACATTGTAATGGGGAATAACCTTTTCCGCGCCGTAGTAGGACAGGGTCAGCAGCGAACCGCCCGGCTTCATCATTGCCCGCGCCCGCTGGGCGATCGCGACAAAGCTGTAGACCGAGATGTTCATGGTCAGCAGGAAATTCTCGAGGCTGGTTTCGACATATTTGCCGCGGAGCTCGTTCTTGTCGGAAAAGCCGATGGCATGGACGACAAAGTCGAGGCCGTCCCAGCGCTTCTGCAGTTCCGCAAAGGTGCCGTCGAGCATCGCCATGTCGCTGACGTCGCAGTCGACCAGGATGTCACTTCCGAGCTGCTCGGCGAGCGGACGCACCCGTTTCTCGATCGCCTCGCCCTGATAGCTGAAGGCCAGCTCGGCGCCATGGTCGCGCAGCTGCCTGGCGATCCCCCAAGCCAGCGAGCGGTCATTGGCAAGCCCCATGATCAGCCCGCGCTTGCCCGTCATGATGCCGCTCATCGGCTATTCCCCTTTTGCCTTGCGGCGCAACACCGCCGCCTGTTCTTCTTCGGGGGCCGGCTCCTCGACCGGAAGCTCGGCCTCGTACGGCCCCTCATAATGCTCGCCCCTTACAGCCTTTCCGGCAGGCTCTACTAGGGCCGCGTTAAGCTCGGCGCCCGCCACCACGCCAAGGCCCGCGACGAAGAAAAACAGCAGCGCGACCATCACTCCGGCGAGGCTGCCGTAGGTCAGCTCATAACCGCCGAACAATCCGAGCACCCAGGGCAGAAGTTCTACCGTTACCAGCCACCAGATGGTGGCGATGAATGCGCCCGGCCATTTGCGGCACTCGATTGTCCGGTAGCGAGCCGGGGTCAGCGCCAGGAAGATGATGTAGAAGGTTGCGAATAGCGTGAGTGCCGGCGCAATCCGATAGAAGCCGAGCGTGCCCGCCAGCCCCTCCGACGCGGGCAGCTTGGCGATTACGAACTGATGCAAGGAAGATAGCACGACGGTCACCGCGAAGGCGCCGAACAACAACACGACCGATCCCAGGATCAGGGCCATAGCCGACAGCCGGTACTGCCAGAAACTGGCCGAATATTTGACGCCATAGGCCCGCCGGAGAATGTCGCGAATGGTCTCGATGAAGCTTGCTGCCGTCCACAGGCCGACGGCTGCGCCGAACCATAGCAGGGCGCCGTGGCGCCCTTGCAGCACTTCATCGATCGGTCCGGCAAGGACGGCGCGGACGGCCGGCGGCAACCGGCCGAGGATCGTCGCAACCGCCAGCTGGGTGTCCTGGGTAAGCCCGAAGAAGCGCGCCACGGCCGCGGCCAGGATCATGAAGGGAAACAGCGCCAGCAGGGCGAGATAGGCAAGGTTGCCGGCGTGGATGAACCCGTCGTCGTAAATACCGACGGCGACCCGCTTGGCGACGATCAGCGGCTTGATTTCACGCTTGGCCCGCTCGATTGCTGCCTTGCCAAACCTCGCCCTCAACCTTGCCAGGCGCTTGCGCCGTTCTTCGGGCGAATAAGGATGGAGTTCCTTCATCCGACGCGATCAAACTCCAAGTGCGGCGCGCGGGTTGCCGCCGCCATCCCAGTCTTCGACGAATTGCTGCAACGCTTCGTCGTGCGGAGGGACATCGATGGCGAGCTGGACGAGCTGGTCGCCGCGGCTCCCGTCTTTTGCCGTAAATCCGCGGCCCTTGAGACGCAGCAACTTGCCCGAGCTCGATCCCTTGGGAATGGTCACCATGACCGGCCCATCCGGCGTCGGCACCTTGACCTTGGCGCCCTGAACCGCCTCCTTCAGCGTCACCGGGAGGCTGAGGCGGATGTTATTGTTGTCCCGGACAAAGAAGGGATGAGCCGCGATCTCGATGGTGACGATCGCATCGCCGCGCCCGCCCGGGCTTTCCTGGCCCTGGCCCGTTAGGCGGATCTTGGTGCCGTCCTCGACGCCCTTGGGTAGCTTTAGGTCGATCGTCCGCCCGCCCTGAAGCTTGATCCGCTGAGGCTTCAGTGTCGCCGCATCGACAAAGCTGACCTTCAACCGATAGGCGATATCGGCGCCTTTCTGCGGCGGCCGGGCACGTCCAAAGCCGCCGAAAGGACCCCCTCCGCCGGCGCCACGGCGCGAACTGGCGGCCGCCCCAAACAGGCCTTCGAACAGGTCGCTGAGATCGGCGGTATCTGCCGAAAAGCCGCCCGGGAAACCTTCATATCCGCCGCTGCCCGGCCGCGGACCCGTTCCGCCCCCGCCGAACCCGCCGCCAAAGGGCATGCGCGGGTTGCCGTCCTCGTCGATTTCGCCCCGGTCGTAGCGGGCGCGCTTGTCCTTGTCGGACAGCAGGTCATAGGCCTTGGTAACCTGGGCAAAGCGCTCGGCTGCCTTGGGATTGTCCTGGTTGCGGTCGGGATGCAGCTGCTTGGCTAGGCTGCGATAGGCCTTCTTGATCTCGGCCTCGCTTGCCCCACGCTTGATACCCAGCTGCTGGTAAAGATCCATTCCGTTCCCTTCGTACCGCCGCCCCGTTTCGGGTTCGCGCCGCCTCGCGTCAAGCTAGCTGAGCCTCGACAGCGCGAATTACAGCGGGCAAAGGGCCGCGCATGGCCGACGATCCCTTCGCTCTATTCGACGCATGGTACGCCGAGGCGAAGGCGGTGGAGGTCAACGATCCCAACGCCATGGCGCTGGCAACGGCGACCGCGGATGGAATACCCTCGGTCAGGATGGTGCTGTTGAAGGGCCATGGAACGAACGGCTTCACCTTCTACACCCATGCCGACAGCCGGAAGGGCGAAGAACTCGCGGCGAATCCAAACGCGGCGCTGCTATTCCATTGGAAGGCGCTGCGCCGGCAGGTGCGGCTCGACGGACCGGTGGAGGAGGTGGGCGCGGACGAAGCAGATGCCTATTTCGCCAGCCGTAGCCGGGATTCGCAGCTTGGTGCATGGGCGTCGGACCAGTCCCGACCCCTCGACACGCGATCGGCGTTCGAGGCCCGCTACGACGAGATGAAGGCGTGGTTCGAGGGGCAGGACGTTACCCGTCCGCCGCGCTGGATCGGATTTCGACTAGTACCCAGGCAGATTGAATTCTGGACGGACCGGGCGCACCGGCTGCACGAACGCCGCCTGTTCGTCCGCGACGGCGATAGCTGGACCGAAGGGCTGCTTTACCCGTGAGCCGCGCGCACCAACACCACCATCATGGGCACGGCCATCATCATGGCCACGCCGAGGCAGGCATCGACCGCGGCACGCTCACCCAGCGAGCGGCGCTTGCCAGCATTTCGATGGCGCTGTTCCTGGTAGCGGTGAAAAGCTACGCCGCCTGGGACACTGGATCGGTGGCGATGCTCGGGTCACTCGCTGATACGACCCTCGACCTCATCGCCAGCCTGATCACCTTCTTCGGTGTGCGGTGGGCGGCGATGCCGGCCGACGAGGAACATCGCTACGGCCATGGCAAGGCCGAAGCGCTGGCGGCGCTGATCCAGGTCATCTTGATCACCGTCTCGGCCATGGGAATTATCTGGCGCGCCACCGATCGGCTGATGAGCGGTCAACCGACCCAGGGATTGGAACTGGGTATCGGCGTGTCGATCATCGCCATGGTCGCGACCTTCGCCTTGCTCGGATACCAGCGCTATGTGATCAAGAAGACCGGCTCGGTCGCGATCATGACCGATCACGTCCATTACCAGACCGACGTCCTGCTCAACATTTCAGTGATCGCGGCACTGCTAACTGACCAGCTGCTTGGTTGGCGACTTGCCGATCCCCTGTTCGGCTTCGCCATTGCCGCGTGGCTGATGTACGGCGCCTGGGGTGCCGCCAGCCATTCGGTCGACCAGTTAATGGACCGGGAATGGCCGGACGACGAGCGAGAGGCTTTCATTTCCGCGGCGCAGGAATATCCGGAGTTGGCTGGCCTGCACGATCTCAGGACCCGCAATTCGGGGGCGCATCGCTTCGTCCAGTTCCACGTCTGGGTGCCTGGCGACTGGACGGTCACCCAGGCCCATGAGCGGATGGATGCGGTGGAGGAAAAGCTGCAGCAACGCTTCCGGGGGACGGAAATCATCATCCACCTCGACCCCGAAGGCCATGTCGACCGGGAGGGCATCTTGCCCCAGCATCTGACGGAGAGCGCGCGATGACCACCCCGCTGCCAATCTTCCAGGTCGATGCCTTCGCCGAGCGGCCCTTCACCGGCAACCCGGCAGCGGTGATGCCGCTCACCGACTGGCTAGCCGACGACGTGATGCAGGCCATCGGTGCCGAGAATAACCTTGCTGAGACCGCCTTCACGGTTCCCAGCGAGCGGGAGGACGCCGATTATGACCTCCGCTGGTTCACGCCGGCGGTCGAGGTCAATCTTTGTGGACATGCCACGGTGGCGGCGGCCCACATATTGCTGCACGGCGAACGCATCCGCTTTTCGACCCGGTCCGGAATTCTCATCGTTACCCGTGATGCCGACGACCCGTCCCTGTTGAAGCTCGACATGCCGTCGGCTCCGCCCGAACCGACCGACTTGCCGGAGCTGCTCAGTGCGCTGGGCGTCCACGGAGAAACCTTCATCAGCCGCACGGGCAACGGCAATGCGGTCGTACTCCTGTCCGACGAAAGCGCAGTGCGGGCCGTCGCACCGGATTTCCTGGCGCTGCGGAAATTGCCTTATCTGGTGTCGGTAACGGCGCCTGGCGACCAACAGGATGTCTCCAGCCGGGTGTTCGCCGCCTATCATGGCATCGACGAGGACCCCGTGACTGGTTCGGCCCATACCGCGCTGGTGCCCTTCTGGGCCGGGCGGCTCGGCCGCCAGCGCTTCTCGGCCCTGCAGGCGAGCAAGCGGACCGGGCTGATCGATTGCGAGCTAAGGGGCGACCGAGTAATCCTCGGCGGCCACGCGGTCACCGTGATCGAGGGATATTTCCAGATCTAGCAGGTGAATTCGCCAACCAAAGTCTAAGCGGCTAGGTCCGACCTGTGCCCGCGCCCCGCTCCTTCGACGCAATCATCATTGGGGCCGGGGCCGCCGGCATGCTTTGCGCCGCGCTAGCGGGACAGCGGGGCCGGCGAATCCTGTTGATCGACCATTCGCCAGAACCCGGCCGCAAAATTCTGATATCCGGCGGCGGACGGTGCAATTTCACCAATATCGGCGCGACCGCCGAGAATTTCCTGTCCGCCAACCCGCATTTTGCGAAGTCCGCCCTCGGCCGTTTCAGACCAGCCGACTTCATCGCCCTGGTCGATCGTCATCGCATCGGATGGCACGAGAAAACGCTCGGGCAGCTTTTCTGTGACGGTTCGGCGACGCAGATCGTCGCGATGTTGCTCGACGAATGCGCGGCGGGTGGCGTCGCGACCGCATTTGGGGAGGCAGCGACGGTCGATCACCACGATGGTGCATTCCATGTCGGCTTTGGCGGCGAGCTGGCCCAGGCGCCGGCGCTGGTGCTGGCCAGCGGAGGCCTCTCCATTCCCAAGCTCGGCGCGACCAGTTTCGCCTATGATATTGCCAGGCGGTTCAAACATAAGATTGTCGAACCGCGGCCAGCGCTGGTTCCGCTGACCCTGCCGCACGACCAGGCCCTGTTCAAATCGCTGTCCGGCGTTTCCGCGAATGTCGTCGCCAGTGCTGGAAAGGGGAAATTCCGCGAAGCCGCGCTGTTCACCCACCGCGGCCTGTCGGGACCGGCAATCCTGCAGATTTCATCATATTGGCGTCACGGCGAGCCGGTGACGGTCGACTTCTTCCCCGATCATCCAGCCGGATGGCTCCGCCAGGCAAAGCGGGCCGAGCCTCGTGCGCCCCTCCGTCGAGTGCTGGGCCGGTCGCTTCCGGATCGGCTAGCCGAGACGCTTGCCGAACATCTGGCGTTGCGATCCGAGCTGGGAAACCTCTCCGACAAGTCGCTGGACGCGGCTGAAAGGCGCCTGGCCGACTGGCGCTTCATTCCGAACGGGAGCGAAGGCTTCGCCAAGGCGGAAGTGACTATTGGCGGGATCAGCACGGCCGACTTGTCGTCCCAGACCATGGAGTCGAAACGGGTTCCGAGTCTATTCGCGATCGGTGAGGCGGTCGATGTCACGGGCTGGCTCGGCGGCTATAATTTCCAATGGGCGTGGGCAAGCGCTCATGCCGCGGCGCAGGCATTGTAACTCGCCGCCCGAATCCTTGCCCTATCGCTCGACGCCGATTGCGAGTAGGCGCTGCCGCCATGCAACAATCCGGAATTCACCCCGCCCTCGCGGAAGCGTTGGCGGCGCGCGGCTACGACACGCTGACTTCCGTCCAGTCGGCGGTGGTCGCTGGTGAAGCCGAAGGACGCGACCTGATCGTCTCGGCGAAAACGGGGTCCGGCAAGACCGTCGCATTTGGCCTGGCGATTGCCGGCCAGCTGCTGGAAGGCCAGCAGGCGCCATGGACGCGCGAACCGCTCGGGCTCGTAATCGCCCCGACACGCGAACTCGCGATCCAGGTGAGCAAGGAGCTGGCATGGCTTTATGCCCCCGCGGGCGCGCGTGTCGTCACTTGTGTCGGCGGCATGGATCCGATGAAGGAGCGCCGCGCATTGCAGGGCGGGACTCATATCGTTGTCGGAACTCCAGGCCGGCTGCGCGATCATCTGGAGCGAGGAGCGCTGGACCTTTCGGCACTTCGGGTCGCGGTACTCGACGAAGCCGATGAGATGCTCGACATGGGCTTTCGCGAAGAGCTTGAAGAAATTCTCGACGCGACGCCGCAGGAACGGCGAACCCTGCTTTTCTCGGCTACCATGCCGCGCCCGATTGTCGCGCTTGCCAGGCGCTACCAAAAAGATGCGCTGCGTATCGAAACGAGTGGCGATCGCGAGAGCCACGCCGATATTGCCTATCAGGCCGTGGCGGTCTCGCCGACTGACATCGAGCATGTCGTCGTCAACGTTCTCCGCCTTCACGAAGCGGAAACGGCGATCCTGTTCTGCGCGACCCGGGAAGCAGTCCGGCGCCTTCATGCCAGCCTGACGGAGCGCGGCTTCCAGGCAGTGGCGCTGTCGGGCGAGCATAGCCAGACGGAGCGCAACAATGCGCTTCAGGCGTTGCGCGACAAGCGAGCCCGCGTCTGTGTGGCGACGGATGTCGCCGCGCGCGGTATCGACCTCCCTTCCGTCTCCCTTGTCATCCATGTCGAACTTCCGCGTGACGCCGAGACATTGCAGCATCGTTCGGGCCGGACCGGACGCGCCGGCCGCAAGGGAATTGCCGTGCTCGTCGTCCCATTACGGCGCCGGCGGAATGTCGAAACGATGCTGCGCAACGCCCGCATCCAGGCGGAATGGATCGATCCCCCGGTTCCGGAACAGATCCGCGCGAAGGATCGCGATCGGCTGCTGGCATCGCTGTCCGCGCCGGTCGAGCCGGACGAGGAAGACCAGCAGCTCGCCGGGCAAATCATGGCCATGCTGGCGCCGGAAGCCATCGCCGCTTCGCTCGTACGGGCCTTGCGAACCGACTTGCCCGCACCTGAGGATATCCTGGGGTCTGGAGGCCGTGACGACCGCGGCCAGCCGGGACCGCGGCCAGGATTCGAAGGCTCTACCTGGTTCATGATCAACGCAGGGCGGCGCCACAACGCCGACCCTCGCTGGCTGCTCCCGCTGATCTGCCGATACGGCCATGTGAGCCGCAACGAAATCGGAGCGATCCGTATCGCGGCCAGCGAAAGCTATTTCGAGGTAACCCAGCGCGCCACGCCCGGTTTCATCAAGGCCCTGCGCCGCGCAACGATCGCGCCTGAAGACCAGGGCATGATAATTGAACAGGCTCAGCCGCGAGAGGACGCGCCGGCACCGCATGCCAAGCGGCAAGCCACGATCAAGCCTCGCGGCAAGCCGAAAGACCGCCACAAGAAAGCCGGGCTGTAATCGACCCGCGGGTCACCGTGATCGAGGGCCATTTCCAGATTTAGCTCGGCAGGATCGCCTCAATCTGCCTGCCGATCTCGCGAAATGTGTGATCCGGAAAAATCGATTTCTTGCGATTGGCCTCTCGCATTTCATAGAGAAACTCGCGGGCCTGGGCGACCTTTCCTTCTCGCGCCAGCACGGCCGCCTCTGCGGCGAGCGTAAGTGCCAGTAATTCCTCGTTGCAAGGGCGCCGCCAAAGCAAGCAACGGGCCTTTGCGCCATTCCCTTCCCACACAGCCGCGAGATAGGCATCACAGCTGTTGAGCCATTCTGAAGGTCCGTATTGCGCGCGATAGTCATCGACCATGGCCCGGGTCTGGGTGATATCGACCGGCGTCCTATCGAGCATGATCCCAATCTCTAGCGTATGATAAAATTGCCGGAAATCGCCGTTGTCGTTTGCTGCGACCCGGGAAGCCTCTTCGAGCATCCAACGTGGCAAGTCTCGCAATCTCAACTGAAACTGAAGGCCACCCGCTAGATAGGCAATGGCGCGGTCCTTTATCCATTCGGCGGAGGTCAACCGCATCGTCTGACGAATATGATCGCCATCCGATGTGAAGTTCCGCTGGATCGAAGGCAATAAGGCGCCAATTCCAAGGGACAGTGAACCGAAGGCCATGCCGAGATAGATCAGAGGATAGTTGACGCTATCCTCAGCCCTTGGCCCCGATGCCATCCATCCTGCAACGAAGAACGCCGTGGCCAGCGAGATGTTGGCGGCAGGTCCGCCAGCGCTGATGATGTTCTTTCGGGTAATTGTCCAAGTTTCGAGACGGGTTGGCATTGGCAACACGAAACCCGCAAACTCGGTGCGCTTCGACCGGCGGACAAAGGCAAAATCCCGATTGTGAAAGTGATAGCCGATCGGTCCCATCGCTATCGCGACGACCCGCCAGCCGACCAGCCACGTAGCTATGGCATGGCCGAGTTCGTGGACCGCAATCAGGAACCAGAGCGCGAACGGCCAAGTAAAAAGGACGATCAAACGTGACCCGGGGTCTTCGAACGCACCCCAAGCACACATCAGTGCAACGACCCAGAGAATGGTGATGAAGGACAGTTTCGCCACGCGCCAAGAATCGCTGTGGCTAGATTCTTCTAATTTTGGTTCTTCTCCCGGGATTCCGACTTCGCCCATGGGGAATGGGTAGCCATCAATGGCAAATGATCAACGGCCAAACGCGGTCAGAAAAGCGTGAATTCCACCAAATTTATCGGCAAAAGACCGTTTAATCGCTGTGCTCGGGCGCCGGTTGCCGTTCCGTGACCAGTTCCCCCGGGAAGAGAGCTGTCATGGAATCAACGGACGGCACCGCTCGCCGTTCCGACGGAAGCCCGCCTCAGGCGGCTTGATCGATGACCACAGCCTCGGTGGCGACAATGGTGCCCCCGCCCAGCAGCCGCTCTCCGTTGTAGAATACGGCCGACTGGCCTGGCGCGACGCCATATTCGGGCGAAGCGAAGGCCAGTTTCTCGCCATCCCATGTTCCGGCTACTGGCCGCGCGAGGCTGCGCACCTTTGCCTCGACCTTTGCCTGGCCCTCGGCCAGCCAATTAAGCCCATCGACCCTGGCCGCAGCCACCGCGAGCGCGCGGCGTGGGCCGACCACCAGCCGCCTCTCTTCCGGCTCGATCCGCACGACATAGAGCGGTTCGGCTTGGCCGCCGATCTCGATGCCGCGGCGCTGACCGATGGTGAAATGGACCACGCCTTGATGTTCGCCCAACACCTCTCCGTCGAGGTTCACAATCTCGCCCGGCGCGGCAGTTTCGGGTCGCAGCCGCTTGACCAGCCCGGCATAGTCGCCGTCGGGAACGAAGCAGATGTCCTGGCTGTCGGGCTTGTCCGCCACAACCAGTCCTGCCTCCTGGGCGAGCTTGCGGGTTTCGCTCTTGGGCAGGTCGCCCAAGGGGAAGCGCAGATAGTCGAGCTGGTCGCGGGTAGTGCCGTAGAGGAAGTAGCTCTGGTCGCGCGACGGATCGCGACCCTTCCACATCTCGATGCGCCCTTCACGCTCGACACGCCGGACATAGTGGCCCGTCGCCAGGCAGTCCGCTCCGAGGTCACGCGCGAAGCCGATCAGGTCCGTGAACTTCACACCCTGGTTGCACAAAGAACAGGGCACCGGAGTTCGTCCCTGGGCATATTCGTCGGCAAACCGGTCGATCACGCCGGTACGGAACCGGCTTTCGTAATCGAGCACGTAATGAGCGATACCGAGCCGGTCGCAGACGGTCTTGGCGTCGTAAATATCCTGCCCGGCGCAGCAACTGCCGGAGCGCTTCACCGCCTCGCCATGATCGTAAAGCTGGAGCGTGACCCCTATCACTTCCGCCCCGGTCGTCGCGGCGAGCGAAGCCACGACGCTGCTGTCGACGCCACCCGACATGGCGACGACGATTCGGGCATCGCGAGGGTCGCGGCCAAGCTGAAAATCAATGGTCATGGAATTGTTCGATCGAATGCATCTTTACTCGAAATTCACCCTGTTGGGCTAGAGCGGCTTCTCCCATTCGGGGGCGAAGGACCGTTCTTTGGCGCGATTCGACGGCAATCTTAAGGCAGTGGGGGAGGCGAAGCTCGACGTCGACGAGCTTCTTTCAGCCCTGGCTTCGGCCTCGAATCTGGGCCGCGAGGAGCGACAGGACGCAATCGCCTGTTTTCTCTCGGTCAGCGAGGGGTGGAAGGACGCCAGAGCAACGCTCAAAGGCACATTTGCGACCATGCCGAGACCGTCATGGTTAACGGGCGATAAGGATTGATGAAGCGGAAGGTTACCGTTGTATTTCAGACCTTCTCAACGGCCTTCGGTTAAAAGCAGGCTATCGACAGAAGTTTAACGTGACTGAGGTTTTAGTAGATGCTCGAGAATCAGAAAATTCGTCCCGCGCAGGTAATTGGGCCGCTTGGCGAACCGCTGACGCTCGACTCGCTTCCGCCGGCCTCGACGACCCGCTGGGTCGTACGCCGCAAAGCCGAAGTGGTCGCTGCCGTTGCAGGTGGACTGCTCACCGTGGACGAAGCCTGCCAGCGTTATACGTTGAGCCTCGAGGAATTTACCGGCTGGCAACGCGCGGTCGACCGCAGCGGCATGCCCGGCCTCCGGGTCACGCGAATCAAGCATTACCGAGATCAGTACGAGCGCCAACAGCGCTACTGATAGGTCCGTCCCCAGTAGGACCAGAACTAAGGCCCCGCCGAAACTCGGCGGGGCCTTTTTCATGTCATTTCGCTCGCGACACTAGACAGTGGTGTTGCTTTGCCGGAACAACATGCGGGCATCGTGCGTCCTGATGCCGCGAGGCGCTCTGCGTGAAGAGAGTGGCCCAACAGGAGGAACGAACATGGGTATCATCGTATGGCTAATCGTCGGTGGTGTCTGCGGCTGGCTGGCCAGCTTGATCATGCGCACCGACGCCCAACAAGGCATCCTCATGAACATTGTCGTCGGAATTGTCGGCGCCGTGATTGCCGGCCTGGTTTTAGGCAAAGGCAATATCAACCAGGGCCTGACGCTCGAGACTTTCCTATGGTCGCTGCTTGGCGCGGTGATCCTGCTGGCGGTGGTAAACCTCATCCGCCGCGGCAGCGTGCGATAGGCGCACTTTAAATCAGCAAAGGGCCGTCGGGCGTTCCCGGCGGCCCTTTCAGTTTTACCTGAGCTCAAAGCTCATCGACACGGTGACCTGCAGCTGCTGGGTGCCGGGGTCGATTTTCGTGTCTGCGGCAGCACCGCGTTCCTGGGCCATCATGACCATCGGCATTGGGGGTGGAACCGCATAACCGCCGCTCTCGCTGACCGAGAGCAAGCGAACCACCTGCATGCCCAGCGCCCGGGCGTAGAGCGCAGCCCTGGCCCTGCCATTGGCGATGGCCTTGGCCCGAGCCTCGTCAAGCGCCGATTCCGGCTTGTCGATGGTAAGGTTCGGCCCATTGATGGTGTTGGCGCCTTCGGCCACCAGCGCATCGAGGATCGCACCCGTCCGCTTGAGATCGCGGAACTTGACGTTGACCGTGTTGGACGCGCGGTAGCCTGTCAGGCGCGGCGGACGATTCTGGTCGTATTGATATTCGGGATTGAGGCTGATCGACGAGGTCTGGATATCCTTGTCCTCGATGCCGGCCCGCCGGAGCGCCGTGCGAACACGTTCCATCTTTGCGGCATTCTCTTCGATCGCGGCGGTGGCGGTCGGCTGCAGCGTCTGTACGCCAGCCGAAATGATCGCGAGATCTGGAACACGGGTCACTTCCCCAGTCGCGCTGATATCCAGCCTGGTACCGGCGAGCATGGGGATTGCGGTCACGGCTTGCTGGGCCATTAGGCTCGCCGGAATTGCCGAAGCGCCCAGCGCCAGGGCAATCAACAGGGTCTTACGCATCGATCCTCCACTACTGAAAAGGCCACCGCCGCAAGCTGAACCAGCGGCGATGGCCCCAATATGAACGGTGACGAGCTCTAGCCTCTCCGGCGAAGCACCAGGCGATAGATGAGCAGGAGTAGAAAGGCCCCGATGATCGCGGCGATGAATCCCGCGGCCTCACCTTCATCGTACCAGCCGATGGCCTTGCCGAGGAAACCGGCGACCAGCGCGCCGGCGATACCGAGGAGAATGGTAATCAGGCAGCCGCCGGGATCCTTGCCGGGCATAAGCAATTTGGCGATGCCGCCAGCGAGCAGGCCGATGACGATCCATCCAAGGATTCCGTAGTTTTCGATCATCCTTTTCTACCTCCCTCTGGTAAATGGCACATCCACCTTGCAGCACGCTCGTTTCAGCATTGCAACAACGCGCGTCCGTGTAAGGGGTGCCGCCGTTCGTAGAAAAAGCCTTTCCACGGGCGGTTTGGGCAGTGCAGTTGCATGCGGTGACTTATTTGCGTAATACAGCAGCAGCGGCATATATTGCTGCGGCTCATTACGATTGGCGGGAAGAATGCGGCCTATGAATCGGGAGTCAAGTTTCGCGAGCTCTGACACGCTGGTGGTCATTGACCGCTCGCAGCGCCGGCGGAACATCATCATCGCCGTGGTGGCGGGGATCGCGATTCTCGTCGTCGCCCTTTTCTTCCTGTCCGGCGGCAAGGACGAGAAGACGGCCGGCGGCCCGGGCGCAGGTCAGGGCGGCAATATCCCGACGGTGACGGTGATCGTTCCGGGCCGTAGCCAGGTCGCTCGCGTCGTCACCGCGTCTGGCCCGCTCGCCGCGCACCGCGATCAGCCGGTCGGTGTTGCGGGCGAAGGCGGCATGGTTCGCGCCGTGCTCGTCGATGCTGGCACATGGGTCCGGCAGGGCCAGGCCCTGGCTACGATCGATCGGTCGGTCCAATCGCAAAATGCCGCGCAGCTGGCCGCCCAGATCCAGGTAGCGCGCGCCGACGCCGCATTGGCCCAGAATGAATATGAGCGGAGCCAGGCCTTGGTCGGCCGCGGTTTCGTGTCCAAGGCGGATCTCGACCGCAAGAAGGCCGCCCGCGATGCAGCGTTCGCGCGGATTCGTGTCGCTGAGGCCAATCTCAACTCGATGCGCGCGCAGATCGGCCGGCTTGATATTCGAGCGCCGAAGAGCGGCCTGATTCTGGCCCGCAACGTCGAAGTCGGCCAGGTTGTCAGTGCCGGCTCGGGCGCGCTGTTCCGCCTGGCCGAGGGCGGCGAGATGGAAATGCGCGCGCAAATGTCGCAGCAGGATCTGGCGTTCGTCCATGTGGGAATGCTTGTGTCGGTCACGCCGACCGGCAATGATCGCAGCTTTGCCGGACGGGTATGGCAGGTGGCGCCTGTGATCGACCCGCAAAGCCGGCAGGGCGAAGTGCGGATTTCAGTCCCCTATGACGTGGCGATCCGGCCCGGCGGGTTCGCAGAGGCCAAGATCGAGGCAGGCTCGACCGCTGCGCCGCTGCTGCCGCAGAGCGCGGTGCTGAGCGATGAGCTGGGCAATTATGTCTACGTGATAAATGCGAAGAACCTGGTCGAGCGGCGCAACGTCAAGGTCGGCTCAGTCAGCGATCAGGGCGTCACGGTTACCGAAGGCATCTCGGGTCAAGAATCGGTGGTTCTGTCGGCCGGGCCATTCCTCAATCCCGGGCAAAAAGTTGCTCCGAAGCGCCAAGCCGCGCGCTGAGGCCGTACTAGCTTAACGAAGGCGTGTTGACATGAACTTCCGGAACATCTCGTCCTGGTGCATCCGCAACCCGGTCCCGCCGATCGTGCTGTTCGTCGGCCTGATGCTGGCCGGCATCATCGCCTTCATGGGAATGGAGGTGAACAACAATCCGGACATCGACTTCCCGGCTGCGCAGATCACCATCGCACAGCCTGGCGCGGCTCCGACCGAGATGGAAAATCAGATTACGCAAAAGGTCGAGGCGGCGGTCCGCTCGGTCAATGGCGTTGATGAGATCAACAGTTCGGTCCGCGAAGGCAACAGCAACACCTTCGTCCAGTTCAAGATCGGTACACCGACCGACCGCGCGGTCAATGACGTCCGCGATGCGATCGCCCAGATCCGCGGCGACCTGCCCGACGGCATCCTAGAGCCGCAGATCAATCGGGTCGACATCGCCGGCGACCCGATCCTGTACGTCGCGGCCGAGACGACCGACATGAGCCTTGAGGAGCTCAGCTGGTACGTCGACAACACCGTCGCCCGCCGGCTGCTTGGCGTCAGCGGCGTCGCGGCGGTGTCGCGCGAAGGCGGCGTCGACCGGCAGATCCGCATCATCCTCGATCCGGCGGCGCTGCAGACCCAGGGGATCACCGCGGCGCAGGTCAATCAGCAGCTTCGCCAGACCAACCTCAACGCCGCCGGCGGCCGCGCCGAGATCGCCGGATCGGAACAGTCGGTCCGCGTCCTCGGCAATGCCCGCACCGCCTATGACCTGTCGCAAACCGACATTGTGGTGCCTGGCGGGCGCATGGTTCGACTGGCCGACATCGCCGAGGTCAAGGACGCCTATTCAGAGCAGCGCACCATCGCCAAGATGAACGGGCGGCAGGTGATCAGCTTCAACGTCCAGCGCTCCAAGGGCTCGTCGGAAGTGACGACCTATGACGAAGCCTGGAAGGAGCTGAAGAAGATCGAGAAGGAGGATCCTCGGATCCACTTCCGCGAAACGTTCAACGCGGTCGAATATACCAAGCTGCAATATTCGTCGGCGATGGAAGGCCTGTGGGAGGGCGCGATCCTCGCGGTGCTGGTGGTGTTCCTGTTCCTGCGTGACATTCGCGCGACGCTGATCTCGGCGCTGGCCATCCCGCTGTCCGCCATCCCGGCCTTCT
>DATJKE010000052.1:0-7182 GCA_035491735.1 Sphingomicrobium sp.
AAACGTCGTGCATCAGCGCATCAATACCAATTCTTCAGACATGGTTGGGTGGAGTGCGATGGTCGCGTCAAAGTCGGACTTCTTCAGCCCGGCCTTTACCGCCACGGCCGCCGCCTGGAGGATCTCGGGCGCGTCGGGCCCAATCATGTGAATGCCGACAACCTGCTCGGTCGCTCCGTCGACGACCAGCTTGTAAAGCGAACGCTCATTGCGTCCGGCCAGGACATTTTTCATCGGCCGGAAGTCGCTGGTGTAGGTCCTCACCTGCCCCAGGCGGTTGCGGGCCTCGCCCTCGGTCATCCCGACGCTGGCAATCGGCGGGTGGGAAAAAACCGCATGCGGTACGCAACCATAGTCAACCGTCCATGGCTTGCCCCCGAACTCGCTGTCCGCGAACGCATGACCCTCGCGGATCGCGACCGGGGTCAGCTGAATGCGGTCAGTGACGTCGCCGACCGCGAAAATCGACGCAACACTGGTGCGGCTGCTTGCATCGACCTTGACCTCTCCCCTTTCGCCCAGGGCGACGCCGGCCTCTTCAAGCCCCAGTCCTTGCGTGTTGGGGATCCGACCGATCGCGAACAACACAGCGTCCGCTTCCAGATCGTCGCAGCCCTCCATGTCGACCAGCAGCCGGCCGTCGTCGCGCTTCTCGATCTTGTTGAAGGTCGAGTTGAAGCGGAACTCGATGCCCTTAGTCATCGAAATTTGCAGCAGCCGATCGCGCATCTGCTCGTCATAACCGCGGAGGATCACGTCGGTCCGATTGACCAGCACGACATGGCTGCCGAACTGATGGAAGATGCCGGCAAACTCATTGGCGATATAGCCTCCGCCGGCGATCACGATGCGCTTTGGTAGCTGCGGCAGGTGGAACACTTCGTTCGAACTGATCGCATGCTCGATGCCGTCGATCGAGGGCATCTGCGGACGAGCACCCGTAGAAATGAGGATCTTGCCAGCCGTGATCGTTCGGCCCGAGGCAAGCCGGACCTCATTTGGCCCGCCGACACTTGCCCGCTCATGGAAAATCTCGACCTGATGGTTGCTTAGCGTCTGGGTATAAAGGCCCTCCAGGCGGGTTACCTCCGCAAGTACATTGTCGCGCAGCACCGGCCAGTTGAAGTCGCACTTCGGCACGTCCCAGCCGAACATCGCCGCATCGTTCAGATCCTCGGCGAAGTGGGCGCCGTAGACGAGCAGCTTCTTGGGCACGCACCCGCGAATGACACAGGTGCCGCCGACCTTATGTTCTTCGGCGATCGCAACCTTAGCCCCGTGCGCCGCGGCGATCCGCGCCGCGCGCACACCCCCGGAGCCAGCTCCGATCACGAACAGGTCATAATCGCTCAAAACCCTGCCCTTTCGATCAGATTGCGGGTCGAGGCGTCGAGCTTTGCCCGACCTTCCGGATCGTCGAGTGAGCGCGCCATTTCCTTGCCAAGCTCGACGCCGAACTGGTCGAACGGATTGATCCCGAGCAAGACCGCGTTGGCGAAGGTGCGGTGCTCGTAAAAGGCGATCAGCGCGCCGAGGGTGCGGGCATCGACCCGAGGCAGCAAGATTGTCGTCGAGGGCCGGTCGCCGGGATAACTGCGAGCCGGGTCGTCATGCTTTCGGCCAGCCATCAGGGCTGCGCCCTGGGCAAAGCAATTGCCAAGCAGCAACTGATGGTGGCGCGGATCGACGCTATCGTCGTGCTCGATGGACGTGACGAATTCGACCGGGATCGCAGCGGTGCCCTGATGCAGCAGCTGGAACACGGCGTGCTGGGCATCGGTCCCCAAGCCACCCCAGGTCACCGGCGCGGACGGACGGCCGAGGGGCTCGCCTTCCGCGGTCACCGACTTGCCATTGGACTCCATCTCCAGTTGCTGGAGATAGTCGGGAAGTAGCCGCAGCCGCTCGTCATAAGCGAACAGCGCACGGCTCTGCGCACCTCGAACCTGCGTGTAAAAAAGGTCGGCGAAGGCGGCGAGCAATGCGATGTTGGAAGTGCCGTCAGTCAGCTTGACGTGACGATCCATTGCCGCGGCGCCCTCGAGAAGCTCCTCGAATTCGCCCCATCCCAAAGCCAGTGCAATTGACAGGCCGACGGACGACCAGAGCGAATAACGCCCGCCCACGCCTTCACTGAAGGGCAAGACGCGGGTCTCGTCGATACCATGCTCGATCGCCCTTTCCGGCGAAGCGGTCACCGCGATGACCTGGCCAAAGGGATCGGCAACCCCGGCTTCGCGCAACCATTCCAGCGCTGCATCGAGATTGGTGAGTGTTTCAGTGGTCGTGAAAGTCTTGCTGACGGCGATGACCAGTGTGGACGCCGGATCGAGTCCCCAGGTCGCTTCGTCGAACGCCTCGCCGTCGATATTGCTGAGGACTCGAACTTCCATCCGGTCGGCATCGCGGCCGAGCGCATCGATCACCAGTTCAGGCCCAAGCGCCGACCCGCCGATGCCAATGTGCAAGATCGATTCGATCTCCCCGAATGCTCCGCCCTCGATCGCGTCGACCAGGCTCCGCATTCGGCCATGGCGCTCGGCGGCGAGATGATTGTCCCTGGAATTGCCCTCGCCTCGCTCGGCGACATGCGTCGCGGACCGATTTTCGGTCAGGTTGACGATTTCACCCGAGAACAGGCAATCGCGAGCGCCATAGTAATCGACCGCATAAGCGAGGACGGAGAATGCGCCGATCACATCCTCGTTCAGGTGCGTTTTCGACCAGTCGAAATGGATCGAGGCGACGTCGCAGCTGTAGCTGCTGGTCCGCTTTGGATCCGCTTCGAACAGTTCCGTCAGCCGCGGCGGGTTAGAGGCCTCGATCGTGGCCCAAGCGGGCTTGCAGTCCAGAATCGCCATGGCCCGCCGTCATAATGGCGAAGCTGCCATTTGCCATCCCCGCTTGACCTTGGCGGCCCAGCCCTCGAAAGCGGCGGGATATGGCCTTTCCCCTGTTCCGCCGCCGCCACTATGCCGACAGACCGTCGGCAGAGAAGAAAGAGACGCCTGGCAGCTTGTTGAAATCGCTGCTTATAATCGCGTTGGCTGCATGGATCCTCAGAAGCCTGATTGTCGCACCTTTCAGCATTCCATCCGGATCGATGCTGCCGACGATGTGGATTGGCGATTATCTATTCGTGTCGAAATGGCCCTACGGCTATTCCAGCGCCAGTTTCCCGTTCGAATTCCCGCCGTTCAACGGGCGAGTCCTGGAATCCTTGCCTCAGCGCGGCGATATCGTCGTGTTCGAAGGTCCCGAAGGCCAGGATGTGGTGAAGCGCGTGATCGGCCTGCCCGGTGACACCATTGCGGTTGCCGGCGGCCAGCTGATCCTCAATGGAAAGCCTGTGACGCGCAGCCATGCCGAAGATTTTATCATGCCGGTTTCGCCCAACAGCCCTTGCCGCGTCGTCCCGCCGGCGGTCGCCATGACCCGGCCGACAGAGGATGGCCGGCAAGGCTGCGTCTATCCTGCCTATCGGGAGACGCTTCCGAACGGCCGCAGCTACGTCGTGCTCGATCAGACCGACCAAAGCATTGCCGATAATTTCGGCCCGGTGACCGTGCCACAAGGCGGCATTTTCGTAATGGGAGACAATCGCGACGACAGTCTCGACAGCCGCTATTCGGTGCTGGTGGGGGGCATGGGGATCGTGCCGATCGACCGTGTCGTGGGACGCGCCGAACGTGCTTTTTGGTCGACCGACGGCAGCGCATCTTGGGTCAACCCCATCAGCTGGTTTACGGCGCTCAGGACCGGTCGGCTGGGGAATGATTACCATCCATGATCAATTTGCCCCCCTTCATCGGCGAAGCGGTCGGCGGTGAGCCGCGCGACCCGCAAATGTTCGAACGCGCGCTGACCCATGGCAGCCATGGCCGCGAGACCTATGAGCGGCTGGAGTTCCTGGGCGACCGGGTGCTGGGCCTGGTCGTCGCCGCTTGGCTGTACCAGCGTTTCCCGACCGAGCCGGAAGGCAAGATGAGCCGCCGCTACAATGCGCTTGTGGCGCGCGAGACCTGCGCCGACGTGGGACGCGCGCTCGAGCTTCCACCCTACATCCTTCTCGGAAAGCAGGCGCGCGAAGACCACGCCAATCTGAGCGACAATGTCGTCGGCGACGTTGTCGAGGCGATTATCGGAGCAATCTATCTGGATGGCGGTCTCGATCGCGCCGAAGCCTTCGTTCGGTCCAATTGGGCGCCGTTTCTTGACGACCAGCGCAAGGCGCCGGAGCATCCCAAGTCGGCACTCCAGGAGCGTGCCGCCGAGCGAAAGCTGGGCGCCCCGGTCTATGAGCTGGTTTCCCGCTTCGGTCCGCATCACGCACCTCGCTTCCGGGTTAAGGTCAGCCTTGGCGGGCGTGGTGAGGCGGAAGCCGAAGGCGATTCGAAGCAAGAGGCGGAGACCGCCGCGGCGGCGGCGCTGCTGGAGAAACTCAAATGAGCCGCTGCGGTCTGGTCGCGGTGCTGGGAGCGCCCAACGCCGGCAAGTCGACGCTGGTCAATGCCCTCGTCGGCCAGAAGGTCGCGATCGTCAGTCCCAAGGCACAGACTACCCGCGCCAAGCTGATGGGCATTGCGATCGAGGGCGAGGCGCAGATCCTGCTGGTTGATACCCCGGGTATTTTCTCCCCAAATCGCCGGCTCGATCGGGCGATGGTCAGGGCGGCATGGGAAGGGGCCGAAGATGCCGACCGGCTAGTGCTGGTGATCGACGCTGCTGCGAAAGTCGGCATGCGGGTCGAAGACATGCTCGAGGGAATCGTGAACCGCACCGAGGCCAAGATCCTGGTCCTGAACAAGGTCGACATCGCCAAGAAGGACGATCTTCTCGTCCTCGCCGCCCGACTGTCGGAACGATTGAAGCCCGAGGCTGTGTTCATGATCTCGGCGACCACCGGGGACGGCGTGCCCGCACTAAAAGCCCAGCTCGCTGCAGCCATGCCCGAAGGCCCTTGGCATTTTCCCGAGGACCAGCTGACCGACGTCACCGACCGGATGGTCGCTGCCGAGCTGACCCGAGAGCAGCTCTACCACCAGCTTCACGCCGAGCTGCCCTATGCCAGCGCCGTGGCCACCGAGAAGTGGGAGGATCGCAAGGACGGATCCACGGTCATTCACCAGCAAATCTACGTCGAGCGCGAAAGCCAGAAGGCAATCGTTGTCGGCAAGGGTGGGGCACGGCTGAAGAGCATAGGCGCCGCGGCCCGCGCCGAAATCGCCGAACATCTCGGTCGCAAGGTCCACCTGTTTCTGCACGTCAAGGTCAATCCGCGCTGGGGCGAGGATCGCGGGCTCTATGAGGATATAGGGCTGGACTGGGCTGACTAACCGTTCTTTTCCAACACTTCTTCGACCCACTTTGGAACTTCAACACCCGCCGCCCCGTATCGCCGCTCGTCGAAAAACAAGCTGCCCTGGCTCGGCTCCAAATTGATCTCCAGTGTCTTGGCCCCGCAATAGCGCGCCGTCTGGACAAAACCCGCCGCGGGATAGACCGCGCCAGATGTGCCGATCGACACGAACAGGTCGCAGTCGGCAAGCGCCTGGTCGATCCGCTCCATTTCGTAAGGCATCTCGCCAAACCAGACGATGTCCGGCCTGACCTTCCCGGCGATTTGGCAAACCGGGCAAGCAGCGCTCTCACCCATCGGACCTTCCCAACCGAACCGCTCGTCACAGGCGATGCACCAGCCGCTGGTGAGCTCGCCATGCATGTGCAGCAGGCGCCTGGCGCCGGCGCGCTCGTGAAGGTCATCGACATTCTGAGTGACGATCAGCAATTCACCGGCCCATTCCGCATCGAGCCGGGCCAGCGCCTGGTGCGCCGCGTTGGGCTCGACCTCGGTCAGTCGCGCACGCCGCGCATCGTAAAATTGATGCACCAGCTTGGGATCGCGAACATAGGCCTCGGGCGTCGCGACATCTTCGACCCGATGGCCTTCCCATAGGCCGTCCGCGCCGCGAAAGGTCTTGAGCCCGCTCTCCGCGCTGATCCCGGCGCCGGTTAGGACGACGATGTTGGAAACTTCTTCCATATCACCTCGTTGACACCCTTGTAAGTAAGGTGGAAGATCCTGCCATGGCGCACGAAGCCTATCATCACCCCATCGGCATCCTTGCCGAGGACATCGACCACATGGGTCATGTCAACAATAGCGTGTATCTCAAATGGGTGCAGGAGGCGGTGGTCCGCTATTGGGAGAAGGTCGCGCCACCTGAGGCAGTCACGCGGCATCTCTGGATCGCGCTCAGCCATGAGATCAACTATCGCCGTCCGACCTTCCTTGACGATCTGGTCGTGGCGGACGTGATTGCCGAAAAGGTGGAGGGTGCTCGCGCCTTCTTCACCACCGTCATCAAACGCGGTGAGGAGGTGCTGGCCGAGGTGAAAAGCACCTGGTGCTGCATCGATGCTGCGTCGCTGCGCCCGGCCCGCCTAGCCCGCGACATCGCTGCCCGTTTCCTGTCTCAGGACTAACCCTGCTTGCACCGACGCGCTGCCGGTGGTTGCTTCGCCTGCGCTTCGACTCGAACAGGGGAGGCAACCTTGAAAACCGCAACTCTACTATTGATTACGGCCGCGTTGGGGGTAGCCGCATGCAAGCCGGCCGCAGACAAGGCGGTGAAGGTCGACGTCGCGGCCGAGGAAGCGGCTATACGCGCCAAGGAGACGGCGTGGATGGCGGCCTATAATCGGCACGACGGGAAGGGCCTCGCCGCCCAGTATGAAGACGATGCGGCGCTCGCTGCGAACGGCGTGAAGCTAATGACCGACTCAGTCGGCCGCGGGCTCTTCCTCGATGGAATGGCATCGGATCCGGCGCTCAACGTCGATTTTGCCAGCGATCGGATTATCGTCGCCGCCTCCGGCGATCTTGCGTCGAGCCGCGGCCACTATACGTTTACCTATACCGATCCCGCGACCAAGAAGCCGAAGACCGAGAACGGAAATTACCTCACTGTCTATCGCAAGGCAGCCGATGGCAGTTGGAAGGCGGTTGAGGATTTCACGACGCCTGGGGCGCCAGTAACAACGCCTGCGGCCACGGCGCCGTAAACTTTCGGCACCTTCGGCCGTTGCTGCCGAGATGAGCAAGCCAGTCATTCGCATCGGCATCGGCGGTTGGACCTATGAGCCATGGCGCGGGACTTTCTATCCCGATGACCTACCGCA
>DATJKE010000053.1:0-6876 GCA_035491735.1 Sphingomicrobium sp.
CTTTACGAGGCTGCCTGGTGAGCCGCCCGGTCGCGCGGGGGAGGGACGCCTACCGCTGGTACATGACGATCGCTACTCGCTGGGCGGACAATGACGCCTACGGTCACGTCAACAACACGGTCTTCTACCAATGGTTCGACACGGCGGTGAACACGTGGCTCGTCGAGGTAGGCTTGCTCGATATCGAGCGCGGCGATCCGATCGGCCTGGTGGTGGAGACCGGTTGTTCCTATTTCGCCCCGCTGAGCTTTCCCGGAGCCGTTGATGTCGGCATCTCTATCGACCGGCTCGGCGTGTCGAGCGTTACCTACCGCATCGGTGTCTTTCTTGCGGGCACAACGGAACCCTCGGCACAGGGTCATTTCACCCATGTTTATGTTAGTCGCGACAGCCGCCGCTCGGTGCCGCTGCCAGATTCCTGGCGGCAGAAACTAGAGACTCTAGCCTAACCGCAGACTCGCGCCCGAGCGTCGGTATATTCCTTGGTCAGTCGCGCGATCAGTTCGGCAGCGGGCGTCACCTTGTCGAGCACGCCGATCCCCTGGCCCGATCCCCAGATGTCGCGCCACGCCTTGGCGCCGGTGGCCGCCTGGAAATTCATCGCGTCCGGCCCCGGCTGCGGCAAATTGTCCGGATCGAGCCCGGCAGCGACGATAGAGGCGCGGAGATAATTGCCGCTGACCCCGGTAAACAGGGCGGACGTTACGATGTCGGCGGCGCCGCTCTCGATAATTGCCTGCTTATATTCCTCGGTCGCGCGCGCTTCGGGCGTGGCGATGAAGGGGGAGCCGATATAGGCAAAGTCCGCGCCCATCGCCTTTGCGGCCAACACCGCTCCGCCGGTTGCGATCGCACCCGACAAGGCTAGCGGCCCGTCGAACCATTTCCGGATTTCCTGAACCAGAGCGAACGGCGACCAGCGCCCGGCATGACCGCCGGCGCCTGCGGCGACCGCAATCAGCCCGTCAGCACCCTTTTCGACCGCCTTCCTCGCGTAGCGGTCGTCAATGATGTCGTGCAGCGTGATCCCGCCCCAGCTGTGCACCGCGTCGTTGAGCTCGACCCGGGCGCCCAGCGAGGTGATGACGATCGGCACCTTCCATTTGGCGCAGGTCAGCATGTCCTCCTCGAACCGGTCGTTGGAGCGATGGACAATCTGGTTGACCGCGAATGGAGAGGAAGGCGCATCCGGATTGGCCTTGTCGTAGGCCGCCAGCTCTTCCGTGATCTGGTGGATCCACTCGTCGAGCTGGCTTTGCGGGCGCGCGTTCAGCGCCGGGAAGCTGCCGACGATCCCGCCTTTGCACTGGGCAATGACCAAGTCGGGGTTGGAAACGATGAACAGCGGCGCGCCAATGGCGGGAATGCGCAGCCGGTCGAAAATTGCTGGAAGGGGCATGCGGGCTCCTCAGTCGATGCGATGGTACCGCTTGAACCAGTCGACGAAGCGGGGAACGCCTTCGTCGATCGTCGTACTGGGCTCGAAGCCATGGTCGCGCTGAATGGCGCTGATATCGGCGAATGTATCTTTCACGTCTCCCGCCTGCATCGGCTGGAAATCGATTTCGGCCTTCTTTCCAGTCGCTTGCTCGAGCAATCCAACCATCCGCATCAGCTCCTCGGAACGATGGTTGCCGATGTTGTAGACCGCATGCGGGCTCATGCTTCCTCCCGCCTTCTCCTTGCCGTCGTCGCTGGGCGGACCGTCGACACAGGCCAGTACTCCACGCACGATATCGTCGATGAAGGTGAAATCACGATGCATGTCGCCACCGTTGAAGATCGTCAGCGGCTTTGCCTCGAACAGCGCCTTGGTGAAGATCCACATCGCCATGTCCGGCCGGCCCCACGGTCCATAAACGGTGAAGAAGCGCAGGCCCGTCATTGGCAGGCGGAACAGGTGAGCGTAGCTTTCGCTCATCAGCTCATCGGACTTTTTGGTCGCCGCGTAGAGCGAGATGGGATGATCAACGCGGTCCTCGACACGGAACGGCAGCGTCTTGTTGCCGCCATAGACCGATGATGAGCTGGCATAGACAAAATGCTCGACCTCGCGATGGCGCGCTAGCTCCAGCATGTTGATCTGACCCATCAAATTGGACCGGACATAGGCCTGCGGATTGATCAGGGAATAGCGGACGCCTGCCTGGGCGCCCAAATGAACAATCTGGTCGAACTTATGGGGCGCCGCGAACGCCTCCAACGCCTGCTGATCGCCGAAATCCACCTGCTCGAAGCTGAAGGCGTTGCCGTGCGCTGCCGTCAGCCGATCAAGCCGGGCGCGCTTCAGCGCGGGATCATAATAGTCGTTGAGATTGTCGATGCCGATGACCTGCTCGCCGCGATCGAGCAGCGCCATTGCGACGGAGGATCCGATGAAGCCGGCGGCCCCGGTAACGAGCAAGGTCATGGCAAGGTGCTAGCCGAGCATTTCGCGGCGCGCGAGGGGCTTTGCAGCGACGCTACGTCGGCCTAGCCTTTGGCCAGCCGAGGAGAGTTGCCATGACCGACGAGGTGTATCCGGTTCCGAGGGAATGGGCGGAAAAGGCACTGATCAACGCCGATAGCTATGCCGAAATGTACCGCGAGTCGGTCGAGGACCCGGACAGCTTCTGGCGGCGTGAGGCCCAGCGGATCGACTGGATCAAGCCGTTCACCAAGGTCAAGGAAACCAGTTTTCATGAGGCCGACTTCGGCATCAAATGGTTCGCCGACGGCACGTTGAACCTTTCCGCCAACTGCCTCGACCGGCATCTCGCCGAACGAGGCGACGTCACCGCAATTATCTGGGAGCCTGACGATCCGTCCGCGCAGGGCCGGACGATCAGCTACCGTGAGTTGCATCTAATGGTCTGCCGCTTCGCCAATGCGCTTAAGGCTCAGGGGGTCGCTCGCGGCGACCGGGTGACCATTTATTTGCCGATGGTGCCGGAGGCAGCCGTGGCGATGCTGGCCTGCGCCCGGATCGGTGCGATCCATTCGGTAGTATTCGGCGGCTTCTCGCCTGAGGCGCTCGAGGGAAGGGTCAAGGATTGCGACAGCAGGATCGTCGTCACCGCCGATGAGGGCCTTCGCGGCGGCAAGATCGTCCCCCTCAAGGCCAATGTCGACGAGGCAATGGCTGAATGCCCCGCGATCGAGCGAGTCATCGTGATGAGGCACACGGGCGCCAGCGTCGCGATGCAGAAGGGCAGGGACCTGTGGTGGGATGAGGCGATTTCCGGCGTTTCCGGCGATTGTCCGCCCGAGGAAATGGGCGCCGAGGACCCCCTGTTCATTCTCTACACGTCGGGTTCGACCGGCAAACCCAAAGGCGTGCTCCATACCACCGGCGGCTATGCCGTGTGGGCATCAATGACCCACCAATATGCCTTCGATTACCGGCCCGGACAGATTTACTGGTGCGCCGCCGACGTCGGCTGGGTCACCGGGCACAGTTATATCGTCTATGCCCCGCTCACCAATGGCGCGACCGAAGTGATGTTCGAAGGCGTGCCCAACTGGCCCGACCCGAGCCGGATCTGGCAAATCGTCGACAAGCACCAGGTCGAGATTCTCTACACTGCCCCGACGGTGCTCCGCGCACTGGAACGCGAAGGTGATGAATGGGTGGAAAAAACATCTCGCAAGTCATTGAAACTGTTGGGTACCGTCGGCGAACCGATCAACCCGGACGCCTGGGGCTGGTATCATGACGTGGTTGGTGAGAAGCGTTGCCCGATCATCGACACCTGGTGGCAGACCGAGACCGGTGCGGCCATGATCACGCCGATGCCTGGCGCGATCGACATGAAGCCTGGCAGCGCGACCAAGCCGATGTTCGGGGTCAAGCCGGCGCTGGTCGACGAGCATGGCCATTTCCTCGAAGGGGCCGCCAGCGGTGCGCTGGTCATCACCGACAGCTGGCCGGGACAGATGCGCACTGTCTGGGGCGATCATGGCCGCTTCTTCGATACCTATTTCACAGCCCATCCAGGACTCTACTTCACCGGCGACGGCTGCCGGCGCGATGAGGACGGCTATTACTGGATCACCGGCCGCATTGACGATGTGATCAATGTTTCCGGGCATCGCATCGGCACTGCCGAAGTCGAAAGCTCGCTGGTCAGCCACGCCAAGGTGGCCGAAGCCGCGGTCGTCGGCTTTCCTCACGAGATCAAAGGCACCGCCATTTACGCCTTCGTGACTCTGAACGCCGGGGAGGAAGGCAGCGAAGAGGTGCGCAGGGAGCTGATCAACGAAGTGCGCCATGACATCGGCGGCCTTGCGGCACCCGAAGTCATCTACTTCACCCCCGTTCTGCCAAAAACGCGCTCGGGCAAGATCATGCGCCGGATTCTTCGCAAGATTGCCGAAGGCGACGTTTCGAACCTCGGCGATACGTCCACGCTGGCAGATCCGGGCGTGGTCGACCAGCTGGTTGCCAACCGGCCAGCACTGGAAACCGCGAAATAAGAGGTGGTGGACGCACTAGGGCTCGAACCTAGGACCCGCTGATTAAGAGTCAGCTGCTCTACCAACTGAGCTATGCGTCCATGCCTGAAGGCAACGCGCGGGGCCGCGTTGGAGCGGCGGCGCGGGCGGGCCTCTAACAGCCTTGCGCGCCCCTTGCAACCGGCTTTGGCGCGAAAGTTCAGGCAAGCGAGGACTTAGTCCGCGACTGGCGTTCCAGCGACATCAAGATGCCGAGGCAAATCATCACCGTCATCACCGCAGAACCGCCAAAACTGACCAGGGGCAGGGGAATTCCGACCACCGGGGCCAGACCCATCACCATCATCAGGTTGATCGACACATAGAAGAAGATGGTCGCCGTCAGGCCGGCCGCGGCGAGCTGGCCGAAGCGGGTCTTGGCGTGGCGACTGACGTTCATTCCCCAGCGGATGACCATGAAGAATGCAAAGATCAGCAGCGCCCCGCCGACCAGTCCCCATTCTTCGACGAAGGTGGCGAACACGAAGTCGGTATGGCCTTCTGGAAGGTAATCGAGGTGGCTCTGGCTGCCGTTCAAATAGCCCTTGCCCCAGATCCCGCCCGATCCGATCGCAATCTTCGACTGGCTGATGTGATAGCCGGCGCCGAGCGGGTCCGCCTCCGGGTCGAGGAAGATCAGCACGCGCTTGCGTTGGTAATCGTGCATCATCGAAAAGAGGATCGGCCCGGCTACCGCCGCCACGGCCGCCGCAGCTCCGAAGTACCACATCGGCAGGCCGGCAATGAACATGACGGTGACGCCACCCAAAATCACCATCATCGCCGTGCCGAGGTCGGGCTGGACCAGGATCAGGCCCGCCGGAACGAACACCAGCGCCGCCGCCGGCCACAAACCGCGCCAGCGGCGCACGTCGCTGGCAGGCAGCAGGTCGTAAAAACGCGCCAGCACCAGCGCAATCGCCGGTTTCATGAACTCCGATGGCTGGAGGCGGATGATGCCAAGGTCGACCCAGCGCTGGGCGCCCTTGCCGACGAACCCGATCATTTCGACCAGCACCAGCAGGATGAAGATGGCGACATAGGCCGGGAAGGTCATCTGTTTGATGAAATTCTCGGGAATGTAGCTGATGCCGATCGCGACGCACATGAAGGCCAGGATGGTGATGGCCTGCTTCAGCGCCCAGGGCGAAGCCGATCCGCCGGCGGCCGAATAGAGCGTCACCACGCCGATCGTGCAGATTAGCGCCACCAGCCAGATCAGCCGCCATGGCAGGCGCGCCAGCGGTTGGGGAATGATCGCCGAGCTGATCATGCCTTTAGATTGGCCTTTGAGACGGCGTCGAATTGGGCCTGGAGCCGGGCTGTCCGTTCCGCCAGCGTTCCACCCCATTGTTGCTCGAGCGGGGCAAGCGCATCCATGGCTTTCTGCTGGTCGAACAGGTAGGTCATGCAGTCGCGCACGATCGGCGCAGCGGCGGAGGCGCCGAAGCCGCCATGTTCGATAATGCAGCCGATGGCGAACCGCGGCGCATCCGCTGGCGCGAAAGAAATAAACAGTGCATGGTCGCGCAGCGCCCAATTCGACTGGTGGCCGCGTTCGCCGAGGCGGAAAACCTGGGCGGTACCGGTCTTGCCGGCCATCTGGATTCCTTCCAGTGGAAGTTTTGACCCGACTGCGGTGCCACTGCCGTTGACCACCGCCGCCATGGCCTTGCGGACGAATTCGAGATGCTCTGGGTCGGCGTCGAGGTTTGATGCCGGCCGTAGTTTATCGACCATCGACAGGCGGGGTTTCAGCAGCTTCCCCGACGCCAGCCGTGCCGGCATGACCGCCAGCTGCATCGGATTGATCAGAACATATCCCTGGCCGATCGACGTGTTGGCGGAATCATATCCCTGCCACTCGCGATCATATTTCTCTTTCAGCCATTTCGGGCTTGGCATCGTCCCGAACCGCTGGGTCGGGATCGGCAGGTCGAATTTCTCACCGTAGCCGAGATAGTGCACCATCTCGGTCGTCTTCTCCGGGTCGGTGATGAGGCCCGTTGCCCAGAAATAGGTGTTGCAACTGCGCTCGATCGCCGAATGCATATCCATCGATCCATGCGCTGCGTCACAGCGGAAATAGCGATTTCCGATCTGGTAGCCGCCTGCACAATGGACCCGTCGTGCAGGATCGATGCCTTGCTTCAGGAACGCCAGCGCCATTGCCGGCTTGATTGTCGACCCTGACGGATAAAGGCCCTGCGCAACCTTGTTGAGAAGCGGAATATGATCGTCTCCGGACAGCATCCGCCATTCGGTCCGGCCGATTCCGTCGGAGAAGCTATTGGGATCGTAAGCCGGCATTGAGACGTAGGCCAGCATGTCGCCGCTCGCCACGTCCATCGCCACAAGGGCCCCCGACTGGTCGCCCATGCGCCGCGCCGCATATTCCTGGAG
>DATJKE010000054.1:0-6727 GCA_035491735.1 Sphingomicrobium sp.
CCGCGCTGGATCGAACCCGGGCAGACAGTCGTCGAACATCATGACCTGGGCCACGGCTGCTTCCGGTTCAGCCTAATGCTTCACCACCCATGGCTGGGGAGGCTGGTCGAGCAGCACGCGCTGTTCCGCGATGCCTGACGAAATGCCCTTGTGCATCCTGTTGCTCGGGGCGAGCGGCGTGTTCGGTTCCCGGCTGGCGGAACGGCTGGCGCCTGAGCCGGGCATTGCTTTGACGCTGGCCGGGCGTCGCCGCGAGTCACTGGTCATGGTGCGCGACCGGATCGGTGGAGGAGCGATACGCATCCTCGACCGGGACTGGATCGAGGCGCGAGACCTGGCGGGTTACGACATGGTCATCGATGCTGCCGGGCCATTTCAGAACAGCGGGACGAGGCTGGTCGAGGCGGCACTTGAGGCGGGGATCGATTATGTCGACCTGGCCGACGGGCGCGAGTGGGTCGTCGGCTTTGCTGAGCGATTTGACCGGCGAGCACGATTGGCTGGCGTCCGCCTGGTCACCGGCGCAAGCTCAATCCCGGCCCTAAGTCATGCAGTACTCGACGAGCTCACCGCAGGATGGCAGCGGATCGACACGATCCGGATCGGCATCTTCCCCGGTAACCGGGCGCCGCGCGGCCTATCAGTGGTCGAAGCGATACTGTCCTACGCGGGCAAGCCGTTCCGCGTGTTTCGCAATGGAGAATGGCGCGACGACTGGGGATGGGGGCGGCTCCATCGGACGGATGCGGGACCGGCCGGAAAGCGCTGGGCGAGCGCATGCGACACTCCCGAGCAGGATTTGCTGGTCAACCGCTACAAGCCCAGCGCCAGTGCGGAATTCTTCGCCGGGATGGAGCTTTCGATCCTGCATGTTGGCTTATGGCTATTGAGCCTTCCGGTCCGGGGAGGCTGGATCCGGTCGCTGCGGCCCTGGTCGAAGCCGCTGCTAACCGTCGCTCGCTGGCTGCTGCCATTCGGTACTGACAAGGGAGCGATGTTGGTTGAGGCGACCGGGATCGACGGCGAAGGAAAACCGGTCGCTGCGAACTGGCGGCTCAATGCGGACGGTAACCGTGGGCCCTATGTGCCGGTGCTGGCAGCGGTTGCGTTGGCGCGGCGATGGAGGGACGGCGGGACTCTTGAGGCGGGTGCTCGGGCCTGCACAGAGATTATCGAACTTGAAGAATTCGACCAGGATTTTGGAGCGCTGGGAATCGCAACCCAGACTGCTTTCACGGCACCGCAAGGAACTCGCCGGCCCTGATGGCGAGCTCGGTCCGGCTGCTCACCCCCAGCTTTTCGAAGATGGCGTGCAAATAGGCTTTGACCGTGCCTTCGGTCACGCCAAGCCGTTCGGCAATTTCACGGTTGCGCATGCCCTGACGGACGAAGTCGACCAGCTGTCTCTCGCGCGGCGCCAAAGCCCGATGCGTGCTGCGCTTGCCCGCCCTGGCAAGTTGGACGGTTCGCTCGGTGAGTTCCGGGTCGAACCACGTCCGGCCGAGACGAACATTATCGAGACAATCGAGAAGATAGGCCGGATCGGAATTTTTCAGCACCATGCCATGGACCTTGAGCGCCTTGGCTTCGAGTAGCGCATGGTCATCGATTGCCGCGGTCAGCAGGATCACCTTCACCGGATTCCTTTTGGCCCGGATCTGCCGCAACACGTCCATTCCGCCGCCTCCCGGCATCTGCAGATCGAGTAGCAAAATTTCGGGCTCCAGCCGTTCCAGCTCGGTGAGGGCCGAAGCGCCGGTTCCGGCGATGCCCGCAAGCTCATAGCTGGTGTCACGCAGCAACACCTCTAGCGCGGTACGAATCATCGGATGATCGTCAGCAAGCAGAACGCGCGTCATGCCAGGCCCTCGCCTATCGGAAGTGAAATCGACAATTTCGTAACCCCCATGCCCCTTGCCATGTCGAGCACCCCGCCAGCTTGCTGGACCCGTTCGCCAAGCGAGGCCGGCATTTCCGGCCGGCCGCCGCGCACGGGGAAAGCAGAGCCGTCATTGATGACCGTCAGCTTCAGCTCGTTGGGCGCTGCATTGAGCTCAACCTCAATCGACTTGGCCTGGGCGTGACGGACTGCATTGGCCACTGCCTCGCGCATCAGTTGGTGCGTGTCGAGCCGTAGCCGAGTCGGAATCATCATCTCGGCCGGACGCGCGGAAAAGCTGCAATTGACGTCCCATTGCCGGGTCAACCGGTCGGCAAGCAGCTTGAGCTCGGCAGCGAGGTCGTTAAGCGCAACAAGCGGACCGCTGCGTAATGCATTGATAAACGAGCGCAGCTCCCGCTGCTCCTGCATCATCAGCTGCTTCAGCTCTTCGAGTTGCGGTTCGATGTCACGCCCGGCTCCGGTCGTCCGTTTCATCGCCTCCAGCCGGAAGGCGGCACCCGCGATGAACTGAACGACGCTGTCGTGCAGATCGCGGGCGAGCGACAGCCGCGAACGGGCTTCCGCATTGTCTTCGGCTGCCTTCAACAGGGCGTGGCGCTGAATATGAACGGAAACGTCGGCGGCGACCTGGTGGCCGATGTCGATAAGGTCGGTCGAAAGATTGGCTACCTGTTCGAGGAACAGCTCGCCGTCGCCGCGGTCCGAACTGACCGGAACTGCGAGTCCCTCGCCGAGATGGAGCTCGGAAATGGCAGCTTGCGGAATCAGACTGCGCGGCACGATCGGATGAAGATTGCGGTCAGAGTCGCGGCGCAGGCCGCGGTTCCGCGCCAAGTCATAGAGGAACGGGCTCGCGGCCAGGTCATCGCCCATTCCCTTGGCTGTAAGCTTGACCAGGCTGACGTCCCCGTTCCTGATCATAAGCCCGTGCAGATCCTCGCGGCCGGGTTCGCGCCATACGAATGCTCCGCTCTTTGCCCCCACTCCGGACATTGCAGCCCTCAGCCCATTTTCTAGCGGGGATTCCTCCAGCTCGGGACGCGACAGCAATTCCTCGTCCGGAAGGTAATATGTGGTGCGCCACTGGTTGGCTCCGAACCAGATCAGGATCAGGGAGATGATCACCAGATGGCCGGCGCGGACGATAAACCGCTGCAATTCAAATGGCTGGTCCGAAGTCGCGACAAGCATGCCGACGATCAAATAAAGCAACGCCAGCAGGATCGCGGTCGCGGCGGTCAGGTTCCAGCCCCAGCGGATGGCAGCAGATAGCAGCAGGAAGATGAAAAAAGTGAAGAAGGGGCTGGTGAAGCCCTCCGTCAACAGGACCAGCGCAGCGAACAGCACAATGTCGATGGCGTGCGCCGGGCCCGCCAGTTTGGCATCGAGCCACCAATCACGCCAGGTCGCCGCCACGATCGTGGCGGCAAAGACCACATAACCGCCGAGCAGGGCATAGGCGAGCCGGGGGTAATGCGTCGGTTGGCTGACGTCGATCAGGATGGCGGCAAAAAACAGCGTCGCCAACATCAGGCGCCCGAGGGCTATGACCCGCCCGGATGGATGCCGAAATCCCTTCCCCACGGGATGGTCATATCGCATCCGCACCGTCCGGCACAGCGGCATTGGCGTACCGTGCCGTCGCGAGACTTTTTGGGCACATTATCCTTCGATAACTTCAGGGCCCAGGGCGGGGCTGTTATCTCAAGCCTGTCCGAACCCCGGGGAGCATGAGCCGCCGCTTATGCTCCCCTTTCTTTTTCCGACTTGGGTGCTCACGGGTCCTGGAAAGCTTTCGCAAAGCAAAACGGCGCATTCAGGATGAATGCAGCCCCCGGCGCTTAAAAACGTTCCTAGTCCCGGGGACTCCGGGTGGTGTGTTGCGTTTGACTAAAGGAGAATGCCGATGTCGGCGAAGATGTACTTACTGGCCGGGGCAGCCGGTCTAGCGGCGCTGGTGGGTGTGACAAGCCCGGCAGCGGCCCAATATCCGGGCTACGGATATGGCTATGGCAACACCAACACGGTTGGCGGCGTTGTCGGACAGATTCTCGGCTACGGCCGTTATCCTTACGGCAATTATGGCTACAACCAATATGGCAACCAGAGCACGGCCATCGACCAGTGCGCCCGGGCGGTCGAAGCCCGCCTGAACGGCGGCAACGGCTATTATGGCTATGGCAATGTGCCTTATGGCGGCCGTTACGGTGGCTACAACGGCTACAACCAGGCCAATGGCTACAACCAGGGCTATGGCTACAACCAGGGCTATGGCTACAACAATGGCTATGGCGCCGGCGGCCGGGTCCAGGGCATTACGCGGGTCGACCGCAAGTCCTATGGCCTCAAGGTGTTTGGCGTAGCCAGCTCGGGCTATCGTGGATATCAAGGCTATGGCCAGCGCGGCTACGGCAGCTATGGCTATGCCAACGGCACGGACCTGAGCTTCAACTGCTCGGTCAATTACGACGGCCGGATCCGCGATATCGATATCAATCGCCGCACCGCCAACTGGCGCGGCTATTAAACAATTCCCTTCCGGGGGAATGGGGTGCGCGGGAATCTTCGGATTCCCGCGCATTTTCTTTGGTCGTTGCGGAGGCGTCATGTCTCCTCGATGAACCGGCGGTCGACCAGCCGTGGGTGTAGGGCGATGAATGGCTGACCATCGCGGAAGCCCGGAGCGTTCTTATGCTGAAGGGTTTTCACCCAACGAAAAGGAGATTGTCGCCATGACCCTGGCAAAAATCCTGATTGGTGGCGTGGGCTTTGCGGCGCTGGCAAGCGCGGCTCCCTCGGCTGCCCAATATAACCCGTACGGCAATGCCTACGGCTATTATGGCATGAACACGCAGGCGGCGGTGAATAACTGCTCTGCGGCGGTCCAGAACAGGCTCGCCTATCGGACCAGCAACTACGGCTATTATGGCGGTTACAGTTCAGGCCGCGTGCTTAGTGTCACCAGCGTCGACCCGAACCGCTATAGCGTCCGCGTGCGTGGCGTCGCCACCAGCGGCAGGATGGCCTCTAACGGCCTGAACCTGTTCGGACTGCTCGGCTCCAACTATCGAGCCGACCTGTCGTTCGCCTGCACGATCGATTATCGCGGGCGGGTCCGCGATGTCGACATCAACCGTCGATAATTGAACTGAATGAAGATGAGTGTGGGCGGGAGTCGAAAGGCTCCCGCCTTTTTTATACCGATCGCAGGCGCGGCTTGCTGCGCGCCGTCGGTCCCTCGGTCAGCAGCGCAGCGACCGCATGGGCGAGGTCGGCCTCGCGAAACGGCTTGGACAGGCGTGGCAAGCCGGCTGCTTCACCCTTGGCCAGATTGGCATAGCCGGTCAGCAGCAGCACCGGCAGCCCGGGGCGCAGGGTTTGCGCGTCCTCGACCAGTTCGCTGCCGCGCATCCCGGGCATGAGATAGTCGGTGATCAGCAGGTCGATTTCTTCGCCGGCGGAAAGCCGGTGGAGCGCCGCCGAGCCGCTCGCCGCTTCGATTACCGAATGACCCATTTCGCGGAGCATCTCGGCGGTCGCCATGCGAACCAGGTCCTCATCGTCGACGATCAGGATTGACGCGCGGCGCGGCTGTTTCGGCAGCTGATTATCGGCCTCGTCCCGAGCCTCTGCCCTGCCGGCCGCGGCAGGTAGCCAGAGCTCGGCGGTAGTGCCCTTGCCGACCTTGCTGTGAATCTTGAGGGCGCCGCCGGATTGCGCGGCAAGGCCATGGACCATCGACAGCCCGAGGCCGGTGCCTTCACCCTGGCCCTTGGTGGTAAAAAAGGGCTCGATCGCGCGATTGAGCGTGAGCTTGTCCATGCCGACACCTGTATCGGTAACGGCGAGCCGGATGTAGCGGCCCGGCTCCAGCGTCTCGCCCTCCGACGGCCTGACTTCGACCTGGTCCAGCGCGAGGCGAAGCTGGCCGCCACCGGCCATGGCGTCGCGCGCGTTCACCGCGAGATTCAAGACCGCCAGTTCAAGCTGGCCCGGGTCGACCCGGGCGGCGGGAACATTGACGGCGGTTTCAACGCGGACGGCGATATGCGGACCGATGGTCCGCTGCATCAGGTCATGCATGCCCTCGACCAGCGCCTTGACGTCGACAGTGCGCGCCTCGAGATGCTGCCTGCGGGCAAAGGAAAGCAGCCGTTGTACCAAGGTCGCTGCCCGCTCGGCCGCCTGCATCGCGCCGGAAATCAGGCGGCTGGACCGCTCATCGGACTCATGCTGCCGCCGCAACATGTCGAGTGCGCCGACAATCGGCGTCAGCAAATTGTTGAAGTCGTGCGCGACGCCGCCGGTCAGCTGACCAAGCGTTTCCAGCTTGGCCATTTCGTGCATTCGGGAGGTCGCCTCGGTCAGACGCTGCTGGTCGAGCACGCGCTCGGTGACATCGTAGGAGAATTGATAAGCGCCGACCTGGTTGCCGGATGGCCCGAACAGCGGATTAAACTTCATTTCATAATAGAGGCGGCCGCGTTTCGGATCCTCGACTTCGGAAATGTGGGTGAAGGACTCGCCGTCGATGGCCCGCTGCCAGATGGCGCGTGCGTTTTCGAGCAGGTCCGGGCGGTCGGTCAGCATATCGAGCTTGCTATCGCCAATCTTTGGGCGCTTCCCGATCAGCCGCTCGATTTCGTCCGCGGCAGCTTTGTTGATCGCCAGGAGCCTGAAATTCCTATCGACCACCTGGACGATGGCGTCGGTGCCTTCGACCAGGTCGGCCAGCAGCTTGCGCTCCGCCAGCGCTTCCGAGATGCGCTGCTCAAGCGTCACGTTGAGCTGCTGCAGGGCAATTTCGGCCTGCCGGCGGGCGGT
>DATJKE010000055.1:0-20830 GCA_035491735.1 Sphingomicrobium sp.
CCGGGTGTCATGCCGGTGCTGTTCGATCCGCGAGTGGCGACCACGCTGCTCGGCCATTTCGTCGGGGGAATTAGTGCCGCCGCCGTGGCTCGCCAATCGAGCTTTCTCATGGATGCCCTGGAAACGCAGGTCTTCGCTCCAGGAGTCGCCATCCATGATGAGCCGTTCCGTAAGCGAGGCCTGCGCAGCCGCGCCTTTGATGGCGAAGGGCTGCCGGTTCAGCCCATGGAATTGGTAAGCGACGGCGTGCTCAACACCTGGCTGGCGGAAAGCGCGTCAGCCCGCCAGCTTGGCATCCGGCCAACGGGCCATGCCGTCCGCGGGGTCGCGGGCGCGCCTGGCGCGGGGCCATCCAACCTGTATCTTGCCCCCGGCAACCGTAGCCGTGACGAAATCATTGCAAGCCTGCAATATGCTATCCTTGTCACCGAGCTGATCGGCCAGGGGGTCAATGGAGTCACCGGCGATTATTCGCGCGGCGCCGCCGGCTTCCTGATCAGCAATGGCGAGATTGGCCCGGCGGTGGCGGAGATCACCATTGCCTCGAACCTCAAGCAGATGTTCGCTACGCTGGAACCGGCGAGCGACCTGCGTATTCGGCGCGGGATCGATAGCCCAACGCTGCTTGTGCCGGAAATGACGGTGGCGAGCGCCTAGGTAGCGATAGTCGGCTGATTTCCGCGGCTAATGAGCTGCCGCCCCAACTTTCCCAATGCCAAGCCGGGGAATCTCGATCGCGGGGCAGCGATCCATCACGACCTGCAGGCCAGCGGCTTCCGCGCGAGCCGCCGCGTCTTCATCGATCACGTCGAGCTGCATCCAAACGGCCTTGGCGCCAACGGCAATGGCCTGATCGACAACATCGCCCGCAAATTCGGACCGACGAAAAATGTCGACGATATCGATCGGCTCCCCGATCTGGGCCAGTTCGCGCCACACATATTCGCCGTGGACATGCTCACCGGTGATTTGCGGGTTGACCGGGATCACCCGGTAACCCTGATCCTGCAGGAATTTCATCACCCGATTGGAAGGGCGGTTGGGCCGATCGGAGGTTCCGACCATGGCTATCGTCCGGGCCTTGGCGAGCAATGCGCAAATATCATCGTCACTGGTGAGCGGCATAAAAGCGATCCTCCTGACGCAAACAATGCTTCAGGTGGCGACTTTTTCCAGCTCCGCAAGCACGCGACGGGCGATTTCCGCGAAAGCGTCACCGGCAGGCCCGTCGCTTGCGGCAGGCGGAGTTCCAGCGTCCGACGCCGCGCGCAGGCTGGCCGACAGCGGCAACCGTCCAAGGAAGGGGACGCCCAGCTTCGATGCCGAAGCTTCCGCGCCGCCATGGCCGAACGGATCGCTGTTCTCGCCGCAATGCGGACACTGATAGCCGGCCATATTTTCGATGACGCCGAGCACTGGCACTCCGGTCTTGCCAAACAGGTCGACGGCCCGGGTGGCATCGATCAGCGACAGGTCCTGCGGCGTGGAGACGATCACCGCCCCGGCAGGCCGGGATTTCTGCACCAGCGACAATTGAACGTCTCCAGTTCCCGGAGGAAGATCGACCAGGATCAATTCGGTGTCGCCCCAGTCGCCTTCGATCAGCTGATTGAGCGCGCCGGACGCCATCGGCCCGCGCCAGGCCAGCGCCTGGCCCGCCGAAACCAGCTGCCCGACTGACAGCAGCCTGATGCCCTGCACCTCGACCGGGACCAGCTTGTCATTCTCGGCATGTGGCTTCTCGGTTGTTCCAAGCAGGGTCGGTTGTGACGGACCATAGATATCCGCGTCGACAATCCCGACTTTCTTGCCCATCCGAGCCAGCGCAATCGCCAAATTGGCGGCCAGCGTGGATTTTCCGACACCGCCCTTCCCGGAACCGATCGCGATGAACGTGCGGCCAGGCTTTGAGGCAGTGAGGGCGACCCGGGCTTCGCGGACGCCAGGTTGCGCCGCGACAGCTTCGCGCAGCCGCGCTTCGAGTGCGTTTCGTTCCGTGTCGTTTAAGCCGGAGGCGTCCGCCACGACGGTAGCGACATCGCCCACCAGCCTTTTCGACCGGATTCGTTCGGCATCCGCCACCTCGTCGAGGCCGCTCAAGGGTTCGTCGGTGATCATGTGCCGCGCCATTAGTCGCCTTTTCGACGGGCGGCACTGTTTTTCGGCGAAACCCTACTTATTATGGGGCCATGTCGATTTTATCAGGGTGGGGCGCCCGCGGGCGTGCAATGTTCAGCGACAACAAGGGGCCTTGGGGTTCGCCTCCCGGCTCGGGCGGTGGCGATCCGCCGTCCGGCGACGAACCGGCGGGCCCGTGGGGGGAACCGCCCAAGCGTCGTAACCGGCCTGATCCGGTCTCCTCCCTGGACGAATTCCTCCAGCGCAGCCGCGGCCGCTTCGGCGGCGGTGGATCCGGCGGCGGCCTCGGATTCGGCGGCGGACCCAGCGGCTCTTTGATTTTCTGGGCAGTGGTTGCGGTCGCGTCCCTGTGGCTGCTCGTCACCGTCTTCCACCGCATCGCGCCGGAAGAGCGCGGCGTGGTCACCCGCTTTGGCCGCTATAGCCACACGCTCTCGCCGGGCGTCGGATTGACCCTCCCCGCGCCGATCGATCGGGTGCAAAAACTCAATGTGGAGGAAATCCGCAACATCGACATCGGTTCGGCGGCCGAGGAAACGCTGATGCTTACGGGCGATCAGAATATCATCGACATCGCTTATCAGGTGCGCTGGCTGATCCGCGATCCGGAGCAATTTCTTTATGAGCTGGCCGAACCGGAGGAAACCATTCGTCAGGTGGCAGAAAGCTCGATGCGGCAGATTGTAGCCCAGGTGACGCTGCAGGATGCGATGGGCGTCAAGCGCGGCGACATTGAATCGCGGGTCCAGGAGGAAATGCAGCAGACGCTGGACGGCTATCAGTCCGGTATCGCGATCCAGGGCGTGGCGATCAAGCAAGCGGACCCGCCGGCAGCGGTCAACGATGCCTTCAAGGAGGTCAACGCGGCTCAACAGAAAGCACAGAGCTACATCAACAACGCCAATGCTTACGCGCTTCAGCTTCGGCAGAAGGCTCAAGGCGACGCGACCGCCTTCGACAAAGTCTATGAGCAGTACAAGCTGGCGCCAGGCGTGACCAAGCGCCGCATGTATTATGAAACGATGGAGCGAATCCTGCAGAACGTCGACAAGACGATTGTCGAGACACCCGGAGTGACAACTTACCTGCCGCTCAGTGAAATCCGGCGCAGCACGCCGCGCACGGGAGGCCAGTAATGGACGCTGCCCGACGCCACCCGGTCGCCTCTCTGCTGATTGGCTTCCTTCTGCTGATGATGATCTTCAGCAGCATCTCGATCGTGCCCGAGACGAGGCAGGGCATCATCACCCGCTTCGGCAAGCCGGTGCGGATCATCAATCGCTACAAGGACGGGGCTGAGATCGGCCAGGTGGGCGCAGGCATTGCCTTCCGAATCCCGTTCGTGGAGCGGGTCGACTGGATCGACAAGCGCGTCCGCGACATCGAAATGGACAAGCAGCAGGTCCTATCGACCGATCAGCTGCGGCTCGAGGTCGACGCCTTTGCCCGTTACCGGGTCGTCGATCCGCTGCGAATGTACATTCGCGCCCGTTCGACCGACCAGTTCGAACAGACTTTGGCACCCATCCTGGGTTCGCAGCTCAGAAATGAGCTGGGCAAGCGTCCGTTCGCTTCGCTCCTCTCGCCCGAACGCGAGGGAGTGATGGGCAACATCCGTCAGGGCCTGGATCGCGTTGCGCGCCAATATGGCGCAGAAATCATCGACGTGCGCATCAAGAAGGCTGACTTGCCCGACGGCACGCCGTTGCAATCGGCATTCGACCGGATGCGCACCGCCCGCCAGCAGGAGGCGCGTTCGATTGAAGCAACAGGACTGAAGAAGGCCCAGATCATCCGCGCCGAGGCCGATGCAGAGGCTGCCAATACTTATGCCGCCGCCTTCGGCAAGGATCCGGAATTTTACAATTTCTATCGGGCCATGCAGAGCTATGAGACCACCTTCCTGGGGGTCAACGGCAACAAGCCCGCGCAGACCAACATCATCCTGTCACCGAATGACGAGTATCTGAAGGAATTTACTGGACGATAGGAGCCAGCCCTGTTCAATTCGCGTTCATGCGCTTGACCTAGCGTCGATGATGGACCGCGAAAGCCAAGCGAGGAATAGAATGAAGCCGACTAAGGAGTTTCGACCCGTGCGTTATGCCTATGGGGTCGCCATGGCCCTACTGCTCGGAGGAACCGCATTTTCGGTCGCCACCGGTGAGGCCGGTGCGCAAGTCGCTCAAAACGCTCCGTCCACGATCGTCCCGCGGAACGGCGCGCCGACATCCTTTGCCGATCTCGCCGCTCGCCTTGCGCCCGCGGTGGTCAATATTTCCACCAAGCAGCGCGTTCCGGTGAAGCGTCAGGTCGATCCGTTCGAGGAATTTTTCCGCCGGTTCGGGGGCCAGGTTCCCGACAACCAGGGCCAGGGCCAGGGCCAGGATAGCAGCCCTCAGACCCGCGAGGCGGGATCTCTGGGCTCCGGATTCCTGATTTCGCCCGATGGCTATGTCGTCACCAACAATCACCTCATCCAGGGTGTAACCGGCACCGGCACGGTGGACAGCGTGACCGTGATCCTGGCTGACCGCCGCGAGTTCCCGGCACGCATCATCGGGCGTGACACGGCATCGGACCTCGCCCTGCTGAAAATCGAGGGTTCCAACCTGCCGTTCGTGAACTGGGGGGATTCGACCAAGTCGCGTGTCGGGGACTGGGTCGTCGCGATCGGCAACCCCTACGGTCTGGGCGGCACCGTCACCGCCGGCATTATTTCGGCGCTTCATCGCGGTATTACCGGCGCGGGAGCCTACGATCGCTACATACAGACCGACGCCAGTATCAACATGGGCAATTCGGGTGGCCCGATGTTCGACATGGCCGGCAATGTGATCGGCATCAATTCGGCGCTGATCTCTCCGACTGGGGCAAGCGTCGGCATCGGCCTTGCCATTCCGGCCGAGGCCGCCAAGCCGGTGATCGATTCGCTGCGGCGCGGCCAGCGTCCGGAACGCGGATATTTGGGCGTTGGGCTTCAGCCGCTGGATGAAAGCATTGCCGACAGCCTTGGCCTGCCCAAGGACCGCGGCGAACTGGTTCGGTCGGTCGTGCCAGGCGAACCTGCGGCCAAGGCCGGCATCCAGCAGGGCGACGTCATCCTGAAGGTCAATGGCCGCGAGGTCACGCCGGACGAAACCGTCAGCTTCATCATCGCCAACACTTCGGTCGGTAACCGCGTCCCGCTCGAGATCATTCGCGACGGGCGCCGTCAGACGGTCCAGGTCCAGGTTGGTCAGCGGCCGACCGAGGAGGAATTGGCAAAGCAATCTGGTGGCGGCGCGGATCAGGACCAGGCGCTCGGACAGGAATCTCCGGTTGCCCCCGGCACGGCGCTGGGCTTGTCGCTACAGCCCCTTAACTCGCAGATCGTCCAGGCTCTCAATCTCCCGGCGTCCACCCGTGGTGTCGTCGTAACCTCGGTCGACCCGAATAGCGATGCGGCGGAGAAGGGCATAAGGCGCGGCTATGTGATCATGTCGGTCAACCGGCAGGCAGTCACGACGCCCGCGCAGGTGTTGGCTGCGGTCGACGCTGCACGCCGTGCCGGGCGCACGAGCGTTCTCCTTCTGGTCAAGCCGGGACAGGGGCCGGAAGGTTTCGTCGGGGTCGACATTACCGGTCGATGAGGGACCGTCTTGTTGGCGACACTCCTTCGGCCTAGGCTCTGCGCTCAAGGCTGAAGGAGTGCGCCCCCACATGGCAAGCCAACCCCTGACCGGCATCTTCATCGGCGCGGGCCCCAGTGGCGCTAACCCCCAGCAACTCGAGCTGAAGCGCGCCAACCGCCACGGCCTGATCGCTGGAGCGACCGGCACCGGCAAGACAGTGACGTTACAGGGAATTGTTGAAGGACTGTCGGCCGCAGGAGTCCCGACTTTCGTAGCCGATGTTAAGGGCGATCTGGCCGGATTGGCCATGCCCGGCGCGGCGACCGCAAAGCCGCACGAAGCCTTTGCCGCCCGCGCCAAGGAGATTGGCTACGACGGCTGGTCCTACGCGGGCTTTCCGGTCCAGTTCTGGGACCTGTTCGGCGAACAGGGGCATCCGGTCCGAACTACGGTCAGCGAAATGGGACCGCTGCTGCTCGCGCGCCTGATGAACCTCAACGATGTCCAGGAAGGCGTGCTGACGATTGCCTTCACGGTCGCCGACAAGGAGGGGTTGATGCTCCTCGACCTCGACGATCTGCAGGCGATGCTGGTTCATTGCGGCGAGCAGGCCGACGCGCTGACACTTGAATATGGCAACGTCTCGAAGATGAGTGTCGGCGCAATCCAGCGCTCGCTGCTCCAGCTTCGGGCCCAGGGCGGCGATCATTTTTTCGGCGAGCCCGCGCTGGATCTCGAGGATTTCCTGAAGCTCGACGAGAGCGACAAGGGGATCATCAACATTCTCGCCGCCGACAAGCTGATGTCGAGCCCCCGGCTCTATTCGACATTTCTCTTGTGGTTGTTGTCGGAACTGTTCGAATTGCTTCCCGAAGTTGGTGATCCCGATAAGCCCAAGCTGGCCTTCTTCTTTGACGAGGCCCACCTCCTGTTCGAGGATGCGCCGGCCGCCCTGCAGGAGAAGGTCGAGCAGGTGGTCCGGCTGATCCGGTCCAAGGGTGTCGGGGTATATTTCATCACCCAGAACCCGATCGACATTCCCGACAAGGTCGCCGGCCAGCTCGGCAACCGCGTGCAGCACAAGCTCAATGCCTTTACGCCACGCGACCAGCAGGCGGTGAAGTCGGCGGCTGACACTTTTCGCCCCAATCCGAATATCGACGTCGCAAGCGCGATTACCGAGCTCAAGATCGGCGAGGCGCTGGTCTCGCTTCTGCTCCCCGACGGTTCACCCGCGCCGGTTGAGCGCACGCTGATCAAGCCGCCGAGCTCGCGGGTGGGGCCGCTCACCAACCAGGAGCGCGCCATCCTTATCCAGACCGATGTGATCGGCGCCAAATATGACACGCTCCTCGACCGCGACAGCGCCGAAGAGATTTTGAAGGCCAAGGGGGACGAGGCGGCTGCCGCCGCGGCGGCGGCGCAGGCCCAAACCGATGCGCAGAAAGTTGCCGCTGAAGCTGCCCGCCAGCAGGCAATTGCCGATAAGGAAGCCGCCCGGCAACGGGCAGCAGCTGACAAGGAAGCCGTCCGGCAGCAGCGCGAGACGGAGCGGCTCGAACTTCAGCGCCAGCGCGAGCTGGAGCGCGAAGAGGCGCGCCGGGCGCGCGAAGCGGCCAAGCCAACAATGGCTGACAAGATGATCCAATCCGCCGGACGCTCGATCGCATCATCGGTTGGCCGCCAGCTCGGCAATTCCCTGCTTCGTGGCATATTTGGAGGATTGCTCCGTGGCCGCTGACGCTCCCTGCCTCGACGTCCGCGACCTTGAACGCGAATGGCGCGACGCGTTGGTCGCCAAGGATGAAGCGGCGCTTCACCGTCTTATCCATCCGCAGTTCAAGTTGGTCGGCATCCGCTCGACCGGCTCGGTCGCGGTCAACCTCGCTCAATGGATCGAGGCCCTGCAACGAATGGACATCGCCAGCCTTGAGGTTCGGGTGACCGAATGCGTTGCGCTGGAGAATGTGATCGTTGCGACCGTCGATGCCCAATGGACGGTGCGCTATCTTGGCCAGCTAATCGACGAACGCGTGCTGCTTACCGATGTGTGGGTACGCCAAGACGACAGCTGGCAGGTATTGCGCCGGCACAGCTCACCTGTCCCGCCAGGGGTCAAGGTGGACTGACGCTTGATCGCCGTGGTTGATTTTCCGTTGAGATAAGTCATTCTGCTCAAACGTTGATATGTCCGTGGAGGGGACGGGGATGATCACGTTTGTGTTAGCGCTCGTCATGGCGCCCAATCCGGCCGCAATCGATGCGCCCCGGCATGCGTTCCAGGCTTGCTTGAAGACCTTTGAGAGCAATCAACGTCAAGCCAAGGTTGGCGCGGATGCTTATTCGACCGCGGTTAAGTCGGCTTGCCCGACAGAGGCGCAAGCGTTGACCGACGCGCTGGTCAAATTCGACACGGCCATGGGTACCAAACGGCCCACGGCTCTTTCCAATGCCCAGCGCGACGTCGACGATTACCGGCTGACCAGCGATGAGCGTTATCGCGATCTGATGTCCAATTGAGGTCTGGCGAATCGGCCGCTAGGCTCGGTCGATGACCATCGCCGAGCTGACCGATTGGACTGCGGCCGCCGAAGCGGGCCACGCCGAGCTTGTCGCGCTGCGCCGCGCCATCCATGCCGAGCCGGAACTAGGGCTAGATTGTCCTCGCACGACCGCGAAATTGAAGGCGGCGCTGGCCGACCTCCCGCTGACGATCCGCGACAGCGAGGCGACCAGCGGCTTCATCGCCCGGCTCGACGGCGCGAAGCCGGGCCGGACCGTGCTGCTGCGCGGCGACATGGACGCGCTTCCGATTTACGAGGAAACCGGCCTCGAATTTGCCTCGCGTACACCCGGCCAGATGCATGCTTGCGGCCATGACACCCATTCGGCGATGCTGGCCACCGCGGCACGGATCCTGTGCAGCCGTCGCGACGACATAGCGGGCACGGTCCTCTTCATGTTCCAACCGGGCGAAGAAGGCATGCACGGCGCGAGGTACATGATCGAGGAGGGGTTGCTCGACGATCCGACTCCGGAGGCCGCCTTCGCGCTACACATCTTTCCGAACGTTCCAGGAGGCGTGATCGCTTGCCGGCCGGGCGCCATGTTGGCTTCCGCTGACAAGGTTGGAGCAATGATCACCGGAAGGGGCGGCCACGCCGCCATGCCACATGAGGCAATCGACCCGGTGCCGATCGCGTGCGAGGCGGTAGGTGCCCTTCAATCCTACATCGCACGGCGGACGACCTTCACCGATCCGGCAATCCTGTCGGTGACCAAAATCTCAGCCGGGACCACCCATAATGTCATCCCGGACGACGTTGAATTGCTTGGCACCATGCGGACCTTGTCCGACAAGGCCCGGAAGGCGATGGGCGAGGCCTTCGAACGGATCATCACCAAGGTCGCCGAGGCCCATGGCGCGACTGCCGGAGCCTGGATCGAGGAAGGATATCCGCCGACCGTCAACGATCCCCGCGCCGTGGCACTGGTCCGCGAGCTGGCCATCGAGCAATTCGGCGCCGAAGCCTATCTCGACATGACGGCGCCAACCATGGGCGCCGAAGATTTCTCCTATGTGCTTCAAAAACTGCCGGGGGCGATGGCGTTTCTCGGCGTCGCGCCGCCGGATGGCGAGGCGGCCGAACGTGCCCCGCTTCACAACCCAAGCATGATGGTCGATGAAGCCGTTCTCCCGCGCGGGGTCGCCATGCATTGCGCCTTTGCGACGCGCTTTCTGGAAAGTGGATGGGAATGATTTTTGCTGCACTGTTGCTGGCCGCCGCAAACGCGCAGCCAGTCACCGGTTTCTATGTTTCCAACCAGATGGAGATCGGAGCTGCGCTCGAGCTCGAAGCCGACGGCAAGTTCCAGTACCAGCTCGACTATGGCGCCGTGTCCGAAAGCGCGGAGGGCAATTGGTCGTCCGATGGCTCGAATGTCTACCTTACCGCGACCAAAATGCAGGGCGCATACAAGGTCCCAAATTTCTCGCGCGAGCCGCTGAAAATCGAAGGTGACCGGTTGCTGCTCAATCGTTACGACACCGTCATCCGGTTCGAGCGCGAGGAACTCCCCGTGCCTGCCAACAAGAACAAGCATCTGGAGGAATAGGGGATGGCAACCGCGTCAGTACCGACCAGCAGCATCAAGGAACTCACCCTTCGAGGGATCATCCTCGGTGCGCTTATCACCGTCGTTTTCACCGCCGCCAATGTCTATCTCGGTCTCAAGATCGGCATCACCTTCGCGACTTCGATTCCTGCGGCCGTGATATCGATGGCGATATTGAAGGCGTTTCGCGACGCGACCATCCAGGAAAACAATATCGTCCAGACGATTGCGTCGGCTGCGGGCACGCTATCGGCGATCATCTTCGTGCTGCCGGGCCTGATCATGATCGGATATTGGAACCACTTTCCCTATTGGCTGTCCGTGGCGGTGATCGGCATCGGCGGCATCCTCGGCGTGATGTATTCGGTCCCTTTGAGGCGCGCACTGGTGACCGGCACCGACCTTCCCTATCCGGAGGGGGTGGCCGCGGCCGAAGTGCTTAAGGTCGGCAGCGGCGTCGGCGGGGCGGAGGAGAACCGGCGCGGCCTGGCATTGATTGCCGGATCGACCATCGTCTCGGGACTTTATTTCCTTGTCGCCAAGACCAGGCTGCTGACCGACACGGCGGGACGCGTTTTCAAGGTCGGCACCGGCGGCTCCGCGATCTCCGCCAGCCTGTCGATGGCGCTGATTGGCGTCGGACACCTGGTCGGCGTTGCGGTTGGTGCGGCCATGGTGATCGGAATGCTGATCACCTGGGCCGTTATCGTCCCCCATTGGACGCAGGACGCCGGGTTTGTTGCCCAGATTGGCGGCGATCTTGAAACACTGGTCAGCGCAGCATTCAAGCAAAAGGCCCGCATGGTCGGCGCCGGCACCATCGGCGTTGCCGCGATTTGGACGCTTCTCAAGATCATTGGGCCGATCGTCGCGGGCATTCGCGCAGCGCTGATCGCCAATCGGGAGCGCAAGGCCGGCCGAGGAGCGGACCTCCCGCTGACCGAGCGCGATATCCCGATCGGCATCGTGACGGGCACGATTCTGCTCTCGATGATTCCGATCGGCCTCTTGCTTTATGCGTTCGGCGATACGGCGCCGATCGCGGCCGCGCCGGGCCTGACCATCGCGCTCAGCATCATCTACACGTTGGTCGCCGGCGTCGTGATCGCAGCCGTCTGCGGCTACATGGCCGGCCTGATTGGCGCATCGAACAGTCCGATCTCGGGCGTCGGTATCCTGTCCGTGCTGGGCATCGCGCTGATCCTCGCCGCATTATTCCCGGGCGTGAGCGGCGACGAGACGAAGGCGCTGGTCGCTTTCGCGCTGTTTGTTACAGCGATCATTTTCGGCGTTGCGACAATCTCCAACAACAACCTCCAGGATCTGAAGACCGGACAACTGGTCGAAGCGACGCCGTGGCGGCAACAGGTTGCGCTGGTTCTCGGCGTGGTGTTCGGCGCGATCGTCATTCCGCCGATCCTCGATCTCATGAATACTGCCTTCACTTTCCAGGGCGCTCCCGGCGCCAAGGATACGGCACTGGCCGCTCCGCAGGCGGCGATTATCTCAACGATCGCGCAGGGCGTGCTTGGCGGCGATCTGGATTGGGGCTTGATCCGCCAGGGAGCGATCATCGGCGCGGTCGCCGTGATCGTCGACGAGCTGCTCAAGCGATCGTCGGGCAAGCGCCTGCACCTGCCGCCGCTGGCGATTGGAATGGGTATCTATTTGCCGCTGGAGGCCGACCTGCTGATCCCGTTCGGCGCAGTCCTTGGCTGGTTCTACAATCGGTGGGCGCTGCAGTCGAAGAGCCCGGCCTTTGCCGAACGCATGGGTGTCCTGATGGCAACCGGCCTGATCGTCGGCGAAAGCCTGATGGGCGTCGTCTACGCGTTCGCCGTCGCCGGGGCCGAAAAGGCTGGCTCCGCCGACAGCGCCGGTGTCTTCGCGCTGGTCGAGCCCTATTCGGCAGTGATGCTGGTCAGCGTCGTGGTGTTCTCGGCTGCGATCGGAGCCCTCTATTATTGGACCAAGGGCCGCGCGACGGATGCGCCGGCTCCGGGTGACGCGGCATTCCCGCCGACCGAGGCTGCTCCGCGCTAGCGGCCAAGCACTTCGCGACGAAGGGCGGCCGGCGATAACGGTGCCGCGCCGCCTTCGGCCTCGCGGATCAATTGGACGATCTTTCGGTTGACGGGTGCCTGGGAGCCGAGCCGGTCGGCAAGCGCAACCAGCTCGCCGTTGATGTAGTCGACCTCGGTCTTGCGGCCCGCGGCCAGGTCGTCGGCCATGGACGACCGCGCCCTGGCATCGATCTTCCACGCCTTGAGGAAAACGTTGCGGAAAAGCCAGTCGGGCGAACCTATAACCGCCGGAAGCAACGCTGGCCCGACGGCTCCGACCTTGGCCGGTTCGATCCCAGCGTGCCCAAGCAGGTCAAGTCCCTCGCGCTGGCAGGCCGCGACGACACGGCGGTAATCGCGCTCGCGCAACTCCTCGAGCAAGGTCGCACCCGAGAGGGCGTTCACTGCATTGTTGAGGTTGATTAACAACTTGCCCCAGGCAATGCCGAGCATGTCGTTGGATAGTTTCAAGGCGGCAGGCGATGATCCAATCGCCAATGACAGCTTGCGGATTTCGGGGCGGTCTTCCGCATAAAGATCACCGGCGACGCCTTTGTGGAAATGGCCGTCGCCGAGATAGGCGACATTGTACGGGACCATGCCGCGAACGACGGTAAACCTGTCACCGAGGCGCCGCTCCAGCACATCAATGTTGCTGATGCCATTCTGCAGGCTGATGACGGTCGCGCCGGGGTGACCTTGCTCAGCGATTTCGTCGGCTGCTTCTGCGGTGGCGCCGCTTTTGACGCACAATGCGATTATGTCGACATCCGCCAGCGCTTGGCCATTGGTTCGATAGTCGACCCGGCCGGTTGGCAGCGTCACTTTCCATCCGCTGTAATCGCTCAGCGTCAGGCCATGTTCGGCGATCTCGTTTGCGAAGCTCGTGCGGCCGATAAAGGAGACATCCAGTCCCGCCGCTTGCCAGCAGCCGCCGACGAAGCAGCCGATGGACCCGGCGCCTAGGATCGCGATCTTCAGCTTAGCCTCGACCTCTGTAGGCGGACACACCCTGGTCCGGCAGCCACAGGCCCTCGGGCGGCGGGCCCGACTGCCAGAACACATCAATCGGCATGCCGCCGCGCGGATACCAATAGCCGCCGATCCTTAGCCATTGCGGCTTCATCTCCTCGGTGAGGCGCTGGCCGATGCCGACCGTCACATCCTCATGGAAGCCGCAGTGATTGCGGAACGAGCTCAGGAACAGCTTCAGGCTCTTCGATTCCACAATGGTCTCGCCAGGGGCATAATCGATCACCAGATGCGCAAAATCGGGCTGGCCGGTGACCGGGCAGAGTGAGGTGAACTCGGGCGCGGCGAAACGCACCAGGTAGAGCGAGCCCTTCCGCGGGTTGGGGACGTAATCGAGCTCAGCCTCCTCCGGCGACGCTGGGAGAGCGCTTGCCTGGCCGAGATGCTTGGGCGTCATGGACATGGCGCGCCTCTTAAGCGCTCAGCGCACATTCGGGCAACGCCCAGTCGATCGGCGCTAGCCCGCGACTTTCGAGGAAGGCATTGGCCTTCGAGAAATGCTTGCACCCGAGAAATCCGCTATGTGCCGAAAGCGGTGAAGGGTGCGGGGCCTTCAGCACCAGGTGGCGGGAAGCATCAACAAAGCTCGCCTTCTTCTGGGCGTAGCTTCCCCACAGCATGAACACGACCGGCTGCTCCCTGGCATTGACCAGCCGGATCACGGCATCCGTGAACCGCTCCCAACCGCGGTCGCGGTGAGAGGCGGCGAGGCCCATTTCGACGGTGAGCACGCTATTCAGGAGCAGCACGCCCTGCTTCGCCCAATGCTCGAGAAAGCCATGCTCCGGCCGGCGGATGCCGAGATCGCTCTCCAATTCCTTGTAGATGTTGACCAGGCTCGGCGGCGGGCGGACCCCGTCAGGAACCGAGAAGCAGAGCCCATGCGCTTGGCCAGGCCCGTGATAGGGGTCCTGGCCGAGAATCACGACCTTCACCTTATCGAGCGGCGTAAGGTCGAGCGCCAGGAACCAATTGGAGCCCGCCGGGAAGATGCGCTTCCCGGCTTCCCGCTCGGCCAGCAGGAAGCGCTTCAGCTCGCTCATGTAAGGCTGGTCGAATTCGGACTGCAGCGGCTCCAGCCAGCTGGGATCAAGCTTGATACTCATCGCCCTTGTCATTGCGGTCAGTGAAGCCAAGTTACAATCCGGCAGTTGCGGAGGTTAGAATGGACAGCTTGGTAACGACCGATTGGCTGGCGCGAAACCTGGACGAACCAGACATCGCCATTGTCGACTGCAGCTCCTTCCTTCCGACCGATGGCCGCGACCCAGTCGCGGAATTCCCCGAGGCTCACATTCCTGGCGCCCGCTTTCTCGACATCAACCAGGTCGCCGACCGATCCAATCCTGCCCCGCACATGCTCCCCTCGGCGGTGGATTTCGGCCAGGCGATGACCAGGATTGGCGTGGGGCGCGAAGATCGGATCATCGTCTACGACAATTCACCGCTGCGCACGGCGGCAAGGGGCTGGTTCATGTTCCGCCATTTCGGCGCGGAGCGGGTCGCGATCCTCGACGGCGGCTTTCAGAAATGGCGGTCGGAGGGGCGCCCGATCGAAAGGGGCGAGGCCAAGCCACGCAACGCTGAGTTCAATGCCCGTGAGATTGTCGGTGAAGTGGTTTCAAAGAATGAGATTCTGTCTGGTATCGGGATACCGATACTCGATGCCAGGGGGAAAGCGCGGTTCGAGGGCGGCGAGCCCGATCCGCGGCCAAATGTCGGCGCCGGGCATATCCCAGGGTCGAAGAACCTGCCATTCGCATCACTTTATCGTGAGGACGGCACGCTAAAGTCGGAGTCCGAGCTGCGTGAAGCGTTCGAGGTACTGGGAATCGAACCTTCCGAGCCGTTCATCGCCAGCTGCGGATCGGGCGTCACCGCCAACTCGATCATCTTCGCCGCCCAGCGCCTCGGAGGGCGGCGCGGCAAGCTATACGACGGTAGCTGGAGCGAATGGGGCGCCGACCCCCAAACCCCGAAAGAAAAAGGGCCGGCTTAGAGCGAGAAGAGCTGGTCGATGGCGCCGATGCCGTCACCGAGTTCAAGCTTAAGCCGCTCGATTGCGGCCGGATGCGGCTCCTGGCCGGCCTCCTGCTGGGCGGCGATCATTTCGAGGCCGGCAGCGGCGGCGGCAGCGATCTTGGCTGAGCGGGCGTCGTACACGCGCTGCTTTGCAGGAGAGGCGTTGGGCCATCCCGCCGCAAGCTTGGCTTCGGCCATGCTGTCGGACACCTCACCACCGGCGAATTGCTCGACGCAGGCCAGTGCCTGGCGGATCGACGCCAGACGCGCCACGGCTTCGGCGTAAGGGCCAAGAACCTCAGCGGCCTGCACCTCCTGCGCCGTCTCGGGCGATTCGGGGATGAAGTGAATCATCCACCCCATTTGCCACAGGACGGTGAATGATCAGTAAATCCGCCCGCCGGAACGGGTTCGAAACGGAATTGGTTTACGCTGCGGTCGCAGTTTCGATGTCGCGCAGAATCCAGCCGCGCTGCGGGATCGTCTCGATAAACTCTGCTCCGCCAGAGGCCGAACGCAGTTTCTTGCGCAGCTTGGAGATGAACACGTCGATGATCTTGGGCTGCGGCTGATCGTCGGCCCGGCGGTAGAGATGCTTCAGCAGCATCTGGCGCGTGACAACGTTGTTGCGGGCGAATGCCAGCAGTTCGAGCACGCGATATTCCATCTCGGTGATACCGATCGGATGACCGTCGATGCGAATCAGCCGCTGAACCGGATCGACCGCCAGGCGGCCACCGCAAAGCGTCTCGGGAAGTTCCGTGCCGCTGGCTTTCAGGCTGGCGAGCAGCCGCGACGCGGCCTCCTCATTCTCCTCGGCCGAAAGCGTGACCGGAGATCCGATCAGCAGTTGCTGGATTTCGGCCAGCGAGTGGTGAGCTTCCTCGACCAGCCGTGTGCCTTCCTCAAACCGGCGGCGTGAGCGATCGAGCATCGCTTCGATTTCGACCAGCCGAGCCGAAAGATTGTCCGAGCTCATAGTCCCCCTTCCGTGTCGGCTTACTGGCCCGGCGTCTGCGCCGAGGCCTCTTGGCTGTCTGCTTGCGGCGCAGCCAAAATCGTCTGTGTCGACTGGCCCTTGTCCACCACCCGCGTGTTGGGATCGCCCACCGACGAGCGAATGCCGAGCGAGGCGCGGTCACGGCCGGCGCGCTCCAGGACCGACATTTCGGTCGAGCTGCGCGGAGCCGGGCCGCCGAACAGCGCCTGGATCGCCTGGCCCTGGGCGTCCTGAGCGGTCATGCTGACCGTGCCGGCAACCGGCGGGGTCAACGAATAGTCGGGCGGGATCACCAGCGGCGCATTGCGGGCGACCGCGAACTCGTCGAGTGACTTCTGCTTGCCGCCGCCAAAAACGCTGCATCCGGCGAGCAGGATCGCCGGAGCGATGAGGATTAAGACCTTACGCATGTTCATTCGTTCCTTCAGGCGCCTGATTCCGCAACAGGAAGGCGCGGAGCAGCAAGATTACGACACCGATGCTAATCGCCGCGTCGCCGACATTAAAGACATAAAAGGGCCGCCAGCCACCAAAATGCAAGTCGAGGAAGTCAACGACATAGCCGAACTGCACTCGATCGACGATATTCCCCAGCGCGCCGCCGAGGATCATCGCCAGTGCCAGCTGGTCGCCGCGCTGTTCCTCTTTGCGAATCCACCAGGCGACGCCGGCGGCAATGGCGGCGGTGATTCCGACCAGGATCCACCGCTGGGTGTCGCTGGTTGCCTGGGCGAGGCCGAGGCTGATGCCGTAATTATGGACTCGGGTGAGGTCGAAGATAGGGATGAGCTTCAGCTGCTGGCCCTCAAGCACCAATCCGAGCGGACCGGTGACCAGCCATTTGCTGAGCTGGTCGGCGGCGAAGATGGCGAGGGCGACAAGGTAGGCGGCCGTGCGATTACCCATTTACCACCTCATTGCACCGGTCGCACAGGTCGCCGTCGGACTTGACCTCGGGCAACAGCCGCCAGCAGCGGCCGCACTTGTGATAGTTGGACTTGGTCACGGCCAAGGCATCGCCGGGACTGACTGACGAGACGATGAACAATTCGGCGAGCAGGGCGGGATCGGCGTCGCTCGGCGCCGAGACCATGGCTTCAAGGCTGGAGCCGATGACCTTGTCGCGGCGCAGCGGCTCGATCGCTTCGGTCACCGCCTCGCGCAGCTGGCGGAGCTCGGCCCATTTTGCGACCAGCCCCGTATCTTCGCGCCACTGGCTGTCGATCAGCGGCCATTCGAGCAGGTGGACGCTGCCTTCGTCCGCATAGCGGGTACCCCACACCTCCTCGCTGGTGAACACCAGCACCGGCGCCGCCCAGCGGACCAGGGCGTGGAACAGCGTGTCGAGCACGGTACGATAGGCGCGCCGCTTCGGATCGTCGCTGGCGTCGCAGTAGAGGCTGTCCTTGCGGATATCGAAGAAAAAGGCCGAGAGGTCTTCGTTGCAGAAGTCGGTCAGCGCTCGGGTATAGGTGTTGAAGTCGTAGTCGTTGACCGCCTGGCGGAGGCGTACGTCAAGCTCGGCGGTCAGCGCCAGCATGTAGCGCTCCAGCTCGGGCATTTCCGCCACGGGCAGCCGCTCGCTTTCGTCGAATCCGTCGAGCGCGCCGAGAAGGTAGCGGAAGCTGTTGCGGAGCTTGCGATACTGGTCGCCGACGCCCTTCAAAATCTCGTCGCCGATGCGGTGGTCCTCGGTGAAATCGACCGACAGTGCCCACAGCCGGATGATGTCGGCGCCGTTGGTCTCCATCACCTTGATCGGGTCGATGGTGTTGCCGAGGCTCTTGGACATTTTCATGCCCTTGGGATCCATGGTGAAGCCATGGGTCAGTACCTGGTCGTAAGGCGCGCGGCCGCGGGTGGCGCAGCTCTGCAGCAGCGACGACTGGAACCAGCCCCGGTGCTGGTCGCTGCCTTCGAGATAAAGATCGGCCGGCCAGCGCTGCTCGGGCCAATGGCCGCTTTCCAGCGTGAAAACATGGGTGCAGCCGCTGTCGAACCAGACATCGAGGATGTCGGCCTGCATCTCATAGTCGGCGGCGTTATAGGCGTTGCCGAGATATTCCTGGGCGCGGGCTTCTTCCCAGGCGTCGACGCCTTCGGCCTTGATCGCGGCGACGATCCGCTCATTGACCTCATGGTCGACCAGGAGCTTGCCGCTCTTCTTCTCGACGAACACGGCGATGGGGACGCCCCAGGCGCGCTGGCGGGAGAGCACCCAGTCCGGGCGGCCCTCGACCATCGATCCGATGCGGTTGCGGCCCTTTTCGGGGACGAAGCGGGTCTCGGCGATGGCGGTCATGGCAAGCTGGCGCAGCGTCGCATTCTCGTCGTCGGACAGATGCGCGCCATTGATCAGCGCCCCGCCTTCATTTTCCCACCTTTTCTCGGCCCGCGTCTTGGCGTGCTGGTGGCCCAATGGCTTGTCCATCGCGATGAACCATTGCGGGGTGCAGCGGTAGATGACCTTGGCCTTGGACCGCCAGCTGTGCGGATAGCTGTGCTGGTAGTCGGCCGACGCGGCGAGCAGCGCGCCGGCCTCGCGCAGGTCCGAATTGATCGGGCCGTCGGGCGCGTTGAACTTGGGGTTGATGACCGACATGCGGCGTTCGTCGTTGCCGCCGAGCCAGGGCCAGTCGTCGCGGTAGCGGCCGTCGGCCTCGACCGCGAACTGCGGCTCGATGCCGTGCGCGCGGCACAGCTCGAAATCATCCTCGCCATGGTCGGGCGCCATATGGACCAGGCCGGTGCCGCTGTCGGTGGTGACGAAGTCGCCGGGCAGGAAGGGGCGGGGCCGCTGATAGAACTCGCCCAGCTTGTGCATCGGGTGGCCTGCGACGGTGCCAGCGAGATCGGAGCCCTTAACTAGCTTGCGATTCTCGGTCGAAGCCAGTTTCCAGCCTTCCCAATCTCGGGAAACGTATTCCGGGTTGGCCGCTGCAAGACGTTCGAGGAACGGTCCAACAAGGTTTTCAGCGACAAGCCAATGTGCGTCGTCAATCGCCAGAAGCTGATACTCGACATCTGGCCCATATGCGATCGCCTGGTTGACGGGGATGGTCCAGGGTGTGGTCGTCCACACCACCGCATAGGCGCCGACCAGTTCGGGGATCGGGCTTTCGACGATCTCGAACGCCACGTCGATCTGGGTCGAGACGATGTCCTCATATTCGATCTCGGCCTCGGCCAGCGCGGTCTTTTCGACCGGGGACCACATCACCGGCTTGGCGCCGCGATAGAGCTGGCCGCTCTCGGCGAACTTGTAGAGCTCGGCGACGATTGTCCCCTCCGCCTCGAAGTTCATGGTGAGGTAGGGCTTGTCCCAATTGCCGCCGATGCCGAGCCGCTTCAGCTGCTCGCGCTGCCGGTCGACCCAATGCTGGGCGTAGGCGCGGCACTCGGCGCGGAACTCCTTGACCGGCACCTCGTCCTTGTTGAGCTTCTTCTTGCGATACTGCTCCTCGACCTTCCACTCGATCGGCAGGCCGTGGCAGTCCCAGCCGGGCACATAGGGCGCGTCCTTGCCGAGCAGAGTCTGGGTGCGGACGACCATGTCCTTGAGGATATGGTTGAGCGCATGGCCGATGTGCATGTCGCCATTGGCGTAGGGCGGGCCGTCGTGGAGGATGAACTTCTCGCGCCCGGCGCGGCTGTTGCGCACCTGCGCATAGATGTCGCCCTCCTGCCATTTGGCCTGGATGAGCGGCTCCTTCTGCGGCAGGCCGGCCTTCATCGGAAAGTCGGTCTTGGGCAGGAAGACAGTAGAGCGGTAGTCGGTCTTATCGGGTGCGTCGGACATTTGCGGCGGGCCTTAGGCGAGGGTCGCGCCAGCGGCAAGCAGCCGCTTTGCCTCCTCCGCGTCACGGCCGATCTGGGCAATGAGTTCGTCGTGGGTCTCGAACTTCACCTCGGGACGAAGATAATGATGAAGGGCGACCTCGATGTTCTGACCGTAGAGGTCGCCATCGAAGTCGAACAGATGGGCCTCGAGCAGTTCTTCCGGCTCGAACATCGGGCGGTGCCCAAGGTTTGCGACGCCGTCATATTCAGCGCCACCAAAACCATTGGCATCCGGCAGCCGCACGCGGACCGCATAGACCCCGTAGGCGGGCCGCAGATAGGGCCCCAGCTTCATGTTCGCGGTCGGCCAGCCGAAGCCGCGGCCGCGCTTGTTGCCGTGAATCACCTCGGCCCGGATCGCGAACGGCCGGGTGAGTTGGTGGATCGCGGCGGCTGGATCCCCGGCCTGCAGCGCCTCGCGGATTCGGCCCGACGAGATGCGTACCCCGTCGAGCAGCACGGCGCCGACCGTTTCGGCGACGATGTCTTGGGCCGCGCCCCGGTCGCGCAGGACCTGGACATTGCCGCCGCGCCCCTTGCCGAAGGTGAAGTCTTCGCCAGTGACGACGCCCGCGGCCCCGAGATGATCGGCCAGCAACTTCGATACGAAGTCCTCGGCGGTGGTCGAGGCCAGGTCCGCGCCGAAGTTGAACACCAGCATCGCGTCCGCGCCGGCATGGGCGAACAATTCCTCGCGCTGGTCGAGCGTGGTCAGCCGGAAGGGCGGGATGTCGGGCTTGAAGTGGCGCACCGGGTGAGGGTCGAATGTGGCGACGATCACCGGCCGCCGCTCATGTGCCCCGCGCTGTACTGCCCTGCTGACCACCGCCTGGTGGCCCAAGTGAAAGCCGTCGAAATTGCCGAGCGCAATGATTGAGCCGCGGAGCGATTCCGGGATTGGCTGGTCGTGGAACAGGCGCGTCATCGGGAGGCCTTTTGCACAGGCTCCGGCATCGGTACCAGCCCGGCGCGCAGGACGCGCAACGCACTGCCGCCCATTACTG
>DATJKE010000056.1:0-4755 GCA_035491735.1 Sphingomicrobium sp.
CGTTCGCGGGCTGGGCCTGATGCTCGGCATCAAGATGAAGACCGACAGCCGCGCGTTCGTCACTTACCTGCGCACCAAAGGCATTCTCACCGTCGCCGCCGGCGACAATGTGGTTCGCGTACTTCCGCCGCTGACCATCGAAGATAGCCACATTGCCGAGTTCGTCGAAGGCCTGTCGGCCGCTGCCGCGGACTATGACGTTCCCGAAGCGGCGTGACGATGCGCCATTTCCTCAACCTGTGCGACGCGGGCGGGGAAGCCATCGCGACCATCCTCAACGAGGCAATGGAGAGGAAGGAAAAGCGGGCTGGCTGGCCCAGAGGCAAGGTTGACCCCGATCGTCCGCTCGACGGCCTGATCCTGGCGATGGTGTTTGAAAAGAGTTCGACGCGCACCCGCATCAGCTTCGACCTCGCCATGCGGCAGCTGGGCGGTTCGACCATTGTTCTGGAGAGCAGCTCATCGCAGCTCGGCCGCGGTGAAACCATCGCCGACACGGCGCGCGTCCTGTCGCGCTTCGCCGACGTGATCATGATCCGCACCGATCATCATCAAAAGGCGGTCGAGCTTGCGCAGCATGCCACGGTGCCGGTGATCAACGGGCTGACCGATTTTTCGCATCCCTGCCAGCTCCTGGCCGACATGCAGACGGTCATCGAACACCGCGCCAAGCTGGCAGGATCGCGCTGGGCCTGGATCGGCGACGGCAACAATGTCTGCAACTCGCTCATCGAGGCAGCGGCGCTGATGCACTTCGGCCTGGCAGTCGCTACGCCCGGCCAGTTCGAACCGGACGTTGGTATGTGCGCCATGGCGGCGACCCGTGAGGACATTTATTTCGGCTGCGATCCGGCGGAAGCGGTCGATGGTGCCGAAGTGGTGGTGACCGATACCTGGGTCTCGATGGGCCAGGAACAGGACGAATATCGCGAGGAGGCCTTTGCGGGATTCCAGGTCGACGAGGCGCTGATGGCTCGCGCGGCGCCCGGGGCGACGTTCCTGCATTGCCTCCCCGCTCACCGCGGCGAGGAAGTCAGCGATGGCGTGATCGACGGTCCCCAGTCGGCCGTATGGGACGAAGCCGAGAATCGCCTGCACGCGCAGAAGGCGCTGCTGCTCTGGGCGCTGGAAAAGATCGGCTAGGTTGCGATTTCGAGCGGCCGGTCCCATTTGGCCGCGGATGACTGAAATCTCGCTAAATCAGGACGTCGCGCTTGGCGTCACCGTGCCGTCGCGACACGCAAGGGGGCGCGCTGCGCGGATCGGCCCTGCGCTCGACCAGATCCTGGCCAATCACGGATATCCGCCTGCGCTCGAGCGGCTGCTGGCCGAAGCGCTGGTACTGACCGCGCTGCTCGGCTCGATGCTGAAGGATCCCAACGGGCAATTGACCATCCAGGCGCAGACCGAGGCCGGGATCATTGACCTGTTGGTCTGCGATTATCTCGGCGGCGAGTTGCGCGGCTATGTCCGCCACGATCCGGAACGGCTGGCAGAGGCCGGTCCGAATCCGACCCTGTTTTCACTGTTCGGCCGCGGCTATTTGGCCATCACCTTCGACCAGCCGGCCACCAAGGAACGCTATCAGGGGATCGTGCCGCTGGAGGGCGAGGGGCTTGGCGAGGCGGCGCAAAGCTATTTCGGCCAATCCGAGCAGATCCCGTCCATCGTCCGGCTCGCGGCCAGGAAGGACGAGCAGGGCTGGGTCGCGGGCGGCCTAATGTTCCAGCACCTGCCGGAAGGCGAGGAAGGCCGCGATCGGCTCCACACCCGGCTCGACCATCCCGAATGGCCGCATGTCGCGGTTTTGGTGGGCTCGGTGAAGCCGGAAGAGTTGACCGATCGCGACCTGCCGCTGGACGATCTCGTCTGGCGCTTGCTGCACGAGGAACCGGAAGTGCGGACCCTGCCTCCGGTGGCGCTGTCAAAGGGCTGCCGCTGCAGTCCCGACTATATCGCCTCGGTCATAGCTCGATTCCCGCCTGACGAGCGGGCAGCAATGGTCGGCGACGATGGGCTGATCCGGGTCGACTGCGCCTTCTGCGCAACCAGCTTCCCAATCGCAGCCGAAGCTGCTTAGAATTACGCAGAGTTAACTAGCCTGTGGTAAATGCCTGGTGATGCGTAGCGGGGCTCGAATCGGCTTGACGGCCGTCATGGCGTTTTTTGCGGCAACTATCGTGACTGCCACGGTCCCGCGCGCGCTTGCTCCCGCGGCCGGCGGACTTTGGGAGCTGAGCAAGAGCGCCAACGGCCATGATCCTACCCGCGTTTGCGTGCCCTCGCCGGATGTCCTGGCTCAGTTCGAGCATCGCAACGGGAAATGCACGCGAACGGTAATTCGCGACAGCGGTATGAATGCCGAGATCAATTACAACTGCGCCGACGGAGGATTCGGGCGTTCGGCCGTGACGCTGCTCACGCCGCGCTCGCTGACCATCGACACGCAAGGAATCTCGGGCGGGCTGCCGTTCCACTACAAGCTTTACGCGCGGCGGATGGGCGACTGCCGTCCGTAATAAGACGCCCCGTTAAGCGGGCTTTAACCATAATCCGGCTATGAGAGGCGCTGTGCCCTTCTTCGGCACGCTTTCCTCCCTTTCGGGCCGATGCCCGAACAACTGGGCCGCCCGATTCGAGCGGCCCTATTTTTTTGCGCTCCGCGCCCCTAGATGGCGCCCGGAATGAGCAATGATCTGAACAAGTCAGCAATTGTCCTGCTGTCCGGCGGGCTGGACTCGATGGTTTGCGCCGGTTTGGCGCGCGAGGCCGGCTATTCCGTGCTCGCGCTCACCATCGATTATCATCAGCGGCATCGGGTCGAGGTTGAGGCGGCGAAACGGATCGCCGCCGACCTTGCCGACCGCCACATCATCCTGCCGCTCGATCTTACAGCCTTTGGGGGATCGGCCCTGACCGGCGACATCGATGTCCCGAAGCAGGGCGTGGGCGAAGGGATTCCGGTAACCTATGTCCCGGCTCGCAACACGGTCTTCCTCAGCCTGGCGCTGGCCTGGGCCGAGGCATTGGGCGCCCGCGACCTGTTTGTCGGTGTCAATGCGCTCGACTTTTCGGGCTATCCCGATTGCCGGCCGGAATTCATCGCCGCGTTCGAGGCCCTGGCCAACAAGGCGACCAAGGCAGGGGTTGAGGGCGGCCGATTCAAGATCCATGCGCCGCTTCAGCACATGAGCAAGGCCGACATTGCCCGCGAGGCGGCGCGGCTTGGGCTCGACGCCGGGCTCAGTCACAGCTGTTACGATCCCGCACCGGACGGAGCCGCGTGCGGCCTTTGCGACGCTTGCCGGTTGAGGGCGAAGGGCTTCGAGGAAGCGGGCCTGCCCGACCCGACCCGCTACGTGGCCGCGCCATGAGCTACGCCGTCAAGGAAGCCTTCCTGACGCTTCAGGGCGAGGGCGTGCAGTCCGGGAGCCGCGCGGTGTTCCTGCGGTTTGCCGGCTGCAACCTATGGAGCGGCCGGGAGCAGGATCGAGCGACCGCCCAATGCAATTTCTGCGACACCGATTTCGTGGGCACGGACGGGCCGGGCGGCGGCAAGTTCGCCGATGCGGACGCGCTGGCGGGACATATTGAGACGCTATGGGGCGCCGAAGAAAGCCAGCGGTTGGTGGTGATCACCGGCGGCGAACCGATGCTGCAGCTCGATCATGCCCTGCTCGATGCGCTGCACGCGCGCGGCTTTCGGGTAGCGGTGGAAAGCAATGGCACCATTGCCGCCGTTCCCGGGATCGACTGGCTGTGCATCAGCCCCAAGGCCGGCACCGAGGTGGTTCAGCGTTCGGGAAGCGAGCTGAAGCTGGTTTGGCCGCAAGCCGGGATCGATCCGGTCGATCTCGAAGGCTGGGAATTCGACCATTTCCTGGTCCAGCCGATGGACTGTCCTGGCATCGATGCGTCCTATGAGGCCGCGATCGCGCTCGTGATGGAGCGCCCCCGGTGGCGGCTGACGCTCCAGTCGCACAAGGTTGTGGGCCTCAAATAGCAAAAGGGCCGCCGGACATGCCGGCGGCCCTTCGAAAACCGTGAGCCGCAACTAGCGGCTCCAAGCGCCTGATTACTGGGCGTTGGTCTCGGTCGCGTTCGCGTCCGTCGCATTGGCGTCGGCGGCGTTGGCGTCCATCGTCATGTTGGCGTCCGTGTTGGTGGTCGCGTCGATGGCGGTAGTGTCATTGGCGACGACGTTCTCGGTGGTGAGGGTCTCGTCGACATTCATCGTATTTTCAGCGGCTTCGTTGCTGCTGCAAGCCGAAACTGCCAGGGCCGCACCAGCGACCAGGATCAGAGCACGCATTCAAAACTCCCTTGATTGTCAGACCTGCTTGGCGGCTGCCCCGCCTTTGCAAATCGCGCGCACAATAGTCGGGAGGGTTGCGCGCCTCAAGCGGCTTGTGAGATATATCTTAAAGCATTGAGAAATAACGGAAAGGATCGCTCAAGAGCATCGTCGAGCGGCTCCATCGACGGATCCCGGCCAAGCGCCGCCAGGCTGGTCACGCCATATTCGGAGATGCCGCAGGGCACGATTCCGCCAAAGTGCGACAGGTCCGGATCGACATTGATCGAGAAGCCGTGGAGCGTGACCCACCGCTTCAGCCGGACGCCGATCGCGCCGATCTTGGCTTCATTTGGTCCATGGCCGGTCCAGATTCCGATCCGGCCTGGCTCACGCCGCGCCGCAACGCCAACTTCCCCAAGAGCGGCGATCATCCAGCCTTCCAGCGAATGCACGAAACA
>DATJKE010000057.1:0-3645 GCA_035491735.1 Sphingomicrobium sp.
CCGCTCCAGCCATGGCCGAACAGCCACGACCAAAGACCACGCGCAGAAGTCGCTTTCTTGTACTTCATGATCGTCCCCTGTCGTCACAATGCGACTCATGCCGCATGAGGGGAGATTAACCTTAATCGAAATGGTTAGCAACAAATTAACCAAATTGTCGAAGTCGACCTCTGTGGCGACTAAGTATTGGCGCGGCTTTTGCTTGAGACTTCGAGGAGAGAGCGCTGCCGGGTGCGCAGCGCCATTACTAATCTAGGTTAATTAGGCGGCGCGGCGCTTGCGCTCACTGCCAAGCCTCTTCGACAGGTCATTGAGGCTCGAGGGGCGCCCGATGACGAAGCCCTGCGCAACCTCGCATTTCATCGCCACCAGCATGTCCAGGATCTCGCGGCTTTCCACTCCCTCGGCGACTACCGTCCGGCCAAGCGAATGGGCCAGGGCAATGGTAGACTGCACCATCACCAGGTCGCTGCGATGATCGCGCATCGATTTGACGAAACTCTGGTCGACCTTGATCTCGCTGGCCGGGATCTTCTTCAAATATTCGAGCGTCGAAAGACCGGTGCCATAATCGTCGATCGAAATCCTGACGCCGAGGTCCCGAAGGCCGAACAACGGGCCGATGTCCGCACCGGTCGCAAGCGCCGCCGTCTCCGTCAACTCCAGCGTCAGGCGGGCAGGATCGAGCCCGTGTCGATCCAGCACTTTGCGGACACGGGACGGCAACGTCTTGTCGCCCAGCATCCGGGCCGACAGGTTGACCGCCATGTCGAATTGACCGTGCTCCTGGTTGATCTGCGCCGCTGCGGCGATTGCGCGGTCGAGGACGAAGAAGGTCAGCTTGTCGATACGGTCGCTCTGCTCGGCGGCGGCAATGAATTCCGACGGGCTGATCGGACCTTTTTCCGGATGGGTCCAGCGGGCGAGCGCCTCGGCGCCGCGAATGCGGTTGGTCCTGAGATCGAGCTGCGGCTGAAATGCGACCCATACCTGACCCAGATCAATCGCGTCGTCGAGCTGGCTAAGCAACGATAGCCGCCATCCGGCGTCCTTCAGCCGCTCAGGATCGTGATATTTCCAGCGCAGGCCCTCGGCCGTTGCCTCGTCGGCGGCGACCAGGGCGCTGCCAAGCCGATTGGCGAGCGAACGGCCGCTGCCGATCTCGACACCGAAGCTGATGGCGATGTCGAATGGCCTGCCGTCGATCTTGGCCGGGCTGCGGAACAGGGCATGAAGCGCCTCGACATGGTGGCCGATCGCCGTTCCCGCCGGAACCGTCCAGGCGAAGATGCCCTCGTCGCCCTGATAGACGGTGGAAACTTCGGAGCCGACCTTCAGCCGCGAGACGATCTGTTCGGTCAGCGCGCGTTCCTGTGTGACCGAAAGGGTGGAAACGATTTGCGCATAGTTGATCACCCGGGCGACGATAAGCGGGCGATCGCCCTCATGTCCTGCACGTCGCAGCGCATTGAGATTGGGAAGGCCGCTGACGGTATTAGTCAGGCCGCGGCGCTTCATATTCTGCATGGTGATGGCGGTAGCCACCCAGAGGATGACGAACAGACCGGCCGTGATGTCGGCGAAAATCTGCGCCCGCTCCAGCAGCAGCGGAAGGGCCAAGATTGCGAATGATCCGCCGCCCAGCAACGCCACCTGGGCCCGGAGCTTCCGCTTGGTAGCGGCGAACACTAGCAGACAGGCGGCCAGGTAGGCGGGAATCCAGCCGAGGTCGATCGGCGTCCCGGCCTTTAGAGTCTCCGCGCCGATGATATGCAAGTAGACACCGCTTGCCTTGCCCCAGCCGGGGAGCATGAACTGGTCACCGAGCCGCTCGGCATCGGTCCCGACAATGACCGTTTTGCCCTGGAGCTGTGCCTTGCCGACGCGCCCATCGATAACGTCCGCCGCGCTATAGGTCGGGATAGAGGCCGGGTCGAAGGCGTAATTCACGCGGAAATTGGCGTCGCTGGCCATATTCCGGTCAGCGAGGATGCTGGCCAGCGAAGGGATTACCGTGTCGCCGCGGCGAGTCCCACGCGGCAGGAGCCACGCCTCATTGGCATAATTATATTGCAGGCCGATGGTGCCGATTCCGGCATGCTTCAGGAATTCGGGAAGCGGTCGCACATCCTCAAATTTGCCTTCTTGCGCGCCAGCTCGCGGAAGATATGCGAGCGTGATGTTGCTGCCGTGGCTCATCGCGCGGGCCAGCTGCCGGTCGAGCGCCGGGTCAGTCCGCTCCGACAGCAATATGTCATGAACCTGCTGCTGTGGTTCCGCCCGGTCCAGCGCCTCGATCAGCTGAGCGTAGCGGCTGCGCGGCCATGGCCAGCGCCCGATCTCCCTGACCGATTTCTCGTCGACCCCTACCAACACGATCTGTCCGCTCACAGGCCGCTCGTTGAGGTGATTGCGCACGGCGCGGAGGCGGTCCTCGGGATATTCGCCCGCCGCAACCAATCCGAACAGCAGGCCGAGCGAGAGTGCCCAGGCAAGCATCGTCGAGGGGCGCTTGGCCCCGGGTTCGCGGTTGCGGCGGAACGGCCATTTCATGGCGCGCGTGTTTCCCTTCCTCGTCCTTTGAGGCCATGCGCCGGAAAAGGTTAAAAAATCGGAAACCTCGTTAAGTTAATGGCAAGATTTTCGGCTTGGTCGCTTGCCCTCGACAAGCCGGATGCGCCTTGCCACAAGATCGGCTCTTGAAAGCGGGGGAGGCGTCCGTTGGACTTTATCTCGATCCTGTCGATCTTCGTGTTGTCCTGTTTTGTCGGCTATTATGTTGTCTGGTCGGTAACCCCGTCGCTGCACACGCCGCTGATGAGCGTTACCAACGCCATTTCCTCAGTAATCGTGGTCGGCGCGCTGATCGCTGCAGCGACGGCTGGCAGCGTCCAGTCGAAATGGCTCGGACTGGTGGCGGTGGCGCTTGCGTCGGTGAATATTTTCGGCGGTTTCGCTGTCACCCAGCGAATGCTCAGCATGTACAAAAAGAGGGAGCGCTGATGTTGAGCCTTCCCGAGCGCCATACAGACTTCGTCCTCGCGGTCACGGGCCCGGATTGGGTGCCGCTCCTCGCGTATCTTGTTGCCGGCGCTTGCTTCATCCTGGCCCTGCGCGGCCTGTCGAGCCCCGAAAGCAGCCGCCGCGGCAACCTCACCGGCATGCTCGGCATGACGATCGCGGTCGTGACCACGCTTGCCACACACCAGCTCGCGTCGTTGTGGGAAATCGGCATCGCCATTCTTGTCGGTGGCGGAATCGGGCTCGTCACGGCCCGTCGAATCCAGATGACGGCGATGCCGCAGCTGGTGGCTGCGTTCCATTCGCTGGTCGGCATGGCTGCGGTGTTGGTCGGTGCTGCGGCGTTCCTCAATCCTTCTGCCTTCGGGATCGTCGACCGATCTGGCGCGATCCTGGCCGTCAGCCGGATCGAAATGGGCCTGGGCGTTGCGATTGGTGCGATCACATTCTCGGGCTCGGTGATCGCTTTCCTCAAGCTTAACGGGAACATGAGCGGCAAGCCGATCCTGTTGCCGGCGCGACATTGGATTAACCTAGCCGTGGGCCTGGCTATCCTGTTCTTCCTCTACGGCTTCTTCGACAGCGCAAGTCCACTCGACTTCTGGACGCTGGCGGCACTGAGCT
>DATJKE010000058.1:0-5170 GCA_035491735.1 Sphingomicrobium sp.
TGAAGAAGGGCGAGCTGCTGTCGGCGGCGTCGACGCAGCGGCTGCTCGCGACCATGGGCTCGACCAAGACCGGCGGCCTTCGGGTGAGAGCGGCGCTGAAGCCCGGCTGGCGATGGAGCCACAAGACCGGCACCGGCCAGAACTTCCAGGGACGCGTCGGCGGAATCAACGACATCGGCATCCTGACCGCGCCGGACGGCACCAATTACGCGATGGCGATCATGACCGTTCCCAACAAAACGGACGGCGAATCCCAGGAGCTGATGCAGTCTGTAACGCGGGCGGTGATGGCCGATCATGAAGCGCGGCGTGGCCTCTGATCCAATCGCCGGGCATGTGAGGGCCGAGGCCGGTATCCAGCGGGTACCCAGCCCGCGACTGGACCTGTTTGTCCTCCGCAAATTCCTCTGTGCCTCAGACTGTTCGGCGCTTTGCGAACTAATCGACACCAATCGCCGTCCTTCTACCATCGCGGACGACCAGGGCATCGCCCGGTTCCGGACCAGCGAAACCTGCGATCTCGATCCGCGCGATCCGCTGGTTGCCAGCGTCCAGCAACGCCTGTCGCATTTGACCGGAATAGCGCTGACGCAGGCAGAACCGCTGCAGGGACAGCGTTACGCGGCAGGCCAGGAATTCAAGCCGCATACCGATACGTTCAACCCGGACGGGGCCGACTATTACCTACATTGCGCCGAGGCAGGGCAGCGCAGCTGGACGGCGATGATCTATTTGAACGAACCGGACGATGGCGGCGCAACCCGCTTCAAGGCGATCGGCAAGACGATCCAGCCGGAAACCGGCAAGCTTATCCTATGGAATAATCTGCTGCCCGACGGGTCGCCCAATGACGCCACCCTTCACCAGGGCATGAAAGTCCGGCGCGGCACCAAATATGTGCTTACCCAATGGTTCCGCCAGCACCCGTTCGGTTGAATGCCCGGCGCACGGCAGGCTGAAGTTCCTCGGCGATCCGATCCGCGGTACGTAGCGTCAGCGCAAGGATTGTCAGCGTAGGATTGGCCCAGCCGGCGGTCGGAAACAGCGAGCTTCCTGCGATGTGCAGATTGGGCAGTCCATGCACCTGGCCCCAGCCGTCGGTTACGCCCCGTCGCGGGTCGCTGGACATGCGGGTCGTGCCCATATGGTGGAAGCCGCCGATCGGATGGGCGCTAACCAGTTCGTCGCTCACCCAGCGTTTGTCTGGATTGGCCAGCCAGCCAGCCGGTTCCACGTCTCCCAGCCCCAACCGCCTGGATTCACGGCCCACCGCGTCGACCAGGCCGGCGACGCTGTCGACGTCGATCGCCGACAACCGCCAGTCAAACTTGACGCGCGGCATTCCAACCGCGTCCTTTTCCGCGCCGAGCATCACCCGGCTGTCGGGGTTGGGCGCCTGTTCGGCCCGGATGACCAGTGCCAGGTCCAGCCCGGAAATCCGCTTCATCAGCCAGGGATGGAATGGTCCGGTAAGCCCGGTGTAGCCCCTCACCAGATATTTGGTGAATTTCCAAAGCGATCGGCCGCGCCGTGTAGGAGCGGTGCGATGCTTGACGTGGAGATACGCCCGCTTCGGCAGCGAATGATTGCCGCCCTCAGGCTGGCGGACGGCGATGGTCAGAGCGCTGTTCAGCAGCCCCTCGCGCCGCTGCAGCGCCTCGGCCGGCGTAATTGCTGGAGACACTTCAACGCCACCCACCTTGCGCTTGGCGAAAGATGCGAGCCAGCGCCAGTCAGCCCGGCCGACGATTCGGCCACCGCGAGCATGGGGGTGCTCCATGAAATAGCGGCCGACCTGGTCATAGCTATTGCCGATGCCGGCGGACGCGACCGAGTTGGAGGCCAGCAGGATGCGCGGGTTTTCGATTCCGCCGGCGGCCAGCAGATAATGGCGCGCCCTGATGTCGACCGACCGGCCGCTTGGCGTGCGAACGTCAAGCCGTTCGACGGAGGCCGCATCATCGGCAAGAACGACTTCCCGGACGGTCGCATGAAGCAGCAAGGTACAGCGCGGATCGGTGTCCAGGTCGGCCGCGCGATCGATCGTGAAGCGGTCGAAGATCGGATCGAAGCTCCACCACCGGACCGCAAGCTCATCGCTAGACAGGCGCTGCAACTGATAGGGACGGGGGAGACGGGTCGTGTCGACTCCGTCGACCCCGAGCAGGGCCCGCGCCTCGGCCAGATAACTGTGTATCTCGGCTGGGCCGAACGGCCATCCGCTGTGCGGGACCCAATCGCGGCGCTCGAAATCGATGGGATCAAACTCTGCAACGCGGCCACCCCAGATGGCCGTGGTGCCGCCGAAGAAGCGCAGGCGGCTATGATCGAGCGGATGATATTCCTGCCCGACAATGTCGCCGCGGTTGAAGTCGGCGGTCGCATCGTCATGGTCGATTCCGCCGCTTTCGATCAGTACCACGCTGCAGCCGCGAGAGAGCAGCCGCCTCGCCGCCGCCTGGCCGGCCGCGCCCGACCCGACAATGGCAACGTCGGCGGTAACCGCTTCTGGCGCTTCCCAGGCGCAATCGATCCGCATTCAGCCCCCTGTAACTTGGCAACAGGATATATGGTTCAGACCCTGTTTGTCAGCGCCCGGCAAAGAACGTGGCATTTTTGTTGCGGGGCGTGGCTTTTGCACAATTGGGGCAAGTGCCGAGCTGGCCTAACAAATGGCGCTGGTATTACTGCCTTCCTTCAATTTGACCGGAATTCGGAGGTAGCGAACGCCACTGGCCTCGGCCGGAGGAAAGCGGCCGGCGCGCATGTTGACCTGGATCGACGGGATCAGCAGCCGCGGCGTCGCCAGGCCCTTGTCGCGTTCCAGCCGCATGGCAACGAACTCGTCCTCGCTGACCCCGTCATGGACATGCTTGTTGCTCGAGCGCTCCTCCGCGACTGTCGTCTCCCAGGCGAATTGGTCGCGGCCCGGTGCCTTGTAATCGTGGCACATGAACAGACGGGTTTCGGAAGGCAGGGATAGAAGCCTGCGGATCGATCGATAGAGCTGGCGAGCGCAGCCGCCAGGGAAGTCGGTGCGCGCGGTGCCGTAGTCGGGCATGAACAAGGTGTCGCCGACAAATACGGCGCTTCCGATCCGGTAGCTGACGCAGGCCGGCGTGTGGCCAGGCGTATGCATAACCTCGATGGAAAGGCCGCCAACGTCGAGCCGGTCGCCATCCTTGAACAGCCGGTCGAAATCCCCGCCCTCGGCCTTGACGTCTTCCGCACCGAAGATCGGCCGGAAGATATTCTGCACCTCGCGGACATGCTCGCCGATGCCGATCCGTGCGCCGGTCCGCGCCTTGATCAGCGGCGCGCCGGAGAGATGGTCGGCATGGATATGGGTTTCGAGCACCCACTCGATGCCGACGCCCAGCTCTTCGGCGGCCTCGAGCAATTGCTCGACCGAACCGTCGTCGACCGAACCGCTCGCCGGGTCGAAATCCAGCACCGGGTCGATCGCCACGCCGCGCAAGGTCGCTGGGTCCCAGACGAGATAGGTAACGGTGTTGGTCGGCTCATCGAAGAAGGCGCGGATTTGCGGTACGCTGGACACCGGCGGACCTATTCCTGCGGAGCGCCGACCGGAGCGCCGATCGACCAGCTGTGCCCGAACGGATCCCTGAGCTGCCCGTAGCGGTCCCCCCAGAATTGGTCGGCCAGATCCAGGATAATTGTTCCTCCTGCGGCAACGGCCCGGTTCCACCAGGCATCGGCATCGTTGACCTGCAGGTGAAGCAGGACACCGACAGGCTGCGGCAAATCGGCGCCGCCGTGATGCTCGGCGAAATGATCATGGAGCATCAGTGATGCGCCATTCAACCTGAGATGGGCATGCATCAACCGGCCGTCATCGGCGGGATGGCGCATCAGCTCCTCCGCGCCGAACGCAGCCTTGTAGAATTCAATTGCCTCCGCGCACTTTCCGCCGCCGATCGCCAGGTGCGGGGTCAGCCCGACATCAGGTTCCTGGAGCTCAAGTTCGTTCATTCGACTCACTCCTTGCCTTCACCGCCCACTACTCTTATAGGCGCCCGTCTTTCCAGATCATTGGAAGAACGAACGGCCCGGCCAGTTAGGGCTGCCGTGGCAGTTCGATAACGTCGCCCCCCTGGGGCAACAAGGAGACGAAAATGCCCAAGCTCAAGACCAAGAGCGGCGTCAAAAAACGCTTCAAGCTCACGGCCACCGGCAAGCTGAAGCACGGCGTCGCCGGCAAGCGCCACCGGCTGATCAGCCACAACAGCAAGTACATCCGCCAGAACCGCGGCACCGAAGTCTTGTCCAGCGCGGATACTCCGCGGGTCAAGCTCTGGGCCCCCTACGGCCTCAACTAGGAGTAGCGGGACATGCCAAGAATCAAGCGCGGCGTTACCACGCGCGCCAAGCACAAGCGGATCCTCGAGAATGCGAAGGGCTATTACGGCCGTCGCAAGAACACCATCCGCATCGCCCGCCAGGCGGTCGAAAAGGCCGGGCAGTACGCCTATCGCGACCGCAAGGTGAAGAAGCGGAGCTTCCGCGCCCTGTGGATCCAGCGCATCAACGCCGCCGTCCGCGCCGAAGGCCTGACCTATGGTCAGTTCATCCACGCGCTGAAGCTGGCGAACATAGACCTCGACCGGAAGGTCCTGGCCGACATCGCGATGCACGAAGGCGACGCGTTCAGCGGAATCATCGCCCAGGCGAAGAAGGCGCTGGAAGGCAAGGACGCGAAGGCGGCTTAAGCCCTCACGTTCGCGAAATCAGAAAGGGCGTCGGAGCTTCGGTTCCGGCGCCCTTTTTGGCGCTTAGCGATTTTCCTGAATCGCCCTGCGTATGGCGATGGGTATGCGCGTCCAAGCCAACACCATGTTCCCGCCGTATAGCCAGCCGAAGGCAAGACCGGCTAGCTTAAGCCCACTGGTGACGCCATCCGGCAACCCAAAGGCGAAAAACATCGCCGCACCGAACAAACAGAAGACGACGCCATGCAAACTGCGAAGGTCGTAGCGGAGCCGTCGGCCCTCAAATCCGTCAGCGATCCAGAACCGCCCGCGGTCGTAAATCGCCATGGCTAACCAACTTGGGTCGAACATGCCCTCCCAAAGAGGGGAGTCGAAGGCGACGTGCCTTTCATCTCTTTCGGTCACATACTTTCGCTGTCGCTCTAACAATGCTTCTACTC
>DATJKE010000059.1:0-11808 GCA_035491735.1 Sphingomicrobium sp.
GTGAACGGCCAGGTTCTGTGGGCCAACAACGCCCTGCTGTTCTTCCTCTCGCTTATTCCGTTCCTGATCCGCTGGATCGGAGAAGAAGGCGTTCATCCGCTGCCGGTCGCCGCCTACGGCCTGATCCTGATCCTCTCGGCAATGGGCTACTTCATCCTCGAGCGGGCCCTGATCGCCGCGGAAGGCGAGGGGTCCAGGGTCAAGGCCGCGGTCGGCTCCAAGCAGAAGGAATGGATCAGCATCTTCGGCTATGCGATCGCCATCGGCCTGGCGTTCGTGTCGCCCTATATCGCCGTTGCCATCTACACGCTCACCACCGCGATGTGGCTGATCCCCGACCGGCGGTTCGAATTCTGGCGATAGTTGCGCCACCCAGGGCGGCTACCCACATCCCGGCCAGACCCAAGCGGGAGCGAATTTTGGAACAATATCATGGCACCACCATCCTGGGGGTGAAGAAGGGCGGCAAGACCGTCATCGCCGGCGACGGCCAGGTCAGCCTTGGCAACACGGTCATCAAGCCCAACGCCAAGAAGGTCCGGCGGCTGGGCGACGGCAGCGTGGTCGGCGGATTCGCCGGCGCCACCGCCGACGCCTTCACCCTGTTCGAGCGGCTTGAAAAGAAACTGGAATCGCACCGCGGCCAGCTGCTCCGCGCCGCGGTCGAGCTGGCCAAGGACTGGCGGACCGACAAATATCTAAGGAACCTCGAGGCGATGATGATCGTCGCCGACAAGGAAACGATGCTGATCCTGACCGGCAACGGCGACGTGCTGGAGCCCGAAGGCGGAATTGCGGCGATCGGGTCGGGCGGCAATTATGCGCTGGCTGCGGCGCGGGCGCTTTCCGACTATGAGCAGGACCCTGAACTGCTGGCGCGACGGGCGATGGCGATCGCCGCCGAGGTCTGCGTGTTCACCAACGACCAGCTGACCATCGAAACGATCGAAGGCTGATTTCCTTTCGTTCGGGCTGAGCCTGTCGAAGCCCTGTCTTTCCTGCATAAGGCGAATAAAAGAACAGTCCTTCGACAAGCTCAGGACGAACTGATGTATTTGGATCGACGGGCATTTACGGCCGGAAGCGCAGCGCTGCTGACCGGTTGCGCGACGACGGGTACCCGCCCGCCCGGAATCGCCAATTGCACGCCCTTGCCGCGGGTGATTGTCGATGAAAGCCGGGTGATCCGGACGGTCGCCGGGCTAAGGCCCTACCGCCGTTCGGGTTTCGTGGTCCGGGCGGAGCCGCTCGGCGACAAGCGTCTGGTTCATAATTACGGCCATGGCGGCGCCGGCATCACCTTGAGCTGGGGAAGCTCAAGGCTGGCAACCGAACTCGGACTGCCGGGCCACAGTGGCCCCGTCGCCGTGCTCGGTTCGGGCGTGATGGGCCTCTCGACCGCTAGGCTGGTGCAGGAAGCAGGCTTCTCGGTCACCATTTACGCCGCCGCCCTTCCGCCCGACACGACGTCGAACATTGCCGGCGGGCAATTCCATCCGTTCGGCTTTTTCCGCGCCGACGCGGCAACGCCCGAATTCAAGGTGCAATATCTCCGGGCGCTCGATTTCAGCTGGCGCCGCTTCCAGATCATGGTCGGCGACGATTACGGCATCCGTTGGCTGCCGACCTATGTCGAGAGTGACAGTCCGGACGTCCGCGAAATTGCCAACTTCCCGCCGATCAACCGGATGCTGGGCGAAGCCGAGCATCCCTTCCCCGCCGGCAGCATGTTTCGCTATGACACGATGTACGTCGAGACCGGCCGTTACCTGCGTCAGATGATGCGCGACTTTCAGGTTGCTGGCGGCAAAATCGAGGTCAGGCGCCTTGCGGCGCCGGCCGAAATCGCAGCGCTTCAGGAACGGCTGGTTTTCAACTGTACGGGTCTCGGGGCGCGTGACCTGTTCGGCGACCAGGAGTTGCAACCGGTCCGTGGACAGCTGGCCATCCTCGAGCCGCAACCCGAGGTCCGCTACGCCGCGCTTGGCGCATTCGGTTACATGTTTCCGAGGGCGGACGGCATCCTGCTCGGCGGGACCTTTGAGCGCGACGTGTGGGACGCAACGCCGCAGCCATCGGACATCGCCCGGATCCTCGCCTCCCACAAGCGCTTCTTCGACGGTTTCCGCTGCGCTGCTTGAAGAGCTTCGGTGCGCCTCCAATCTAGGTGGCAATGACCTACCATGCCCCCATCCTCGATAGCGGCGAGGCGACCGAACCGATGAAGGACAATCTCACCCCCAAGGCGATCGTCGCCGCGCTCGACGAACATATTGTCGGCCAGGACGATGCGAAGAAGGCGGTGGCGGTTGCCCTGCGCAATCGCTGGCGCCGCCAGCGACTGTCGCCGGAGCTGCGCGACGAGGTGACGCCCAAGAACATCCTGATGATCGGGCCGACCGGCGTCGGCAAGACCGAGATCAGCCGGCGGTTGGCGAAACTGGCCGACGCCCCCTTCGTCAAGGTCGAGGCGACCAAATTCACCGAGGTCGGCTATGTCGGCCGCGACGTCGAGCAGATCGCCCGCGACCTGGTCGAGGAAGCGGTGCGCCTGGAGCGCGAGCGCCGCCGCGACAAGGTCCGCGAGGCTTCGGAAAGTGCGGCGATGGACCGGCTGCTCGATGCGCTGACAGGCAAAGGCGCGTCCGAAGCCACTCGAGCCAGCTTCAGTCAGCGCTTCGGCGATGGCAGCCTGGATGGCGCCGAGGTCGAGATTGAGGTCGCCGAGGCGCCCAACATGCCGTTCGAGATCCCCGGCGGCGGCGGCGTCGCGTTCAACCTCACCGAGATGATGTCCAAGGCGATGGGCGGACCGCCCAAGAAGCGCCGCAAGCTCAAGGTCCGCGATGCTTTTGCCAAGCTGGTCGAGGAGGAAGCCGACAAAAGGGTCGACCAGGACGATGTCACCCGCGTCGCGCTCTCGGACGCCGAAGCCAACGGCATCGTGTTCCTCGACGAAATCGACAAGATCGCGGTCAGTGACGTGCGCGGCGGTTCGGTCAGCCGCGAGGGCGTGCAACGCGACCTGCTGCCGCTGATCGAAGGAACCACGGTCGCGACCAAATATGGGCCGATCAAGACCGACCATATATTGTTCATCGCATCGGGCGCGTTCCATGTCGCCAAGCCCGCCGACCTGCTGCCGGAACTTCAGGGCCGCTTGCCGATCCGGGTTGAGCTGACCGCGCTCAGCGAAGAGGATTTCGTCCGCATCCTGTCGGCCACCCGGGCCAGTCTTACGGAGCAGTATCGCGCGCTGCTGGCGACCGAAGAAGTGACCATCGACTTCACCGACGAGGGCGTCGCCGCGCTGGCGCGGATCGCCGCCGAAGTTAATGACGCCCTGGAAAATATCGGCGCAAGGCGCTTGCAGACGGTGATGGAGAAGCTGGTGGAAGACATCAGCTTCACGGCCGAAGACCGCAAGGGCGAGACGTTGGTGATCGACAAGGAGTTTGTCGAAGGCCAGCTGGCCGGTATCGCCAAGAACGCCGATCTGAGCCGCTACGTCCTCTGATCGGCCGGCCGGTAATAGCTCACCAGCCCCTGGACGAATGGCGACCAGAGCGGCGCCTTGACTCCCGCAAGCCGGAGGCGGCTGGCGGCCCATTGGTTGCAGGTATGGATGGCGTTGGCCCTGCCGGTCCCGCGGTAAAATGCGTCGCGCGGCCCATAGCCGGGATGGTCGATGCGAATCGGCCTGCCGCCGGGATCGAGTTCGAAACCTTCGCGGATCGCTGCCCACAGCCGCCGATATTGCTCGGGTGTCAGCCGGATGGCGCGCCCCGCATATTCCGGGTTCTCGACCCATTCGACATGCATGACGCGCTCTCCGCCGGTCAAAGCGATGGCTGCGGTCTTGAGCGACAGGTCGCCCCAGGTCGGCGTTTCGAGATAGACGCGCCGCTCGCCGGCGCCGAACGCGATCCATTCGGCGTCGGCCGGCGCGTTGGCCATGTCCGACTTGGGCACGAAGGGGTGCCAGTCGAGACCCTCGGCACTTGCTGGAAGGACCAGGTCGGCGTGAACGCCGTTATTGGCAAGGTAGATGGTGATGCCCCGATCGGGTTCCCGCCACCCGGAATTGACCGCGATCAGGGCGCCGATCAGGGCGGCAGCGACGTACAGCAGGGGGATGGCGAGAATTGCCAGTGCGAGGCGGGCAGGCCAGCTGAGTTTGCGGCGACGACGGCGGGGCATTGGAACAATGCTGCCAAAAGAAGTTGCGGCTGTCTCGTCTCGACATCTGTCGGCGACCACTTTTTTGGGCTTGCCACCGCAAGTCCAAAAAAGTGGTCGGGGCGACTGGATTCGAACCAGCGACCCCCACACCCCCAGTGTGATGCGCTACCAGGCTGCGCTACGCCCCGACCGTCGCGTCCGCTTGGGACGCGAGAGCGGCGCATCTAGGGCGATGAGCATCGCTTGGCAAGGCGGCCCACGGCGTGATAGGCGGCCCGCCACTTCCTGCGCTTGGGGCACAACAGGCGCGCAAAAGAAGAAGAGTTTCCAAGTCTCATGATCACCACTTCGCTACTTGCCGCCGCGGCCGCGCCATCAGGCGGCGCCAGCTTCTTCATCCAGACGATCCCGCTGGTCCTGGTTTTCGTCATTTTCTACATGCTGCTGATCCGGCCTCAGCAGAAGCGGATGAAGGAGCACCAGGCCGAGATCGCCGCAGTCAAAAAGGGCGACCGAGTCGTCACAGGCGGGGGCTTGATCGGCAGGGTTACCAAGGTTGGCGACACCGAGGTAGAAGTTGAGTTAGCCCAGAACGTCCGCGTTCAGGCCTTGAAGTCGACGCTTAGCCAGGTGGTCGATCCGACCGCCAAGCCCGCCAACGACTGAGGGCCGATCCAAGATGTTCGATTTTCCCCGTTGGAAGGTGTGGGCGGTCACGCTGGTCATCCTCGCCGGCATTTTGCTCGCCATTCCCAGCCTGCTCCCCAAGGACCAGGTCGAGCGCTGGCCGGCCTGGCTGCCAAGCGCGCGCATCAATCTAGGCCTCGATATTGCCGGCGGCAGCCAGTTGCTGCTCGAAGCGGATCTGGCCGATGCCGCGAAGCAGCGCCTTCAGGCCAAGGAAGAAGAAGTCACCACCGAGCTTCGCCGAGGCGAGCCCCGCATCCAGATCGGCGACGTTTCGATCTCCGGCGGCAAGCTGAGCTTCGTGGTGCGTGATCCGACCCAGCTTGACGCTGCTTTCGAACGCATGCGGACGCTGAGCCAGCCGCAGGGCCTGACTGGCACCCGCGACTGGGAAGTCAGCACGATGGACGGCAACCGGATCGTCCTGACGCCAACCGAATCGGGATCCAAGCAAGCGCTGAAGGATTCGCTGACCGTCGCCCGCGACGTCGTCCGCCGCCGCATCGATCCCGGTGGAACCAAGGAAATCACGGTTATCAACCAGGGCGACCGCCGGATTTTCGTCCAGGTGCCTGGCGTCGAGGACCCCGAGGCGCTGAAGGCGCTGATCGGCCAGACCGCCCGGCTTGAATTCAAGCTGGTCGATTTGAACGCCGATCCCAACCAGGTTGCTCAAGGCCGCGCACCGCCGGGCAGCCAGGTGCTGCCGATGGTTGACGGCACCGGCCGCATCGCGGTGCAGCGCCGGGTGATGGTTTCGGGCGATCAGCTGGTCAAGGCGACCCAGGGCTTCGACCAGGACGGCCGGGCGGTGGTCGACATCAGCTTCAACACCGCAGGTGCCAAGCGCTTTGGCCGGGTGACCCAGGAGAATGTCAACAAGCCGTTCGCCATCATCCTCGATGACAAGGTGCTATCGGCGCCCAACATCAACGAGCCGATCCTCGGCGGCCGCGCCCAGATCAGCGGAAGCTTTACCGTCGAATCCGCCAATCAGCTGGCGGTCAGCCTCGCCTCCGGCAAGCTGCCGGTGAAGCTGAATGTGGTCGAGGAGCGAACGGTGAGCGCCGAGCTTGGCCGGGACTCGATCCAGGCCGGCACCGTCGCCTCGATCTTCGCCACGCTGGCCGTGATCGGATTGATGATCATCACCTATGGCCGGTTCGGCATCTATGCCTCGATCGCGCTGCTGGTGAACGCCTTCATGATCCTTGGCATCATGGCGGTGTTCAACGCGACGCTGACCTTGCCCGGCATCGCCGGCTTCGTGCTGACGATCGGCGCTGCGGTCGATGCCAACGTGCTGATCAACGAGCGCATTCGCGAGGAACTCCGACGAGGCAGGCGAATGCTCGATGCGCTGGAAACCGGCTACAAGGAGGCCTCGACCGCGATTTTCGATGCCAACATTACCAATACCATCGCCGCCGCGCTGATGATGTACTTCGGTTCCGGCCCGATCCGCGGATTCGCGGTCGTGCTGCTGATCGGCATCATCACCTCGGTATTCACGGCGGTGAATTTCACCCGGATGATGGTCTCGCTGTGGGTCAAGTCCAAGCGCCCGCGCGCCATCAACATCTAACGGGAATAGCCCCAATGAAACTGCTCAAGCTCGTTCCCGACAACACCAACATCGACTTCATGAAATGGCGCAACATCGCCCTCATTCTGTCGATCATCGCGACCGTCGGCAGCCTGGTGCTGGTCGGGGTGAGGGGGCTCAACCTCGGCATCGACTTTGTCGGCGGCCAGGTGGTGCGCGCAACCTTCGCCCAGCCCGTCAATATTGAGGACCTGCGCGGCAAGGTCGCCACCCTCAATGTCGGCGAGGCCAGCATCCAGGAGTTCGGCGACAACAAGACCTACCAGATCCGCCTCCCCAAGCCGGAGGGACCCGACGCAGCCGCCAACCAGGTCGTGACCGCGGTCCGTGCGTTGATCATCAAGGATTATCCGGGGGTCAAAGTGACTGCCGGCGAGTCGGTCTCGGGCAAGGTCAGCGGCGAACTGGCCTGGGATGGTGCCCTGGCCATCGGGCTCGCGATGCTGGGCATCGCCATCTACATCTGGTTCCGGTTCGAATGGCAGTTCGGCGTGGGGGCACTGGTCACCCTGTTCCACGACGTTGCGATGGTCCTCGGTTTCTTTGCGCTGACCCAATTGCAGGTCGACCTCAATATCGTTGCGGCCTTCCTGGCGATCGTCGGCTATTCGCTCAATGACACGGTCGTGATCTACGACCGGATCCGCGAGAATTTGCGCAAATACCGCAAGATGGAAATCGTCTCGCTCTTGAACTTCTCGCTAAACGAGACGCTGTCGCGAACTATAGTCACCTCGCTGTCGATCATGCTGGCCTTGGCGGTGCTGCTGGCCCTCGGGCCTGATGTCTTGTTCGGCCTGACCATCGCCATCCTGCTCGGCACCTTCATCGGCACTTATTCGTCGATTTACATCTCCTCGCCGGCCCTGGTCTGGATGGGCCTCAAGCCTGACAGTTTCATCAAGGCGGAAGCGGATGAAGACGTAACGGTCGCAAAGCCGGTTTAAGCGTTCAGGCGAGTGAAAGCCCGCTTGGCCTTACCTTCAGCGCACGCTAGGAAAGTCCCCATGGTGAACAAGACCCGTATTGCGGCGCTGTTGCTGCTGCCTGTTATCCTGCTTCCCGTCGCCGGCTGCGCCGGTAAGAAAGTCAAGGGCGACACCGCCTATGTCGCGCGTGACGTCAACACGTTGTACAGCCTGGCCAAGGATCGGCTCGACCGCGGCGATTATGAAACGGCGGCCAAGCTGTTCGATGAGGTCGAGCGCCAGCATCCCTATTCGATCTGGGCCCGACGGGCGCAGCTAATGAGCGCCTTCGGCTACTATATGGCGCAGAAATATCCTGACGCGGTCAGCTCCGCCCAGCGCTTCCTCACCATTCACCCGGGCAACAAGGACGCACCTTACGCCAACTATCTGATCGCGATGAGCTATTATCAGCAGATCGAGGATGTCACCCGCGACCAGAAGATCACCCAACAGGCTTCGGACAGCTTCAACGAACTGATCCGCCGCTACCCGGAGAGCCGCTACGCGTCCGACGCCAGGCTGAAGCTCGATCTCATCAACGATCACCTTGCCGGCAAGGAAATGGAGATCGGTCGCTTCTACCAGCGGCAGGGCAACTGGCTGGCCGCGTCGAGCCGTTTCCGGATCGTGGTCGACAAATACCAGACCACCAGCCACACGCCCGAAGCGCTCGAACGGCTGGTCGAGAGCTATCTGAACCTCGGCCTGCCCGATGAGGCGCACAAGGCTGCGGCCGTGCTCGGCCGCAACTATCCGGGCAGCAAGTGGTACAAGCGCAGCTACGACCTGATCCAGCGGCACGTGCCGCAGGCGGTTGCTGCCCAGTCAAGCAGCTAAGCCGGGAGCGGCTGCCGCCTATGCTGAGGCAGCTGTCGATCCGCGATGTGGTGCTGATCGACCGGCTCGAGCTGGAGTTCGAGCCGGGCCTCGGCGTCCTGACCGGCGAGACCGGCGCGGGCAAATCAATCCTGCTCGACAGCCTGGGACTGGCGCTCGGCGTGCGCGCCGACACCGGCCTGGTGCGAAGCGGCCAATCGCAGGCCAGCGTCGCCGCGGAGTTCGAGCTTCCGTCCGATCATCCGGCTTTCGCCTTGCTTACCGATCAGGGGATCGAACCCGAGCCAGGCGAACCGTTGCTGGTCCGGCGGACGCTGAAGGCCGACGGTGGCAGCCGTGCCTTCGCCGGCAGCGCAGGCGTCTCGGCGTCGGTACTGCGCGACATTGCCAACGGCCTGGTCGAGATCCACGGCCAGCATGACGATCGCGGCCTGCTGAATCCGCGCGGCCACCGTGCCTTGCTCGACCTGTTCGGCAAGGTCGATGCTGCGCCGGTCGCCCAAAGCTGGGGCGAAGTGGATCGGTTGAAGGCGGAGCTGGCCGAGGCTCGGCAGGCGGCGGAAGATGCCGAACGCGATCGCGACTGGCTCGAACACGCCGCCAAGGAAATAATGGCACTGGCCCCCCTACCGGGCGAAGAAACAAGCCTGTCGGAACAGCGAGCGGCGATGCAAGCGGGAGCCAAGGCCGGCGAAGCGCTAACGGGTCTCGACGAGCTGCTCGGCGGGTCGGAAGGGGCGCTGGCGCAACTGCGCGCTGCCGCCCGGCGCATCGAGCGGGGCGGCGCCGACCATCCTCTATTGGCTGAAGCACTGGCCAGCCTCGACCGCGCGCTGATCGAGGGGAGCGAGGCGGAAGACAGGATCGGCCGGGCTGCGGAGGCGCTGGCATTCGATCCTGCAAAACTCGAAAGTGTCGAGGCCCGGCTGTTCGACATCCGTGGGTTGGCGCGCAAGCATCGGGTCGAGCCTGACGGATTGGCGGGACTCGGCGACGAACTGCAGACTAAATTGTCGCTGATCGAGGCCGGCGGCGAGCGGATCGCGCAGCTTGAAGCCGAACTCGGTGAAGCTCATGCTCGCTACGACGCTGCAGCGGGGGAGTTGCGCAAGCTCAGATTGGAGGCCGCGAGCCTGCTCGATACGGCGGTGGCCGCAGAGCTCCATCCGTTGAAGCTCGATAGTGCCAGTTTCAGGACGGCCTTGTCCGGCGCCGAACCGGGAGCCACGGGCATCGACCGGGTCGAATTCGAAGTGTCGACCAACCCCGGTGCACCGTTCGGCCCGCTGACCCGCATCGCCTCGGGCGGTGAGTTGTCGCGCTTCATCCTGGCCTTGAAGGTGGCGCTGGCCGAGGCGGGAACGGCGCAGACCATGATCTTCGACGAGATCGACCGCGGTGTCGGCGGGGCGGTTGCCAGCGCGATTGGCGAGCGCCTGTCTCGGCTAGCACAAAAGTCGCAGCTTCTGGTGGTCACTCATTCGCCGCAGGTGGCGGCGCGGGCCGCCCATCATTATCGCATCGAAAAGGCGCACGAGGGCGGGGTCACTCGCACCACCGTGCGCAAGTTGACGCCTGACGAGCGGCGCGAAGAAATCGCGCGGATGCTATCGGGCGCGGCGATCACCGACGAGGCGCGCGCCCAGGCGGCGCGGCTATTGGAGGCAGCATGAGCGAGCGAAAATCGTTAAGCCAGGAATATCAGGGCCAGACGCTGGAGCATGTCATTGTCCATGACGGGACCGGCCGCGTCCTGCCGACCGTCATTGTCATTCCCACGGTGATGGGCGTGCAGCCGCTGGAGATTGGCTTCGCCGAGCGACTGGTCGATTTGGGCTATCATGTCGTCGTCGCCGACCTGTTCGCCCGCCGCTTCACGCCCGGCGCCGACAAAGAGGCTGCCTTCGCGGCGATGGGCCAGCTGCGCGCCGACCGCGCAGCGCTGCGCGACCGGCTGCTGGCCATCGTCGACGAGGTGCGAAAGCGCGAACATGTTGACGCCAACAAGATCGCGGTGATCGGCTATTGCTTCGGCGGACAGTGCGCGCTCGACGTCGCGCGTGCCGGAGCCGATGTCGCGTGCGTCGCCAGTTTTCATGGCCTGTTCGACCCCTGCGGCCTTCCCGCGCAGCCGATCAAGGCCAAGGTCGCCGCCTATCATGGCTGGGACGATCCAATGGTCCCGCCCGAGGCGGTGGTCGCGCTCGGCAAAGAGCTGACTGAGGCCGGCGCCGACTGGCAAATCCATGCCTACGGTCATGTCGGCCACGGCTTTACCAACCCCAACGCCCACCAGATTGGAATTGCCGGCGTCGCCTATAACGAAGCCGCCGAGCGGCGCAGCTGGGCCAGCCTGGTGAATTTCCTGGCCGAGACGCTTCTGTGAACCAAGAGGCTGGCGAAGATTATCGGACCAAGGGCTATGCCCATCTCCGCAGCCTTTTGCCGCGCGAGATATGCAATGCCGTCCTGGCGCGGATGAAGGTCGACCTCAATCGCCAGGGAATCAGCCTGGACAAAATAGAGCGGGAAGGCCCGCTGCTCCGGCAGAAGGCGCCCGAACTCTATGGTTATCATTATCCGATGTTCACCAGTTTCCTGTGGGGCATGACTCCGTCGATGGAGGAACTGACCGGCGAGGCGCTGCTCCCGACCTACTGCTATTTCCGTCTCTACCGGAAGGACGACATCTGCCGGGTCCACAGCGACCGCCCGGCATGCGAACACAGCCTGTCCCTGACCCTCGGCTACGGCGACGGCCTCACCTGGCCGTTGGAAGTATCGAGCCGGCCGATCGACGAGCCAGTCGCCAGAGCCGACGATCAATTTGCCCCCGACGAGCCGACCACTGCCCTTGCGATGGAGGTTGGTGATGCCGTCCTCTATCGCGGCGTTCACCGCGCCCACGGCCGCACCACTCCCAATCCCAACCGTTGGTCGGCTCATCTCTTCCTGCATTGGGTAGCCAGGAACGGCCCCTATGCAGATCAAGCCTTTGATGGCCAGCCGCCGCCGGCCGAGGTCGAGTTTTGACTGCCTATGTCGCGCTGGTCCGGGCCGTGAATGTTTCAGGCACCGGCAAGCTGCCCAAGGAAGAGCTGAAGGCAATGGGCGAGGCGTGCGGCTTCGACGATGTCCGGACCTTCATCAACAGCGGCAATCTGCTGTTCACCAGCGACCTTGCCGAGAGCACGGTGAAGCAGCGTTTGGAGGATAGGCTGGCCAGCTTTTTCGGCAAAGCAGTCCCAGCCTTCGTTCGCAACGCGAAGGAAATGGCGGAGGTCGCCAGGAGGAACCCCTTCGCCGACGCCAAGCCAAACCAGGTGATGGCCTATTTCATCGACGACAAGCCCGCGCAGGCGATGATCGATGAGGCGCGTGACGTGAAGGAGGAGCGGTTGGCGCTCGGTCCGCGGGTCATCTACATCAGCTATGCTGGCGGGATCGCGGATTCGAAGCTGAAGATGCCAATCCTGAAACTTGGAACGGCCAGGAACATGAACAGCGTCGCGCGCATTGCCGAAT
>DATJKE010000060.1:0-18101 GCA_035491735.1 Sphingomicrobium sp.
TCCGCGAAGAAGAGGACGTAGAGACCTTTGGGGTGGCCCAGGAACTCCGGTCCGCGCCGGGTCGCGACCAGGCATCCGCCGCCCACCAGCAATAGCAGGAATATTGCTGCGGCCAGTGGAACGAGATTTTGCACGGGGATGCCTCCGACGAGTTGGGCGCAGCATCCGATGCGTAGGGCCAGCGACTTCCGCTTCGCCGGTTGGCGAGAGCGATCGGGCAATTAATGGTTGGTTGGGCGGCCTAGCCTTGCGGTTCGGCGATTGGGCAACAGATGCCCGGCCTGCAGGAGTCAGTGCAAGCAATGACCGAAGCCGGTAATCGCCCTCACTTGATTTGGCGGCGCAATTGCGCCTAGGCCGTTTGTCATCGGTGACGACAAGCAACAGGGGTCGTCGATGGTGCCAAGGTCGAGGGCTGAGCTTCGATTTCCGGCAGGCAAGGCTGGCCTGCTTGCGGCCATGGCGATGCTCGCCTCCGGCTGCAACCGCGGCATCCTCGATCCGGTCGGTCCGGTAGGCCAGGCCGAAAAGACGATCCTTATCAATTCCACCGCAATCATGCTGGCGATCGTCATCCCGACAATGATTGCTACCCTCGCCATCGCGTGGTGGTTCCGGCGTAGCAACAGCAAGGCGACCTATCTTCCCGATTGGGAATATTCGGGCGCGGTCGAGATGGTGGTGTGGGGCATCCCCTTGCTGACCATCATGCTGCTTGGCGGGATTACCTGGATCAGCAGTCACGAGCTCGAACCGAGCAAGCCGCTCGCCTCGACCAAGCCGCCACTGAAGGTCGAAGTGGTCTCGCTCGATTGGAAATGGCTGTTCATCTATCCCGACCAGGGCATCGCGACGGTCAATCAACTGGTCGTTCCGGCCGAAACTCCGGTCACTTACCGGCTGACGTCGGCGACGGTCTGGAACGTCTTCTTCGTCCCGCAATTCGGCACGATGATTTACACCATGCCGCGGATGACAACCCGATTGAACCTCCAGGCCGACCGGCAGGGAGTCTATGACGGCCTGTCGGCGCATTTCAGCGGCGACGGCTTCCCAGGCATGCAGTTCAAGGCCCAGGTTCTGCCGGCCGACCAATTCGCCATGTGGGCGCAGGGCGCGCATGGCCAGGGCGGAGCGCTCGACCCAACCTCCTATGCCGAGCTTTCGAAGCCAAGCAGCTATGTGAAGCCGATGACCTACGGCGCGGTCGCGCCCGGTCTGTTCGACGCGATCGTCGCGAACCGCGTCGCTCAATTCCAACTCCCTCAAGCCGCTCCGCCGCCGGAACAGGCCCCTGCGGCGCCGGCGGGAGGCTAGGGCATGTTTGGCAAGCTGACCTGGGATGCGATCCCGTTCGATGAGCCGATCCCGCTGATCACCTCGCTCGTCGTGATCCTGGGGATCGTCGGCATCGGCATCTGGGTCTGGCGCAAGGGCTGGTTCCCCGCGCTCTGGCACGGCTACATCACTTCCACCGATCATAAGAAGATCGGCATCATGTACATCGTGCTTGCACTGCTCATGCTGGTCCGCGGCTTCGCGGACGCGATCATGATGCGGATCCAGCAATCGATGGCGATCGGGGCATCGCAGGGATATCTGCCGCCGGAACATTACAACCAGATATTCTCGGCGCACGGCACGATCATGATCTTCTTCGTGGCGATGCCGTTCGTCATTGGGTTCATGAACTTCGTGGTGCCGTTGCAGCTGGGTGTGCGCGACGTCGCCTTTCCGACGATGAACAACGTCAGCTTCTGGCTGACCGCATCGGGCGCGCTGCTGGTCAACGTCAGCCTGTTCGTCGGCGAATTTGCGCGAACCGGCTGGCTCGCCTTTCCGCCGCTTTCCGAGCTGGAGTTCTCGCCTGGTGTCGGGGTCGATTATTATCTGGTGGCGCTTCAGATATCCGGGGTCGGTACGGTGCTTACGGCCGTCAATTTCGTGACGACCATCCTCAAAACCCGCGCGCCTGGCATGTCCTATCTGCGCATGCCGGTGTTCTGCTGGACCTCGCTGGCGTCCAACCTGATCATTCTGGCCGCATTCCCGGTGCTGACCGCGACCTTGGCGCTGCTGATGCTCGACCGTTACCTCGGCTTCCATTTCTTCACCAACGACGGTGGCGGCAACTCCATGCTCTACATGAACCTGATTTGGGTCTGGGGGCATCCCGAGGTTTACATTCTCGTCCTGCCGGCATTCGGCATCTATTCCGAAGTGGCCGCGACCTTCTCCGGCAAGCCCCTGTTCGGCTACCGGTCGATGGTGTTCGCGACGATGGTCATCTGCATCGTCTCGCTGATGGTCTGGCTGCACCACTTCTTCACCATGGGCGCCGGCGCCAACATCAACGCCATCTTCGGCATCGCCAGCATGATCATCGGCATCCCGACCGGCGTGAAAATCTACAATTGGCTGTTCACCATGTACGGCGGCCGCGTCCGTTTCAACGTGCCGATGTACTATCTGATCGGCTTCATGCTGACGTTTGTCGGCGGCGGCCTGACCGGTGTCCTGCTCGCCATCCCGCCGGTTGATTTCGTCGTGCACAACAGCCTGTTCCTGGTCGCACACTTCCACCATGTGATCATCGGCGGCGTCGTGTTCGCGATCATGGCCGGCTACACCTACTGGTTCCCGAAGGCGTTCGGCTTCACGCTCGACGAACGGCTAGGCAAGATCATCTTCTGGTGCTGGTTCATCGGCTTCCATCTCGCATTCATGCCGCTTTACGTCCTCGGCTTCTGGGGCGGGACGCGCAGGATGCAGCACATCAACGACCCAAGCTGGGCGCCCTGGCTGAATGTCGCTCTGTTCGGCGCGGTAATCATCGGAGTGGGTATCGTCCTTACCGTCGTGCAGCTGCTCTATTCAATCAAGACCCGCGAGCAGCGGCGAGACATCACCGGAGATCCTTGGGACGGCCGCACCCTCGAATGGCTGACCCTTTCGCCTCCGCCGCACTATAATTTCGCCGTGCTCCCCGACGTCCATGGCGAGGAGGCCTATTGGATCCGCAAGCAGACCGCGATCAAAGAGGATAAACTGATCGACGAGCCCGACTACAAGCCGATCGAAATGCCGATCGACACGCCGACCGGAATCATCGTCGCATTCTTCGCCTCGGTGTGCGGGTTTGCAGTTATCTGGCACATCTGGTGGCTCGCCATCGTCGGCCTGATCGGTGCCTTCGCAATATTCGTCTGGTACGCCTGGCAGGACGAGCATGAGCATATCATCCCGGTCGAAGAAGTGAGGGCGAATGCGCGCGAGCGGCGCCGCATTCGCATGGAACACCTTCACACGATAAGCCAATCGACATGACGACAGTTGAAGCACCGGCCATTGGCTTGACCCACGGCGGCTCGGAAGACACCGGCCTCGGCCATCGCGGCCCGGAATCGAAAAGCATCGTTGTTCCCTATGGCTTCTGGCTGTTCGTCCTGTCCGACATGGTGCTTTTCTCGGCGCTGTTCGCGACCTATGCGTCGCTGTCGCATGCGACCGACGGCGGCCCGACCAGCGGGGAGCTATTCGACCGCACCTTGGTCGCGATCGAAACCATGGCGCTACTGCTGTCGAGTTTTACGTGCGGCCTGGCGATGATAACCGCGAAGCGCGGCAATATGATCTGGACGCTGGGCTGGCTGGTCGTGACCGGCCTCCTGGGCCTCGTCTTCCTGTCGATCGAGCTTTACGAATTCGCCACGATGATTGGCGAAGGCGCGGGACCGCAGCGCAGCGCTTTCCTCTCGTCTTTCTTCACCCTGGTCGGCTGCCATGGCGCGCACGTCACCTGCGGCCTGCTGTGGATCGGCACGATGATGGCGCAGGTCTGGACCAAAGGGTTCCGCGAACACATCATGCGACGCCTGCTATGCCTCAGCGTCTTTTGGCACGCCCTCGACATCATCTGGGTGGCCATCTTCACCATCGTCTACCTGATCGGGACGCTGCCATGACCGAACATGATCCCGAAAAGCTGAACGTCGCGCCAGGCACGCCGCACAGCAACATCCTCAGCGAAACGGTCGCCTATTTGATCGGGCTTGCATTGGCGCTGGTCTTGACCGGTGTATCCTTCTGGGTGGCATCGACGTCGGTGCTTTGGGGTCCCGGTGTTGCGGTCGGGCTGGTAGTCCTCGCCATCGCGCAGATGGGCGTGCACCTGGTCTTCTTCCTCCACATCACCAGCGGTCCGGACAACACCAACAATGTGCTGGCCCTGGCGTTCGGCGTATTGATCGTTTTCCTGGTGATGATTGGGACAATTGTGATCATGACGCAGATGGACGCTAACATGGCGCCCGACCCGGCGCTCATGAATCTGCAGATGCAGCACTAGGCGGAGCGGCCGTCGACTCAGTCGACCAGTGACGGCTCGCTGAACTGACCGTGGCGTGCGCCTTCCGTGACGCGCGAGAATTCGGCGCGGTCCATATGCACCAGCGACTTGTGGTCGCCGGCCTCGAAATAGACGTCGGGCTGCTTGCCGAGCGAGTCATCGATGATGGTGGTGACGCCATAGCCGACCGGCGGTACCGCGCCGACGTCGCAATCGCTGAACACATTGTTCAATTCCCGCTCGCCAACCAGGCGCGGCTTGTGGCCCAGCTCGCTCCTTAATTCGCTCAACTCTACTTTGCGGTCGGAAGGCAGCACGGCGAGCAGGGGCCCATCGTCGGTGTCGAGCAGGATCGACTTGGCCAGCCGGTCGGCGGGCACATCGCAGGTTTTGGCTGATTCCAGCGACGACTTGGTCGGCTCATGCTCGACCAGCTCATACTCGGCCTTGGCCTCATCGAGGAACTGCTGGAGCTTGGGGGCGATGGACATGGAATCCTCCTTTGCTGCTCGTTGTCAGCGGGAAGGTCCGTCGTCGTCAAAGGCGTGCAGAGTCCCGCCGCTTGGATGCCTGAACGCCCTTAAACCTTTGCCGTTCCGCACTCCAGCGCCTCTTGCGGCCCGGCGATTGGGCGCTAAGCCGAACGCATGGCGGGCCCGCTTTCCGGACTGAAAATCGTCGAGATGGCAGGGCTCGGCCCCGGGCCATTCGCGGCGATGATGCTGGCCGATCACGGCGCGGAAGTGATCCGGATCGAGCGGGCGGGAATGATAGCCGTGCCCAACGACCCCCTCCTTCGCTCGCGGCGGAGCATGTCGCTCGACTTGAAGCGCGAGGAATGCCGCGAGGTGGTGCGCCGGCTTGCATCCCGCTCCGACGGGCTGATCGAAGGGTATCGCCCCGGCGTCATGGAACGGCTGGGGATGGGGCCCGATGAACTGCTCAAGGAAAATCCCAACCTTGTCTATGGCCGGGTTACGGGCTGGGGGCAGCAGGGTCCGCTCTCCCAAGAGGCCGGGCATGACATCAACTATATATCCATCACCGGGCTGCTTCACGGCATCGGGCCCAGGGAAAAGCCGGCCGTGCCGATCAATTATCTCGGCGACTATGCCGGCGGCGGGCTGATGCTGGCGTTCGGGATGGTTTCGGCGCTGCTGGCAGTACAGCGCGGCGGGCAGGGGCAGGTGATCGATGCGGCGATGAGCGATGGGGCCGCTCTGGTCGGGGCGCTGACTTATGGGCTGAGGGCCGCCGGGCATTGGCGCGACGAGCGGGAATCCAATCTACTCGACGGCGGGGAACCTGCCTATGGGGTCTACCGCTGCCGGGACGGCAAATTCCTCAGCATCGGCGCGATCGAGCCGCAGTTCCGGGAGGCATTGTTCAAGGGCCTCGCATTGCGGCCGGGCGCCGGACATGACGATATTGCAACGGTCATCGCCAGCCGGACCCGAGATCAATGGGCAGCGCATTTCGCGGGCACCGACGCCTGCGTTGCACCCGTGCTCGACCTCAACGAAGCGCCCGCACATCCGCACAATATCGCTCGGCGGACATTCCTCGACCTCGATGGCGTCTACCAGCCTGCACCGGCACCCCATTATTCGGAAACAGTCCTGGAACGGCCCGACCCGCCGCGTCGCGAGGGACAAGATGGGGAGGTGATCTTGGCCGAGCTCGGCTATGGCGCGGAACAAATCCAGTCGATTCTAAAGCGCGAAGAGGCCTGATGCATCCGCTGTACGAACAGATGGCAACCAGCGTGTTCGAGCGCATGTCGCTCGCCGCCGCCAAGCATGGCGCGATCAATCTGGGCCAGGGATTCCCGGATTTTGGCTGGCCGCCGGAGATCCTTGAGGCGGCAGCGCGTGCCGTTGTCGAAGGCTCGAACCAATATGCGCCGTCGCGCGGCTTGCCCGCGCTGCGGGAAGCGGTCGCGGCGCATTATTCACGACATCAGGGTCTTGATCTCAGCGCAGAGAATATCTGCGTCACATCGGGCGCAACCGAGGCGCTCGCAGCGGCAATATTGGCGACGGTATCGCCCGGCGACGAGGTGATCGTCTTCACTCCTGCTTACGACGCCTATGCCCCGCTGATCCGCCGGGCGGGCGGCACTCCGATCGAGGTTCCATTGCAGCCGCCGGGCTGGCGGATCGAACGGGCGGCGCTGGAGGCTGCGGTTTCGCCCAAAACCTGCGCGATCATATTCAATAATCCGCATAATCCGACGGGCCGCCTGTTCGACCAGGATGAGCTCGCTACGCTAACCGAAGTCACCATCGCGAATGACCTCATCGTTATCTCCGACGAGGTATGGGAGCATATCTTGCTCGACGGCCAGTGCTTCGTCCCGGTCGCCTCGCTCGCCGGAATGTCCGAGCGAACTTTGAAATGCGGTTCTGCGGGCAAGATATTCTCGCTCACCGGGTGGAAGATTGGCTGGCTGGCTGCATCGGCCGAGCTGGCCACCCTTGCCGCCCGCGCACACCAGTTCCTGACTTTCGCCTCGGCGCCCAATCTTCAGGCGGCCGTGGCCTATGGGATGAATGACGGCGATGCCTGGCTGCAGCCGATGCGCGACCGTTTCGCGCGAGCGCGCGACCGGATGACGCACGGTCTTGAAGCGGTTGGCTTTGCCGTTCTGCCCAGCGCGTCGACTTATTTCCTCTGCGTCGACCTCGCAGCCTCGGGCATTTCGCTCGATGACGAATCATTCGCCGCTCAGGCCGTCGAGCAGGCTGGCGTCGCCGCCGTGCCGCTCTCGGCCTTTGCCGAGCGGGATCCGCCCAAACATATGATCAGGCTGTGCTTCGCCAAGCGCGACGAGACCATCGACGCCGGCGTGGAAGCCATGGCCAAAGCCAGGAATTTGATGACATGACCCCTGCCGACGAAGCGCGCGACCTGCTTGCCCAGCTAGGAGTTGCCAGCAGCGGATCGCTCGTCAGCCATTCGCCGATCGACGGGCAGCCGATCGGATCGGTTGAGGAGGCCACAGCCGATGAGGTTTCCGCCGCCTGCGAGCGCGCCCACTCTGCATTTCTCGCCTGGCGCACGATCCCGGCGCCACGGCGCGGAGTGCTGGTCCGGCTGATCGGTGAAGAATTGCGCGCCGCCAAGGAGCCGCTTGCCCGGCTGGTGACGCTGGAAGCGGGCAAGATCGTCCAGGAGGGCCTCGGCGAGGTCCAGGAGATGATCGACATCTGTGACTATGCAGTCGGCCTGTCGCGCCAGCTCTACGGGCTGACCATTGCCAGCGAACGTCACAATCACCGGATGATCGAACAATGGCATCCGCTCGGTGTGGTCGCCGTGATTACCGCCTTCAACTTCCCGGTTGCGGTATGGGCGTGGAACGCAGCGCTCGCACTGGTCTGCGGCGATCCGGTGATCTGGAAGCCAAGCGAGAAGACTCCGCTGTGCGGGGCGGCGGTGATGGCGCTTGCCGAAAGGGCACTTGCGCGCTTCGGCGACGCGCCGAAGGGCCTCCTCCAATGCGTCCAGGGCGGGCGGAAGGTCGGCGAAGCGCTGGTCGACGATCCGCGCGTTGCGCTGCTCTCGGCGACCGGCTCGACCGCGATGGGGAGGGCGGTGGGCCCGCGCGTGGCCCAACGCTTCGGCCGCTCGCTGCTCGAGTTGGGCGGCAACAATGCCATGATCGTCGCGGCATCTGCCGACTTGAAGCTGGCCGAGCGGGCCATCCTGTTCGCTGCCGCCGGGACTGCGGGTCAGCGTTGCACGACTCTACGCCGGCTGATCGTCCATGAGTCGATCGCTGATCAGTTCGTTGCCCGGCTTCGTGAGCTGTTCGTCCGCGTCAACATCGGCGATCCGCGCGATGCTGGAACGCTGGTCGGACCCTTGATCGACGCAGCGGCCTATGAAGGCATGCGCCGCGCCTTCCCGGCCGTCGAGCGCGTCGACGCTGTTGAAGGCGGCTTTTATGTCCGCCCTGCGATCGTCGAAGTCGACCGGCAGGAGGGAATGGTGTTGCAGGAAACCTTCGCGCCGATCCTCCATGTCCTTCGATACGCAACGATCCAACAAGCGATCGAATTGAATAATTCTGTAGTTCAAGGACTTAGCTCATCGATCTTCACCAATGACCTTAGGGAAGCCGAGTTCTTCCAATCCGCTGCTGGATCCGATTGCGGCATCGCCAATGTCAACATCGGAACCTCTGGCGCTGAGATCGGCGGAGCCTTCGGCGGTGAGAAGGAAACCGGAGGAGGTCGCGAAAGTGGGTCGGACAGTTGGCGCGCCTATATGCGCCGCTCGACCAACACCATTAACTACGGTGACGATCTGCCATTGGCCCAGGGCATCGAGTTCGGCGCCTAGCTGTCAGATCAACCCATGTAGCGGCGCGGTACTCGAAACGGCAGTTGCGGCTCGTGCCGGATCAGTTGGTGCCAGCGTTCCTCGAACTGGTCGAGCCAAGGGATCAACTGGTCGGGTGGTAGTGGCTCCGCTACGAAATAGCCTTGGGCCACGTCGCAGCCCAGGTCGCGGAGCAGGATCAGTTGTTGCTCGGTCTCGATGCCTTCAGCTGTCACCGTCAGGCCAAGGCCATGGGCCAGGTCGATGATGCTTTTGACGATCAGCGCGCTGTCTTTTGAGGTCGGCGCATCATCCACGAAGAAGCGGTCGATCTTGATCTCGGTGAATGGCAGTTGCCTGAGTTGCATCAGGGTTGAATAGCCAACGCCGAAATCGTCGATGGCGAGGCCGATGCCCTTGATCCGGAAGCGGGTCAGCGTGTCCATCAGCTTGACCAGCGGCTGGGTCGCCCCCTCGGTCAGCTCAAGCACCAGCCGGTCGGTCGGCACTTCGAGAGCGCGGCACATCCGCTCGACAAGGTCGGGAAAGTCGAGCTGATCGAGGCTAAGCGCGGAGATATTGAATGCAAGGCAGGTGTCGAGCCCCTGCTCGCGCCAGGTCAACCACTGGCGGAGCGTGGTCCTCAGGCCCCATTGGGTCAGTTCGTCGATCAGCCCATGCTTCTCGGCCAGCGGGACAAATCGCGCGGGGGAAATCGCCCCAAGTTCGGGGTCGTCCCACCGGACCAGCGCTTCGACCCGGCGCAGGCGTCCGTCAGACAATGAAATCTTCGGCTGATAGGCCATTCGTAGTCGGCTGTTGATCAGGGCCCGCTCGAGCCCGTCGAGCATGCCGAGGTCCGCTTGGGAAATCATGGCACCAGCGAGGATCTGACTTGGTTGAGGATTTCCTCAAGCTCTTCAAGCCGGGCGGGTTTTTCAAGCGGCCCGACCATCAGAAGGCCCAGCGCTTCACCGAGGCGGAAGGCGCTGTCGAGCACCCGCCGGTCGAATCCGGAGATAATCAGAACCGGCTCTTCGAAGCTTTCAGCTGCCAGGAAGCGGAGCAGTTCGACTCCGTCCATGCCCGGCATGCCGAGGTCGAGCGCTACCATTTGTGGACGGTGGCCCTGGAAGCTTTCCTTGAACTCTGCGTCATGGTCCGCAATCACTGGCTCGAACCCGCACATGTCGGCAGCCTTTGCCACAAATGCGGCCAGAGCCGGCTCGTCGTCGATCAGCAGCAGCCTCGGCAACGCCATTAAAGACGATCTCCCACGCTCTCTCGCCCCCGAGGAACATAGAACACATCAGTTTTGGGGGCAGGCGTCAAACGCGTGAAACGGGATTTTAACCTCAATACAGCTAATGTCCCGCTTTGACGCGATTTTCCTTCGCTTCGGGAGAAGCCTTCGCATGTTTGGTTCACTCATCCGGCGTAAGCAAACCCAGCGTCCGCTGGGCGAAGACGATATCGCCTTCGAGTCGACCACATTTTCGCTAAGCACCGCCGTGCCAAGGCCGTCGGAGCGCCGGACCGACGAGCGGCTAATCGCCATGCTTCGGGTTGCCAAGCTGACTGACGGTAGCGAGCGCGAGCAGCTGATCCGTGTCCGCAACGTTTCGGCCGGCGGCCTGATGGCGGAGGTTGGTCATTCCGTGACCGTTGGCGACTCGGTGCGGATCGAACTTTCCTCGCAACGGATCGAGTCGACCGTGGTCTGGATCCGCGACGGAACCGCCGGCTTCAAATTCGACCAGAATATTGACCTCGGTGAACTGCTCGCCGGCCGCAAGCCTCGCCATGGCTTCCGCCCGCGCCCGCCTCGGCTGGAGGTCAACTGCAAGGCCAATGTGAAGCTGGAAAACAGCTATTACACGGTCGACGTGCACGACATTTCGCTCGGGGGGATGAAGGTCGAGCCGATCGAAGAATATTGCCTGGGCAAAAAGGTCGTGGTGGTGGTCGAAAGCCTGCGGCCGATTCGCGGGGAAATCCGCTGGTTTGCCGATCGCAAGGCAGGCATCGTATTCGACCAGCCTCTGAAGTTCGAAGAACTGGCCGAATGGGTCGGCAAGCGCCTCGAAATGGCTACGCTCAAGGCGGCAATCAAAAACAGCTGATCGGTTGAACGCGCCTCCCGGGCTGCATATCTCCCGCTCTCATCCTCAATGGGAGCGCGGGCAATGACCGAGCAGATTGCAGTACTGGCGGGCGGGTGTTTCTGGTGCACCGAGGCCGTTTTCCTCGACGTCGTTGGCGTGAAGTCGGTCGAAAGCGGCTATACCGGCGGGCATATCAGCAATCCGACTTACAAGCAGGTTTGCGGCGGTGACACCGGTCATGCCGAAGCGATCCGGGTCACCTTCGACTCCGATCAATTGAGCTACGACGATCTGCTCGATATTTTCTTCGCGATCCATGATCCGACCCAGCTCAATCGCCAGGGCAATGACGTCGGTACGCAGTATCGCTCCGCGATTTTTCCCGCCGACGATGACCAGCGCGAGGCTGCCATGGCTGCGATTGCCCGCGCCAATGAGGCGAATGGCGGAAAGGTGGTGACCACCATCGAGCAGCTGGGCGAATGGTATCCGGCAGAGGACTATCACCAGGACTATTGGGCCGGTGAGGGCCAAAGCAATGCCTATTGCATCGCCGTTATTCCGCCCAAGCTCGCGAAGCTCCGCAAGAGCTTCCAGGCAAAGGCGAAGAGTGCTGGAGCGACGGCGTAGGTTGCCTAGATTTTGAGCGTCGTGACCAGCTGCCGGAACTTCTCCACATCCTTCTCGAAGAAGTGGATGGCCGGGGCCTCGTAAGTCACAAGGTATAACCTGTTGCCCACTACCGCACCGACGGCCTCGCCCTTGCGCTGCACTTCGTCATCGCGACGTACGAAGCTGTAGGTGAACTTGATGCCCTTACGGCCGGCAACCAGCGTTGGCTCCTGGCTGTCGATCGTCATTTGGGATGTGCCGAGTTGGATCCGATAGCTACTTTCCAGCAGGGGTGGGATGTCGGTGATGAGCATGTTGGAGGTTACTCGCGGGAGTGGCGCCTCCTTCTTGTCAGCCTCGCGGAACAATGGTTCGCCGACCGGGATCCCGCCATAGAAGGCGACCTTGTTCAGTTCGTCGCCATCGATAGTCCAGATTTCGACGAACTTGCCGCCGCGACGACTGAGCTTGTTCCATTCATATGCCGGAACGGCAGCCAAGGTGGATCGCGCAATTTTTTCACGCGGCCCCGGTGAGACCAGAGAGTTCGCCATTGCGGTTGCCGCAGTTGCGCCGATCGACAGAGCGATGAGGATGGAAAGCTTCTTCATTCGATATTCCTAGTTTGCCATAAGGGCGGAGATGGCTTTGGCGTCTGACGCGTCGGGCCTGAGGCGAAGATATTCGTCGAGAGCGGCCTTACCGTCCGTCATTTGGCCGCTCCGAAGCAGCGACAACCCCAGGCCACGGCGGGCTTCGGGGGCGGTGTATCCGGCCTTGATCGCGTCACCATAGAACTGTGCTGCCGACACCAAGTCCCTAGGATTGCCCCGCGTGCGGTAGAGTTCGCCACGGGCATAAAGCAGATCGCCCGTCCAGCCATTCGCGGATGCCAATTGACCCAGCAAATATTCCGTCCCGCCGAAATCGTTTAGCTTGATCTGAGCTTCCAGGAATCTCGGCAAATAGTTCGCCATCGCAGTGCGATATCCGTTAGCGGCCAATTCATTGGAGCTATCTCCGGTTTTCGCTGCTGCCTCCTTCAAATAAGTTGCCCGGTTTAGTTCTGTTGGATGGGTATCGAAGAAACCGGCAGAATAACGCTGGTGCGGCTTCCGTTTCCTCCCGACCCGGGTTGCGTCATGCTCAGACATTATGTGCTGCCAGAGGTTGGCGGCAGCCGCCGCAGAGTAGGGCGAGCTTGCGAGATATTTGAGACTCAACAGATCGGCCCCTTCCTCCTGCTCGCGATTAAATCTGTAGAATGAGCCGATCACCGACCATTGTAGCAAGGATGTGTTGACGCCGGCCAGGCCGCCAAGGACGGCAGCCCAGCTCATAATGTCGGTAGCGGTGCGGGCCCTCTTGAAAGCACTTAAGGAGTGCCGAAGTTCATAATGCGCAAATTCATGCCCAAGGACCGCCCCGAGTTCGGCTTCATTCTGGACTCGGAGTAGCAGTCCAGACCAGACCCTCATGGTGCCGTTGGCTTCCATGCTAGCATTAAACGCTGGTACTTCGACAATATAGACGCGAACACCCTTGCAGCGGTTATCGCCAACGGTCGTGCACAAAACCCTGCGTACATACGCATTGAGTGCTTCATCGCGGAGGACGAGGGGAGAGTCACGCAACCGTCTTTCGTCTTCGTCGGCCTCCATCCACATGCCGCGCTCATCCACAGAAGTCGGCTGATACGCTGGCGAGAAGGATGGAAGTGGCGTTGACTGCGACTGTGCAGCCAGCGAGTGGCCAAGAGTCGCGGTTGCCAATGCGCCCGCTAAGAGAAACCTTCGCATGCTTACTTACCCGACGATTGCGCTGCGCCAGGCTTGCCCGGAAAACCCTCCAGCAATTGCGTGACACGCTTAACCGCGCCCTCGGGCGTACGCACGTCTCCACCCATCTGGCGATCGGCGTTCAGCCAAACCAGTTCACCCGTCTTTAGATCGACCAGTCCTGCGTGGCCCACGTGGATACCGGAAGTAACTGCGATCCCGCCCATGGCAGCAAATATCTGCAAAGCCTTGCGCCCGGTCGAACCATAGGCGTCGTTAGTATTGATAAAGAGCGCATAATCGGCGTTCTGGAGCGACTTGAGGTTCGCGAGACCTGGCCCGACACTCCACTCAAAGGTGTTCTTGCGCTTCTTGGTCTCGAGCCGGTTTCCGACAAAAAATTGATATTCGATGACAGACTCGGAAACGGCGCCGAAGAGGTTTCCATATTGGGCGGCAAGCGCTCCCTCACCGGTCGTGCTTTCATCGTAAACAATGACTTGATTGCCGAGGCCGGCCTGGATGTTGTTCAGCGCGCGGGCGAGATTTTCGCGAGCCTGCGCGGTCCAATCAGCATTGGGTTCGAACATGCCGCCAGTCGACTGGCTTCCTACGCGAATGGATGGGCGCATTAGGGCGATGCGGGCCGTCCCTGGCCTCAATGTGAATCCAGGCTTGGATCCAGTTTTCTCTTGAGCTGCCACCGGCATCGAGACAAGCAACATTGCGGCCACAGCGAGACCGCGTAACCAACTACGCATCATCTTAATGATTCCCCCTTTTGTCAGGCAGTTGCCCAACCTTTTCGACTTTCGCAAGAGGGGTTTGGGCGCGGCGACAACTTATTTCACTTCGTCGCCGCAGCTCGCTTCAACCTGTCCCGAATGGCGGCGGCAATGCCGGTGCCGGGGATGGGCGCGACGGCAATCCTGGGTTCCGGCGCGGCGTCAGCCAGGTGAAGCAGGTCAAACAGGCGCGTGGCCGCCTCGACCGCGTCGCCGGCTTCACTCAGCGACAAGTTGCCCTTCACCGGGCCAAATCCAATGAGGAACTCTCCTTGCCTGGCTTCACTTGCTTCAAGCCGGAGGGGTTTATTCGGCGCATAATGGCTGGCCAACTGGCCGGGAGATTCGATCGCCGCGGTTACGGCCTCCCGCGCGCCGTCAACCTCGATCGGCCCGCGGCGGAGAAGGCGCAAATTGCCTTTGGTGACTGCGATTATGGTCGATTCAATGCCTCGCGGGGCAGTGCCGCCATCGATCACCAGCGCTATCCGGCCGCCGAGCGATTCCAGCACATGGCTGGCCCGGGTCGGGCTGATCCGGCCGCTGGCATTGGCCGAAGGGGCCGCGAGTGGTCGGCCGCAGGCTTTGAGCAGGGCGCGCATCGCGGGATGCGCGGGCACACGAACTGCGATCGTCGGTAGCCCGGCGGTCACGATCGAGGCTATTCCGGCGTCTTCCCGAAGCGGAACGACAATCGTTAGCGGGCCTGGCCAATGCTTGGCAGCCAGGGCCTTGGCCATTCCATCGAAGCACCCGATTGCTTCGGCCGCCGCAAGATCGGGAACATGGACGATCAACGGGTTGAAGCTGGGTCGCCCCTTGGCGGCATAGATCCGCGCCACTGCCTCGGCATTGGTGGCGTCGGCGGCTAGTCCGTATACCGTCTCCGTCGGCACGGCGACCGGCTCGCCGGCCAGCACCAACCGGGCGGCTTGGGCGATCGCATCGTCACCTAAGGGTAGGACCTCGGTTGTTTGCACCATGGGCCGCCCGCTATAGCCCCAGGGCAACATCATCAAGGGACCGTCATGAGTTACACCGCACCCGTCTCGGAGCAACGGCTCGCGCTCAATGCCGTCGCACAGGTCAGCGAACTTGACGGAGGCCCCGATGCCGAAATGGTTGATGCCGTGCTGGAGGGTGCCGCCGCGCTGGCGGAAGGCGAGTTTGCGCCACTGCTTAGGGCCGGTGACACGATCGGAGCGCGCTGGGACAATGGCATTGTGACCATGCCTCCCGGATTCCGGCAGGCTTGGGCCAGCTTCGTCGAAGGAGGGTGGATGAGCCTCGCCGCCCCTGAGGAACATGGCGGGCAGGGGCTGCCCTTCGTCTTGTCGGCGGCGATGATGGACAATCTCAATGCTGCCAACGTCGGATTCGCGCTGTGTCCCATGCTTTCCATGGGCGCGATCGAAGCGATCGAGCGCCATGGATCGGACGAATTGAAGCGGGACTATCTGCCGAAGATCGTATCTGGAGCGTGGCCCGCTACCATGAATCTTACCGAGTCCCAAGCGGGCAGCGACGTCGGGGCGCTCAAGACTCGCGCCGAGCCGGTCGGCGACGGCAGCTGGAGGCTTACAGGGACCAAAATCTTCATCACTTATGGCGATCACGACCTCAGCGATCAGATCATCCACATGGTCCTGGCCCGCACTCAAGGGGCACCGGAAGGAACGCGCGGCATTTCCCTGTTCCTGGTCCCCAAACTGCTTCCCGACGGCAGCCCCAATGACCTTCGGTGCGTGTCGATCGAGCATAAGCTCGGGATCCACGCGTCACCGACCTGCGTGATGAGCTATGGCGACCATGGCGGCGCTGTCGGCTGGCTGATCGGGCCCGAGAATGGCGGGATGGCTGCGATGTTCACCATGATGAACAATGCGCGGCTCAATGTCGGCCTGCAGGGCGTCGGCATTGCTGAGCGCGCTACCCAGCGCGCGGTGGCTTATGCGATCGAGCGGAAGCAGGGTCAGCGCAACCGCCTGCCGGTGCCGATCGCGGAGCACCCCGACGTACGGCGAATGCTGATGAGAATGCGTGCTCTGACGATGGGCGCCCGCGCGCTGGCCTATTGCGCGTTCGGTCAGGTCGACCGGGCTGCAAAGGGTGATTCCGGGGCGGGGTTGCGCGCCGAAGTGCTGACGCCTTTGGTCAAGGCCTGGTGCACCGACGTCGGAATTGAAGTCGCCAATCTCGGCATCCAGGTTCATGGCGGCATGGGCTATATCGAGGAAACGGGCGCTGCCCAGCATCTGCGCGATGCCCGGATTGCATCGATCTACGAAGGTACCAACGGCATCCAGGCCGCCGATTTGGTCGGGCGCAAGCTCGGCCTCGACGGCGGGCTAGCGTTCGATGGCCTCATTGCCGACATTGAGGCGGAGACAAATGACATGCGCCTGATCGCGTTGACCGATGCGGTCGAGGTTGCGGCGGCCACTTTACGATCTTCTGCGCTCGATGACCGCCTGGCCGGAAGTTATCCGTTTCTCACTATGTGCGCGGTCATGACTGCAGGCTGGCTGGTCGAGCGCATGGCATTTAGCCAGGGCGCCGACGAGCGTACCCGCGCCGCGGCCGAGTTTTTCCTGGCCAACGTCGTGCCCGAAGCTCTGGGACTTGGCGCTGCCGCTGAGGCAGGAGCTGCGCAGCTCTATTCGATTGCGGCGGAAGCGCTCGCCTAGGCGCGCGCGAGCAGGTCTGACAGGTCGATACCAAGCCGCGACATGCGATCGCGGATCTCCGGCCACTCATGTTCGATAAAATCGTCGCGCTGCACGTTGCGCAGCCGGGCCGCGGCACCCGGCGCGACAAACATCCCGACGCCGCGCTTGACGATGACAAAGCCTTCGTCCTGAAATCCTTGATAGGCCTTGGCGACAGTGAGCGGATTGGCGCCTTGTTCGGCAGCAAGTGCCCTGACCGACGGCAGGGGGTCGCCATCGGTAAACTGACCCGCCAGGATCCCGTCTGCGATTACTTCCCTGAGGCGAACGTAAACCGGCTTTTCGTGGGAGGAACGAAGCGTCATGGTGTCACAATACAGCAAAGCGCAGGAAGTTCAAGCTGCTGGATTTGAAAGAAGTGTCAGATTCGCTGGCACATCCTATTCATTTTGGGAGGGTTCCCACGGGCGAGCAAGCTGATCAATATCCGGGCGCGCACGTTCCTCGAGCGGGCTGTTCGGTGTGCCAAGGAAAATGAAGCCCGCTATCCGTTCGCCTTCCCCACAGAATGCCCGCCGGACGCGTTCGGAATAGGCTCGCCAACCCGTAATCCAGCCACCGACAAAGCCGAGAGCGGTCGCCGCGTGCAGGATGTTCATGCCGACTGCGCCGCATGAGAGTTCCTGCTCCCACACGGGAATCTTGTGATCGCGGACGGGCGCCGAGACCAGGACGATCATTACCGGCGCCTGGTGAGCAAACTCCAATTCCTTGGCATAATGCGCATCGGCAGCTTCGGGGTCATGTTCCCGTAAAGCGAAATGCAGCAGCTCGGCCAATGCCTGCCGCTGATCCCGGCCGACAATCACAAATCGCCATGGCGACAGCTTGCCATGATCGGGAGCACGGACCGCAATATTGAGAATCTGGTCGAGTTCGGCTTCCGTCGGACCTGGAGCGACCAGTTCGCGCGGCTTTCCGGAGCGGCGAGTCTTGAGCAGCGAAAGGGCGGAAGAAGTATCATTCAGGGTCATGCCACTCGCATAACGGCGCAACCCGTTGGCAACAATCGGCTTCACAAGTGCGTTTTGCTCGCTAGGGTGCCGCCCAAATCCAATCGGCCGCAACCGACGGCCTGCAATAGTTCCTAGGGGAGAGTGCAAGATGGTGGACACGCCGACCGCGGATAATCCGCGCGAGCCGGATATTAGCCACGAGAATCCAGCCAGGAAGGACGAATGGTTCGGCCACCCGCGGCAGCTGGCGCGGCTATTCACCACCGAGATGTGGGAGCGGTTCGGCTATTACGGCATGCGCGCCCTGCTGACGCTCTACCTCACCAAGCATTTCCTCTTTTCCGACAACACCACCAACGGGCTCTACGGCGGGTTCACTGCGCTGGTATACCTCACCCCGCTGATCGGCGGCCTGATGGCCGACCGCTACCTCGGCTCGAAGCGCTCGGTGAAGTTCGGCGC
>DATJKE010000061.1:0-8436 GCA_035491735.1 Sphingomicrobium sp.
GCGGCATGGAGATAATCGACCACGAAGTCGCGGTCGCTGACCGCATCGATGCTGTTCGCCGTTGGCCGGTCGAAACCCAGCGCTGCAGCCGTCTCATCGCGGTCGATCGGGAAGCCGGTGCCGGCCAGCGCGGCGCTGCCCAGCGGAGACTGGTTCATCCGGGCCCGGGCATCGGCGAAGCGGCTGCGGTCGCGGACCAGCATTTCGCGATAAGCGAGCAGATGATGGCCGAGCGTGACCGGCTGGCCGGACTGGAGGTGGGTGAAGCCCGGCATGACGTCGGCTGCATGCTGCTCGGCGCGAGACAGCAGGGCGGATTCAAGCGCGTCGATGCGCTGAATGGCCGTATCCATTGAACGTCGCACGAACAGCCGGAAATCGGTCGCCACTTGGTCGTTGCGCGACCGCGCAGTGTGCAGCCTTCCCGCCGAATCACCGATCAGCTCGGACAGGCGGTGCTCGACATGCATGTGAATGTCTTCGAGCGCCGGATCCTCATGGAGTTGTCCCGCCTCGACTTCGGCCGCGACCTTGCAGAGCCCCTCATCGATCGCTGCGGCATCTTCGGCCGACAATATCCCCTGCTTGCCGAGCATGGCGGCATGGGCGCGGCTGGCGGCTATGTCCTCGCGCCACAATCGCTTGTCGACAGCGATCGAGGCATTTATCTCACGCATGACCGCGGCTGGGCCGCCTGCGAAACGCCCACCCCACATTTGATTGGAGTCACCCGTGCGGCTGATTGTCACCCTCCTGCTGGCCGTTGCGGCCCCGTTCGTCGTGAGTTGCGATAGGCAAAAGGCGGATGCGCCTCAAGCACCCGCAACGGAAACCGAGGACGCCAAGGGGCTGGACCGCAGTCACAAGGGCGAACCTGCACCGACCGTGAAATTCAACAATCCCGATGGCGGCCAGTTCGACCTTGCCAAGTTCAAGGGGACGCCGGTGCTGGTCAATCTGTGGGCTAGCTGGTGCGCGCCATGCATCAAGGAGCTGCCGACCCTTCAGCAGCTCGAGCGCGCACAGGCCGATGAGGGCAAGCTGGGCATCATCGCCATCAGCCAGGACATGGCGCCCCAGGGCTCCGTGGATGCTTTCCTTGGCGAGCGCGACATCGGCCGATTCGCGGCCTATCACGACCCGGACATGAAGCTGACGGCGGCGCTCGGCGTACAGGTCATGCCGACCACCATCCTTTACGACGCCGCAGGCAAGGAAGTGTGGCGCTATGTCGGCGATCTGGACTGGACCAGCCAGGAAGCCACTAAGCTGCTTGCCGAACTGACCTCGCCGAAAGCAGCCTGAGCAAGCGGCCGTCGATGGCGGCCAGGCCCAGTGCGATCAGGGCCAGGCCGACGAAATCCTGCGGGGCCAGCACCTCATTGAGAAACAGGCTGCCGAACAATATGGCGAACGGCGGCACCAGCAAGGTCACCAGCAGCGCGTTGGTCGCGCCGGCTGTCTCGATGAGCCGGAAATAGAGAACGTAGCCGAAGGCTGTGCAGAGCAGCGCCAGCGCGACGATCGCGCCCCAGGCCGTGAGCGGCGGCAGCGGCTTGGTCCAGGGCTGATCGATCAGCAGCGCCAGCGGCAACATCATCAGCGCGCCTGCCGTTAGCTGGCCGGTGGTCACCGACATCGGAGCAATGCCCATGCGACGGAACCGCCGAGCCCAGACCGCGGCAAAGGCGTAGCACAGCGCAGCCACAATGCACGCCAGCTGAGCCAGCGCATCGGTGCCGATATTGGTCAGCAGCATTGGCCCGATCATCGTCGCTACGCCGGCGAATCCGAGTACGACGCCGGCGATCTTGCGCGGCGTCATCCGCTCGTCGGCGGTGAAGAAGTGGGCGACCAGCACGCCCCAGATCGGCGTGGTCGCGTTGAGGATCGAGGCGAGCCCGCTGGCGATATGGGTCTGGCCCCAGCCGAACAGCGTGAACGGCAGGGCATTGTTGAGCAGCGCCAGCAGCAGGATCGATCCCCACACCTCGCGCGGCAGATTGAGCCGCTCGCCCTTGAGTTTCAAAAACAGGAACATGCCGCCGGCGGCGATCGTCAGCCGCAGCCACACATAGGTCAGCGGATGGACAAGGTGGACCGCCACGCCAATGAACATGAAGGCGCCGCCCCAGATGACCGCCAGGATCAGCAGGGTCAGCCATTCGCGGCCGGTCATTTGCTGGTTGATCATCGGCAGGGCGTAACCGGTAGCCACGGACTTTGCGTCCCGAGCCTTGCGATCAAACAGTTCCTTGCTGAGCGTAGCCATCGGCAAACTCCTTTTGCCTTATGGCATGTAGGGACATCTCTCTGGGCAGCCCAACCAAAGTCGGGCCGAGGGCAATAAGCATGGCTTATTGACTAGTCGCGCAGGAGCTCGTTGATCGAGGTTTTCGAACGGGTTCTTTCATCGACCCGCTTGACGATCACCGCGCAGGCAAGTGCCGGGCCTCCCTTGTCGCTCGGCAGCGTTCCGGGGACGACAACCGAATAGGCCGGCACCCGTCCGTACATCACCTCGCCGCTGGTACGATCGACGATCTTGGTCGAGGCGCCGAGGAACACGCCCATCGACAGGACAGCGCCTTCCTCGACAATGACGCCTTCGGCCACTTCGGAGCGGGCGCCGACGAAGCAATTGTCCTCGATGATCACCGGACCGGCCTGGAGCGGCTCGAGCACGCCCCCAATCCCCGCGCCGCCGGAAATATGGACGTTTCGTCCGATCTGCGCGCAGCTGCCGACCGTTGCCCATGTGTCGACCATCGACCCCTCGCCGACATAAGCGCCGAGATTGACGAAGCTGGGCATCAGCACCGCGCCCGGGGCGATATAGGCGCCGCGGCGGACGATCGCCCCGGGGACGGCGCGAAAACCGGCCTTGGCAAAACTGTCGGCGGTCCAGCCAAAGAACTTTGACGGCACCTTGTCCCACCATGGCGCTCCGCCTGGCCCGCCTGGGATGGCTTCCATCGGATTGAGGCGGAAGCTCAGCAGCACAGCCTTTTTCAGCCACTGGTTGACTCGCCACTGGCCATCGGTCTTTTCGGCCACGCGCTCCTCGCCGCTATCGAGGCGGAGTATGGCGGCTTCGACCGCCTCCTTCAGCGCACCATCCGTCGGATCGATCGAGTCCCGCCGCTCCCACGCCTCCTCGATGGTCAATTGCAGGTCGGCGGCCGTGGCGGTCATTCGTTTTCTCCAAGCATTTCCTCAAGCCATTCGCCCACATCGCTTATGGTGAGGTCGATAAAGTCAGGGTGGTGGGCGTGATTGCCGCGTTCCGATCCGTTGTCGACCCATACCGTCGTCATTCCCAGCGATTTTGCCGGTTTGAGGTTCTGCGCCATATCCTCGATCATCGCTGCCCGGCGCGCATCGATATCGAACCGGTCGAGAAGCCGCCGGTAGCCATGTTCATTAGGCTTGGGCTGAAGCTCGGCAGCATGGATGTCGTGAAGCTCCGCGAAATGCTCACTTATCCCGAGCGCTTCGAGAACTCGGCGCGCATAGGGTTCGTCGGCGTTGGTGAAGATCAGCTTGCGGCCCGGCAAACGGCCCAGATTCCGCGCCAAACGGTCATCTCGCGTCACCCGGTCGAGCGGGATCGCGTGGACATCTTTCAAGAATAGGTGCGGATCGACCTGATGTTCGCGCATCAGACCCGCCAGCGTGGTCCCATGTTCGTGGAAGTGCGCCTTCTGAACCCGCTTGGCTTCGGCTGAATCGACCCCTAGCAATCGTTGTATGAAGGCGCCCATGCGCTCATCGATCAATTCGAACAGGCCGGTCGACGCGGGGTAAAGGCAATTATCGAGGTCGAAGATCCAGTCGGTGATGGACGAGAAGATGGGCACGAAGCGCGGGTTCATTTGGTCTTTGCATCTAACCAGCTTGATGCCTTCAGCAAAATGAAAGCTTTTATTAACCATAAGCGCATACGGGAAATCCGTTAAGTTCCAACGGCTTGTCGGGGAAGTGTCAATGAGTAACCGGTTCTTGTCGTCGACGGCTTGCGCTCTCATGCTTGGTCTTTCCGCGTGCGGAGGGGGCGGCGGGAGCGGTGGTATCGGCTCGACGCCTCCTCCGGCGATCACTCCGACTCCGACGCCTACCCCGACGCCGACACCGACCCCCACTCCGACGCCGACCCCCACTCCGACGCCAGGCACCGGATTCAACACGACCGAATATCAGCGTTCCAACGCCGCCGTGAGCTCGGGCGCAATTCACGCCTGGGAGGACGGCGCGACCGGCCAGGGCATCAAGCTTGCCGTGGTCGACAGCGGCATCAACCCGTCGCTTGCCGAATTTAGTGGCCGGATTGACCCGGCCAGCCGCGACGTTGCCAGCAACCGGCCGCTAGCCGACGAGGATGGCCACGGGACGGCAGTTACGGCAACCGCTGCCGCCGCTCGCAACGATCTGCAAAACGTTGGGATTGCCTTTGACGCGACGATCCTGTCGTTCCGGGCCGACAGTCCGGGCAGTTGCACCGCTCCGTCGGGCGATGGCTGTGAATTCTTCGACGGCGCTCTTTCTCAGGGCATTGATGCCGCACGGATTGCGGGCGCCAAGGTGATCAACTTGTCGTTGGGTGGCGAAGCGCCGGGCAATTCCCTGCTCCTGGCGATGCAGCGGGCGGTGAGCGCCGGCATCATTCTGGTTATTTCCGCCGGCAACGACGGCGAGGATCCGCTCAAGGGCAACAACGCCGACCCGTTCGCCCTCGTCCCGGCGCAGCAGTTCCCCGGCCAGGTGATCATCGCCGGCGCGCTCGACACGAATCCCAGCCAGCTTGCCAGTTTTTCGAACCGCGCTGGCCAGGGTCAGAATTGGTATCTGGGAGCATTGGGCGTTCGGGTTCGGACGGTCGACAATACCGGCGCGGGCGTACTCTATTCTGGCACCAGCTTCTCCGCACCGATCATCACCGGCTCGATTGCGCTGATCGCTCAGGCATTTCCGAATCTGACGGCGGCGCAGATCGTCAGCCTGCTGTTCGACACAGCAGACGATCTCGGGGCCCCGGGCGACGATCCCATTTACGGCCAGGGTCGCCTAAACCTTGAGCGCGCCTTCCAGCCGGTCGGAACGACCAGCCTTGCGGGGACCGAGACGGTTGTCACCACTGCTGCTGCATCGGGCGGATTGCCGGAAGCAGCCGGCGATGGCGGCGCCAAAGGATCGATGGGGGCAATCATCCTTGATGGTTACAGCCGCGCGTTCGCGATCGACCTCGCCAAGGGCCTGCACCAGGCCGAAGGCCGGCTGCCGCTCGAACGCGCGCTGACGGGCCACGTCCGTGGCTCCGCGATCCAGGCCGGAGCGGTGTCGGTCGCGATGAGCGTGGCTGAACGCCCCCTCTCGGCGGGTATCATCGACGTCAGCCGCCTCGGCATCGGACCGGAGGATGCCCGCCAGTCCCGCCTTGTCGCTGGTACTGCGCTTGCCCGTCTCGACAGCAAGACCAAGGCCGCGTTCGGATTCTCCGAAGGCGCGAAGGCCATCGAGCGGCAACTGACCGATGCCGAAGGTGGCGCCTTCCTTATTGCCCGCGACATCAGTGGCGACCCCGGTTTCCAGGCGCGGCGGGGATCGAGCCTGGCGATCAGGCGCGATCTTGGCTTCGCCGGCCTGACCGTCGCGGCTGAGCAGGGCCGGGTGTGGCAACAACGGCAAGGTTGGGAGGCCGACCGGCCCTACAATTGGACTAGCATGACCCTCGACCGCCGCTTCGGTTCAGGCACCTGGGCCTCGTTTGGAATGAGCCGCCTCGACGAGCAGCGCAGCCTGCTCGGTGGCCGCCTCGGCAATGTATTCGGCGGCGGCGGGGCGACCAGCCTGTTCCTCGACTTTGAGGGACGCCAGGATCTTGGCAATGGCTGGGCGGCAACGCTGATGGGCCGGCGCGGCTGGACCGATTTCGCCGGCGGCAATTTCCGGACCGGCGCCTACTCATTTGATCTAAGCAAATATGGCCTGTTCGGATCGCGCGACCGGCTCGGCTTCCGGATTGCCCAGCCGCTGCGAGTCGAAAACGGCGGCATTTCGATGATGCTGCCGACCAGCTACGATTATTCGACGGAAACCGAGAGCCGCACGCTCGAACGGCTGAGCTTCACTCCGTCCGGCCGAGAAGTCGATGCCGAGCTTAGCTACTCAACGGCCCTCGGCCGCGGCTGGCTCGGCGCGAACCTCTATGCGCGGCGGCAGCCAGGGCATATCGCCTCGGCCGACCCAGACATGGGCGCGGCGATCCGCTACAGCCTCGGCTTCTGATCGGGTTTACGAGCGCCTGCCGAGGCCCGGAATCAGCATCCCGACCCTGGCGCGATACTGGACATATTGATCGCCGAACAAGTCGACCAGGTCGCGTTCTTCGTAGCGGATCGCGATCAGCATGTAGATCGACACGCCAGCGCTGAGCAGCAAGTGGCCGTAACTCATGTGCGGCGTCGACCAGAAGGCGAGGAAGAAGCCGAGATAGAGCGGGTGGCGCACCCACTTGTAGAATAACGGCTGGTGAAATACGGGCTTTGCCGGCTCGCGATTGCGCAGGTGCAGCCACGCCTGCTGCAACCCGAAAAGTTCAAAATGATTGATCAGGAACGTGCTCAGCAGCACGATTCCCCAACCGGCGAGGAACAACGCCCAAAGAATGACCTGCGCGGTCGGATTGGCAACGTCCCACACCATTCCGCCGATCGGACGCCAGAGGCTGAACAATATGATCAGCGCGGCGCTTGCAAACAGCACATAGACGCTACGCTCGATCGGCCAGGGGACGATACGCGTCCAGTTGCGCTTGAAACCCTGCCTGGCCATGACGCTGTGCTGCAGGCCGAACAGCGCGACCAGCACCACGTCGGTGATCACAGCGGCACCAATCGGGCCGGCCGGTCCCTTGTCGACCGTTGTCGGCAGGACGTCCAGATTGCCGACGAAGCCGATCAAATAAAGGAATGTGGCGAAGAAAATCGCATAGGCGATCAGCGCGAATCCGAGGAACAGCGCACGCATGGTCCACCCCCTTGCTGCGGTTCGTGAAGGGATGGCCATAGCACCAATCGGCGCCGCTGGTTAGGTCAGACGGTAAAGCTTTCGCCGCAGCCGCAGGCGCCCTTTGCGTTGGGGTTTTCGAACACGAAGCCCGCGGCGAAATCGTCCTCTCGCCAATCCATCGTGCTGCCGATCAGATAAAGGATCGACGCCCCGTCGACGTAGAAGGTGCCGCCAGGAGTTTCGATCTTTTCATCGAAAGCATTTTCGAGGCTCACATAGTCGACCGAATAAGCGAGGCCCGAGCAGCCGCGGCGCGGGGTCGAGAGCTTGACCCCGATCGCGCCTTCCGGCGCCTTGCCCATCAGCTCGGCGATGCGCGCTTCGGCCGCCGGAGTCATGGTGATCGCGGCAGGGCGGGCGCGGACTTTACGTTCTTGGTTCATCACAACATTCCCAGCTCGAGGCGCGCCTCGTCGCTCATCTTCGACGGGTCCCAGGGCGGATCCCACACCAGCTTGACCTCGGCGTCGCGAATGCCGGGCACCGACAAGACACGAAGCTCGACCTCCCCCGGCATGGACTCGGCGACCGGACAATGCGGCGTAGTCAGCGTCATGGTGACGACCGCGTCGCCATCTTCGCTGATCGCTACGTCGTAGATCAGCCCCAGCTCGTAGATGTCGACCGGGATTTCGGGATCGTAGATCGATTTCAGGGCCTCGATCACCGCTTCCTGAAGCGCTCCGCCAGGACCGCCCATTTCAGGCGCCGGCTTCTTCTCGGCGAGGAACCCGGCAAGATAGTCGCGCTTGCGCTCGAAAGTCTCGCCCGGGGTCTCGGTGCTAACGCGGGCGCGCGGCGGAGTGTCGACGCCGTTGACCTCCTCCACCTCGATTTTTTTCTCTTCGCCCATCGTCATCCGAATATCCGCTTTACCTTGTACAGGCCCTCAACCAGCGCCTGGATGTCGCTTGCGTCGCTATGCGCGGCGAAGCTGGCGCGTGCCGTCGCCGGAACGCCGAGATAGTCCATCAATGGCTGCGCACAATGGTGACCCGCGCGTACCGCGACACCATGATCATCGAGGATCGTACCGATATCGTGCGGGTGGACGCCGTCGAGAGCGAAGCTGACGATCCCGGCGCTGTCCTCCGGCCCAAACAACGTAACTCCTGGCACGCTGCGCAACGCCGCGCGCGCTTCGGTCACAAGCGCGCTCTCATGGGCGTGGATGGCGTCGAGCCCGATCCCGTTGACCCAATCGATCGCCGCGTGGAAGCCGACGGCGCCGGTGATGTGCGGCGTCCCCGCCTCGAACCGCGACGGCGCCGGCAGATAGGTCGTCCTCTCGAACGTCACCCGATCGATCATTGCCCCGCCACCCTGCCATGGCGGCATCGCGTCGAGCAGTTCTTGCTTCGCCCACAG
>DATJKE010000062.1:0-6577 GCA_035491735.1 Sphingomicrobium sp.
TCGCAATGGCGCAGGTGATCCAGCGCCCGGCCGATCGCGCGGTCGATCCCCTCGGCGCGGACGTCGGCGATCGGCACCACCAAATGCCCGCCTTGCACCGCGTCGCGATGCATCTCGGCCGAATTGGCGAAGGGCGCGAGCCCGATCTGGACGATATTCTCGCCCGGCAGCCCATCCTCGCGCAGCGCCCGCACCGGATTGCCGTTGCCCAGCCCCTGGCTGGTGTCGCGCATGTCGAAATGGGCATCGAGCGTGATCAGCCCGACCTGGCCCAGCGGCAGTCCGAGCGCATGCACGCCTGGTCGCGTCACCGCATTATTGCCACCGACGAGCAGGGTAAGTTCGTGCCGCGCGACGCTCGCCTGGCACGCCGCCAGGATTGACGGCGTCGCTTCCTCGATGGCGAGGCCTGCAATCGGCACATCGCCATGGTCGGCGATCAGAGTCGACAGTTCGCGGCCCGTTTCGACATCATAGCGGCCGATCCGCCGTAGCGTCGCGCGCAGCAGGCCAGGCGCAAGGTCGCAACGGCCGGGCGTCACCGATCCGGCATCCAGCGGCGCGCCAACCAACCCGACCGGTGCGCCGGCGTCCTGTTGGACGAGTAGGTCGGAAAGATTGGGCCAGCTGCTGCTCATTCGCTTGACCTAGCAGCTTCGCCCCGCGATTTCATGGGCTCATGTGGGACCGCCTGATCACCGACTGCCATGTCGCGACGATGGTCGCGGGAGAAGGCAATCCGCTCGGCCTGTTCCCCAATGCGGCGATCGGCATCGATGACGGCAAGATCGTCCGTGTTGGCAGGCGCGCCGAAATGGCCGGTTTTCGGGCGAAAGAAGTGGTCGCTTGTGGCGGTGCCTGGATCACGCCGGGCCTGGTGGATTGCCACACCCATCTCGTGTTCGGCGGAACCCGCGCCAACGAACATGCCATGCGCCGCGCCGGCGCGACCTATGAGGAAATTGCCAGGGCCGGCGGCGGCATTGCCTCGACCGTCGCTGCGACAAAAGCGGCATCGGCAGACGAGCTTCGCAACACCGCGCGCCGCCGGCTGCACGCGCTGATGCGCGGCGGCGTCACGACCATCGAGATCAAGTCGGGCTATGGCCTCGACACGGCTTCGGAGATGCGGCTCCTGAATGCCGCCCGCGCCATCGGCCGGGATGAGCCGGTGCGGATCGTCACGACGCTGCTCGCCGCCCACGCGCTTCCCCCCGCGGCGAAGGAGGGCAAGGCGCGCGAAGCCTATGTGCAGATGATCGCAGAGGAAATGATTCCCGCGATCGCCAAGGCCGGCGTTGCCTCAAGCGTCGACGCTTTCTGTGAATCCATCGCTTTCAGCCCGGCCGAGGTCGAGCGCGTCTTTACGGCGGCCCGCGCCAATGGCTTGCCGGTCCGTCTCCACGCCGAACAGCTATCGAACCAGAAGGGCGCCGAGCTCGCCGCCCGTTACAAGGCGCTGTCGGCCGACCATCTCGAGCATTTGGACGCCGCCGGGGCCAAGGCGATGGCCGCTGCCGGGACGGTCGCGGTGCTCCTCCCGGGCGCTTTCTACGCGCTCAATGAGAAGAAGAAGCCCCCGGTGCAGCTGCTGCGCGACGCCGGGGTACCGATTGCCATCGCCAGCGACTGCAATCCGGGCACCTCGCCGCTGCTCAACCCGCAGCTGGTCATGAACATGGCGTGCACCCTGTTCGGCCTTACGCCAGAGGAGGCGATCGCCGGAATGACGGTCAACGCCGCGCGTGCGCTGGGGTTGGCGCATGAAGTGGGGACGATCGAGGCCGGCAAGGCCGCCGACCTCTGCGTCTGGCAGGTGAGCGAATTGAGCGAGCTCGGCTATTGGGTCGGGCTCCCGGGACCCGAGCGGCGGGTCTTCGCCGGCCGGGACGGCTGATTCAACCGGATACGGGCGACCCCGGTATTTCCGCCCTTGCAGGGCGCGCTTCACTAGTTGGATCCAGCAGCGCGGCGGTGTGCCGGGCGATCACCCGCTCCTCGTCGGTCGGCAGGACCCAGACCGGTATGCGTGATGTCGTCGCATCGATGCGGCCCTGGCCGGCAGCGTTCAGCTGCTCGTCGATCGCCGCGCCGAGCCAGCCGCAGCCGTCGATCACTTCCTTCCTCGTCTTGGTGTCTCGCTGGCCGATGCCGCCGGTGAAGACGATGCCGTCGAGCCCGCCTAGCGCGGCCGACAGGGATCCGATTTCCCGGACGATCCGATAGATGAACAGGTCGATCGCCTCGCGCGCTCTCGGATCGTCGGACCCGCGCAACGTCCGCATGTCCGAAGACAATCCGGACACGCCAAGCAGTCCCGACTTCTTGTAAATGAGGTCTTCCAGGGCGCGCGCATCCATCCCGCGCTCGTCCATCAGGTAGATGAGGACGCCCGGATCGATCGAGCCGCAGCGCGTTCCCATCACGAGTCCTTCGACCGCGGTAAATCCCATGGTGGTGGCGACGCTTCGGCCATGATGCATGGCGCACAGGCTCGCGCCATTGCCGAGGTGCGCGACGATGATCCGCCCGTCGGCCTGGTCCGGCGCGACGTCGCGCAGCTTGCCGCTCACATATTCATAGGACAGGCCATGGAAGCCGTACCTCTTCACTCCTGCTTCGGTCAGCTCGCGCGGCAGCGCATAGTTTTGCGCGAGTTGCTGCTGGGTCTGGTGGAACGCCGTGTCGAAGCAGGCGACCTGCCGGATGTGCGGCGCCTCCGCCATGATGGATTCGATCGGGGTCAGGTTGTGCGGCTGGTGCAGTGGCGCCAGCGGGCACAGCGCTTTCAACGAGGCGACCACATCCTTGGTGACGACGGTTGGCGCGGCGAATGACGTGCCGCCATGGACGACCCGGTGGCCGATGCCCTCGATCGTCTCGCCGCCCAGCAGCGCGATGCAGCTTTCCAGGATGATCCTGGTGCCGGAATGATGGTCGATGTCCTTCGCGCCCCATTCCTTCTCGATCAGCTTCTCGCCGGCCGGCCCCTCGACGGTCAACGATGGCCCGACGCCGATCTTCTCCATCTGGCCGCGAAACAGCAGCGACTGCTCGGGGTCGTCATTGATGATCGCGAATTTTATGCTCGAGGAGCCCGCGTTGATGACGCCGATCTGACGTGTCATGGCCACTCCTTCCGTTTCGGGCTCCGGCTCTGGCAGGCGCCTATTGGATCGCAGCCGCCGCGCTCGCCTTTCGCGCCGCAACCAGCAATTGGGCGACGGCGCAGGAAGCCAGCCGGGCCGTTTCCTCGTCGGCTCGGCTGGTCAGGATGACCGGCACCTTGGCGCCGAGGACGATCCCGGCGGCGTCCGCGTCCGCGAGGAAGGACAGGCTCTTGGCGAGCATGTTGCCGGCCTCCAGGTCGGGAACGACCAGCACATTGGCCCGGCCCGCGACCGGCCCCGTAATCTTCTTGATTGCCGCCGCCTCGGGGCTGATCGCATTGTCGAGCGCCAGCGGTCCGTCGAGCACGGCGCCGGTGATCTGGCCGCGATCGGCCATTTTGCACAGCGCGGCCGCCTCCAGGGTCGAGGGAACGTCGGGGTTGACGCTCTCCATCGCGCTCAGGATCGCCACTCGCACCTCCTTGGCTCCCAGGGCGGTGGCCAGGTCGATGGCATTTTGGGTGATGTCGACCTTGCACTTCAGGTCAGGGGCGATGTTGACCGCCGCGTCGGTGATGATCAGCGGCTGGTCATGGCCAGGCACGTCCATGACGAAGCAATGGCTGATGCGCCGTGACGTCCTGAGGCCGGTTTCGCGCTTGACCACCGCGCCCATCAGTTCGTCGGTATGGAGGCTGCCCTTCATCAGCGCGCCGGCCCGGCCCTCCCGGACCAATTCGACCGCCTTGGCGGCTGAGTCCTGGCTATATTCGGCGTCGACGATCTCGTAACGGCTGATGTCGATCCCGTGCTTTGCCGCAACCTCGCGGATCCTTTGTTCGGGTCCGACCAATATCGGTTCGATCAGCTTCAGCTGGGCGGCCGCGACTGCACTCTCCAGTGAAACCTGATCGCAGGGGTGCGCCACCGCGACCTTGACCGGGTCATGCTGCTGCGCCTTCGCCACCAGGTTGTGGAATTTCACATGGCCGTGGCGATCGACCTTGGCCTCTGCCTCAAGCACGGTCATCGGCACCTCCTGAAATCGGCCTCGGAAATGGAACCGGGAGCATAGGGAGCGAGCCGAACCCGACCATCGGGATAAGTCCCGACGCGCCGCACAAATATCGTTGGTTCCGTCACTCCCGCCCGGGTCATCAGCAACAAGCGACGAGGTCTTGAGGGTTCCCCCTGATGTTCGGCGTGCCGTCGAAGCTTATTGCTGGCACCGACACTCGAGAGAGGAATTCGGGAGCTGCTGCTTCAGCTTCCGGCGCCTGAGGGGCTGGCAAACGCCTCCCTGTGTCAACGTTGGAGGGCAGGACATGGACAGCGAGATTTTTGACAGCGAGGCTTTCGCGCTTCCCGAACTCGATCATAGCGAACCTCCCCCAGGGTCGGACCGCCGTAGTTTCATGATGCGCAGCGCCATGGCGATGGCGATTGTCGCCGTCGGCGGCACGCTCAATCCGCTGTTCGCCCAGGCGCCGGCCGGCCCGCCGCTGGGTTCGGCACCGGTCGACCCAGCACTCGACGTCGTCAAGAAGAGCAAGGGTCCGGTGATGACCTTGGTCGACGAGTTCTACAAAGTGGGGCCAGGCCCGTCCTCGTCCCACACGATCGGCCCGATGCGGATCACTTACGACTTTTATCAGCGTGCCTCGAAGCTGCCCGCCGACCAGCTTGCCCAGGCGACGGCGCTCAAGGTTCATCTGTTCGGCAGCCTCAGCGCAACCGGCAAGGGCCATGGCACCGAACGTGCCGCGCTGGCGGGGCTGGCTGGGTATGAGCCGGCGACCATCGATCCTGCGATCCTCGACGACCTGATTGTCCATCCGGACAAGGTCTTTCCGGTCAAACTGGGATCCAAGACGATCAACGTTTCCCTGAAGGACATCATCTACGACGCCCCAAAGGGCGACTTCCATCATCCCAATACCATGACCGCCAAGCTGCTGGCAGGGGACAAGGTGCTTCTGGAGCAGGAATATTATTCGGTCGGCGGCGGCTTCATTGAATGGAAGGGCTACACGCCGCCCAAAAAGAACCCGCCGAAATATCCCTATTCGACGATGAAGGAGGTGCTGGACTACACCAAGCGCGACAATATCACGCTGGCCCAGCTCGCCTATGCCAATGAGCTGGCGATCACCGGCCGGAGCGAGGCAGAGATCAACGCCTTCCTCGACAAGATCATCGGCGCGATGCGAGCCACCGTCAGAACCGGCCTCAATGCGCCGACGGCCACCTTGCCTGGGCCGATCAAGCTCAAGACCAAGGCCGGAGACGTCTACAAGAACGCGTTGAAGGACGCCAATCCGGCGCGGCGCGGAATCGGTGTGTTGTCCGCTGCGGCCCTAGCCGGATCCGAGGAGAATGCGCGCGGGCACCTCGTCATTACCGCCCCGACCGGCGGTTCTGCCGGCGTTATGCCCGCGGTCATCTATTCGCTCGGGCCGGACGGCGCGAAGAAGTCGGACCAGAAGATTCGCGAGGCGCTGCTTGCGGGCGCGATCATCGGCTATCTCTGCAAGCACAATGCAACCCTGTCGGCAGCGGAAGGCGGTTGCCAGGCGGAGATTGGCGTCGCGTCCGGCATGGGCGGAGCGGCCATCGCCGCGGCCTATGACGATCCGCCGCAAATCTCGGCCAACGCTGCCGGCGCGGCGCTCGAGCACCACCTCGGCATGACCTGCGACCCGGTTGCCGGTTTCGTGCAGATTCCGTGCATCGAACGCTGTGCCTTCGGGGCGGTCAAGTCGTGGACCGGCTATCTCATCGCCAAGAACGAGATTTCGGCGAACCGGCGGGTCGATATCGACGCGGTGATCACCGCCCTGGCCGAGACCGCCAAGGACATGAACCCGAAGTACAAGGAGACCTCGGAAGCAGGCCTCGCACAGTCACTGGTCCTTTGCTGAGCAGGGGCCGATGAGCCAGGAGGCCGCCCGCCCAGCTTCGACTCCCCTCGGCGCAGTGACGGTCGCCTGGCTCATCACTTCCATCTACTATTTCTACCAATATGCGATGCGCTCGGCCCCGGCGGTCATGGTGCCGGAGATGTCGGCCGCCTTTGGCCTAACGCCGGTCGGCATCGCCTCGCTCATCGGCCTCTTCTACTACGCCTATGCGCCGTTCAGCCTGGTGGCGGGTGTGGCCATGGACCAGCTCGGCCCGCGCAAGGTTGTGCCTCTCGGCGCGGCGACGGTTGCGGTCGGTGCCCTGCTGTTCGCGACCGGCGATCCCACCCTGGCGAGCATCGGCCGCTTCATGCAGGGCGCCGGCGGCGTGTTCGCGCTGATCGGCGCGGTTTTCATCGCCACCACCCACTTCCCCGCGTCCAAGGCGGCAACGCTGATCGGGGCCACGCAAATGTTCGGCATGGCCGGCGGCTCGGCCGGCCAATTTGCCGTCGGGCCGGCCATCTCCGGCGGCCTGGCCTGGGACCAGTTCTGGTGGTTCATGGG
>DATJKE010000063.1:0-9043 GCA_035491735.1 Sphingomicrobium sp.
GTTCGGCGTGTTCAGGATGTGATGATGGGACGGACGGCGATCCTTTTGTTGGCCGGATTGACGCTTGCTGCGTGCAAACAAGAAGCTGCGCCGTCCAAAGACAATGTCCCGGCCGCGAACGCTCCCGAACAGGCCGTTGACCAATGCGCTCCACCGGCCCTGGCCATGGCGGATAATGCGCAACTGGAATCGAAGCTGTTGGATGAGGCCAAGGCCAACTTTGCGAAGGCTTACAAGGGCGCCTGCTCAAAGGGGTTACTGAAGGACAAGCCGCTGATCGATCCGAAGGCGTCGGACCAGGGCAAGCTGTTTCTGATCAACGCGCCGGAGGCCAATGTCGCGTCGATCTATCTCAGCGAAGTCGACGGCAACAAAATGGTGCTCGAATATCCCTTCCTAACAACCGACGGGAAAACCCAGGTTCCGTCGGTCGACGAGCTTGGGGAGGCCATCTATTGCGCGGTCCACGGTGCAAGCCAGCAAGAACAGGAAAGTAGCGGCCGATGCCTGGTCGATTGATCAATTCCCTCCTCATTGCCAACCGCGGCGAGATCGCTTGCCGGATCATCCGCACCGCGCGGAAGTTGGGGGTGCGGACGGTCGCGGTCTATTCTGACGCCGACGCCAAGGCGCTGCATGTCCGCATGGCCGACGAGGCGGTGCACATCGGCCCGTCTCCGGCGCGCGAGAGCTATCTGGTCGGAGAGAAGATCATCGCCGCGGCCAAGGCGACGAAGGCGCAGGCGATCCATCCGGGCTACGGTTTCTTGAGCGAGAACGCCGATTTCGCGGAGGACGTGATGAAGGCCGGGCTGATCTGGGTCGGGCCGAAGCCGGACAGCATCCGCGCGATGGGTCTGAAGGACGCGGCCAAGAAGCTGATGGCCGACGCCGGTGTCCCGGTGACGCCCGGCTATCTCGGCGAGGACCAGGACCCGAAGCGCCTGAAAAAGGAGGCCGACGCGATCGGCTATCCGGTGCTGATCAAGGCGGTCGCGGGCGGGGGCGGCAAGGGCATGCGCCGGGTCGATGCCGCCAGGGATTTCGACGACGCGCTGGAAAGCTGCAAGCGCGAGGCGGCCAGCTCGTTCGGCGACGACCGGGTGCTGATCGAGAAGTACATTCTCTCGCCGCGCCATATCGAGGTGCAGGTGTTCGGCGACAGTCACGGCAATGTCGTCCACCTGTTCGAGCGCGATTGTTCGCTGCAGCGGCGGCACCAGAAGGTGATCGAGGAAGCGCCGGCGCCGGGCATGGACGAGGCGACCCGCGAAGCGGTGTGCGGCGCGGCGGTGCGCGCGGCCAAGGCGGTCAATTACGAGGGCGCGGGGACGATCGAGTTCATCGCCGACGCGTCAAAAGGCCTCAAGGCCGACCGCATCTGGTTCATGGAAATGAACACGCGGCTGCAGGTCGAGCATCCCGTCACGGAGGAGATTACCGGGCAGGACCTGGTCGAATGGCAACTGCGCGTGGCGAGCGGCGAGAAGCTGCCCCGGAAGCAGGAGGAGCTCGGCATCAACGGCTGGGCGATCGAGGCGCGGCTCTATGCCGAGGACCCGGTCAAGGGATTCCTGCCCAGCGTTGGGCGGCTGGAGCATTTCGATCTGGGCGAGGACGGCCGGATCGAGACCGGCGTCGAAGAAGGCGACTCCATCTCGCCTTTTTACGACCCGATGATCGCTAAGCTGGTCGCCTGGGGCGATGACCGCGCCGAGGCGATTGGCGAGCTGGCCGGCATCCTCGACGAGATTGAGGTGTGGCCGGTGCGAACCAATGCCGGCTTCCTCTTTAATGCGTTGCTTCATCCGGATTTCGGAAGGGAGCGGATCGACACCGGATTTATCGAGCGGCACCTGGAGCAGCTGGTGCCTGCGCCGGAGCCGGACGAATACCTCTGGCGCGGCGCGGCAATGGTCGCATTGGCGCAGTCCGACGAGGACGATTCCATGCCCGCTGGATTTCGGCTGAATGCACCGTCCCTCACGCAGGCGGCGCTGCGCAGCGGAGCCGAAGTCCGGGCCGTCTCTCCGGACGATGGACCAATCGCTGCGGTAACTGGATTCGCCGACAGCGAGCGCGTCGTCGTATTCTATGAAGGCCAGGCCTATGAATTCGATCGCGCGGCGCGCGGCAATGTCGGTGCGGCCGCTGGCGACGGCGCAATCCTCGCGCCAATGCCCGGCAAGGTGACCAGCGTCGAAATTTCACATGGTGAAAAGGTTGCGAAGGGACAACGCTTGCTGACCCTGGAAGCCATGAAAATGGAGCATGGGCTGGTCGCGCCGTTCGACGGCGTGGTCGCCGAATTGAATGCCAAGGCTGGCGCGCAGGTGCAGGTCGATGAGGTGTTGGCTAAGATTGAGAAAAGCGACGGCTAACTGGAAACCGTTCGTCCTGAGCTTGTCGAAGGACAGTTTTTTTCTCTAACGCCGAAAAGGAAGGGCAGGGCTTCGACAAGCTCAGCCCGAACGGAATTTGGGAGCTCAAAGACAGATGAAAATCGACGGAACAGCAGCAGTCGTCACCGGCGGCGCGTCGGGACTGGGCGAAGCGACCGCGCGGGCGCTGGCCTCAAAGGGCGCCAGGGTCGCCATCTTCGACCGCGACGCCGACAAGGGCGAAAAGGTCGCGGCGGAAATCGGCGGCGTCTTCTGCGAAGTCGACGTGACCAGCGACGAGAAGGTCTCCGCCGCGTTCGACAAGGCCCGGGCGGCCCATGGGCAGGAGCGTATCCTCGTCAACTGCGCCGGCGTCGCCAACGCCGCCAAGACGGTCGGCCGCGACAAGGAAACCAAGGAGCCCAAGCGCTACCCGATGAACCAGTTCGAGCTGGCGATCGGCATCAACCTGATCGGCTCGTTCCGCTGCATTGCCTACTCGGCGTTCGGCATGGTCCAGGCCGACCCTCTGGAGGATGGCGAACGCGGGGTGATCATCAATACCGCCTCGGTCGCGGCTGAGGACGGGCAAATCGGCCAGGCCGCCTATTCGGCGTCCAAGGGCGGCGTGCTGGCGATGGCACTGCCGATCGCCCGCGACCTGATGAACGACGGAGTGCGCGTCAACACCATCCTTCCGGGCGTGTTCAAGACGCCGATGGTGGCGATGATGCCGCCCAATGTGCAGGATGCGTTGGCGGCGCAGGTGCCCTTTCCGAAGAGGCTCGGCCAGGCCGAGGAATATGGCCGGCTGGCGGTATTCATCGTCGAGAATACCTATCTCAACGCCGAAAGCATCCGCCTCGATGGCGGGATCCGGATGGCGCCGCGTTGATGGACGAAAACCAGTTACTCGAAGCCTTGGTCGTGACCGCTCGTGCAGCGGGGGCGGAGATTTTGAAGCTGGTCGCGGCCGGGTTTGAGGTCGAGACCAAGAGCGACCAGAGTCCGGTCACCATTTGCGACCGGGCGGCGGAGAAAATCATCCTCCATGCACTGGCCGAAGCCGCGCCGGGCGTACCGGTGATTGCTGAAGAGGAAGTCGCCGCAGGCCGAATCCCGGCACATGACGACACTTATTTCCTGGTCGACCCGCTGGACGGCACCAAGGAGTTCGTCCGTGGCGGCGACGACTATACCGTTAACATCGGCCTGATCGCGGAAGGCAAGCCGAAGCTCGGCGTGGTGTTTCAGCCGGCCACCGGCATATTATGGGGCGGACTGGTCGGCGCCGATGGCGATGGGCACGCTTTTGTGGATGAGGGCGGGTCGCGGCGGCCGATCCACTGCCGCCCGCTTGGCGCAAAGCGTGCGGCGATCGCCTCCAAGTCGCATTATAACCAGGCGACCGACGATTACCTCGCCGAGGCTGTCGGCATGTGCGACCATGTGTCGATCGGTTCGTCCTTGAAATTCTGCATCGTCGCAGAAGGGAAAGCCGACATTTATCCGCGCCTTTCGCCAACCAGCGAATGGGACACCGCCGCGGGCCATGCCGTGCTGCTCGCGGCTGGCGGCCGCGTTGACGGGCTCGACGGGGCGCCGCTGCAATATGGCAAAAAGGCGTTCCTGAACCTTGGCTTCTGCGCCACCGCCGGCTGGAAGGCGCCTGCGATCGGTCCATATATGGAGCCATTCGGGGGCGGTGGCGAGCTCCCGGCGGGACTTTGATGGGGTCAATGCCCGGCGGCAGCTGGCGGAATGAATTTAGTCCCGCCGTGGGTGCCAGTCAGGCTGTAGCGGGCGCGGTGTGTCAATTCGCTGGTTCGATGTGAACCCGCACCGGTGAAGCGATCGAAGTTCAGAACGCAACTCCTCAATGCGCATGTGCAAATAGTCAGCATCGCCCTGATCATTTCGTTCGCTAACCAGCCTTGCAAGCAGGGTTTGGGCGTCGTCCAGGGCAGCCGAAAGTTCGGCCAGCCAGCGAGCGCGGTTAGCGGCCTGCGGAACGTAGTGACGGTTCATGAAGCCCGACTAAGACGGTTCCGCCGACTGGCCCGTGTCGACAAAATTCATATTGGAGGATTTTCAGACTGACATCGCTCCGCTTTCGGCGATAAAACGATCCTGCTCGGTTCATTTTCGCCAGAGGTGTTGACGATGGATGCGAGCGTTTCTTTTGTCGCGTCGGGTCTAGACTCATACGGTGAGCCCCCGGTGCTGATCGCCGCTTCGTCGGAAGCCGCGGCCAGCCGGGCTTCCGAAGTCGCCGATGGCGCCAACCTGCCGTTTGTCTCGGTCTCACTCGAGGAATTGTTGCCGCGCCTTCAGCGCCAAGCCAGTGCGCAAGCCATCTGGCTGGAAATCGAAAGCGATGGAGGGGCGGAGCTTGACCGGATTCTCGAACGGATCGATGCCGAAGCTGCGTCGGATCGGTTCCCGGCGATCATCGCCGCGCCCTTCTCGCTGATCGATCCAATTTCTGCTCGAATCCGCCATCCGGATGTCGAATTGGTGTTCGATGGCACGCCGGCCGATCGTGCGGCCGCGCTGGCGATCGCCAGGTGGCGCAAGTCTTACAGGAATAGGGGCGTCAACGAGGACATAACCCAGGAGCCGAGCGCCGCGCGGCTTCGCCAGCTGTCGGATGAAGTCAGCCGTATCGCCGCGACACTCGCCCGTCTGTCGGTCGGCCCCGATGCCCCTGATGAGACACCCGAGCCCTCCGTGGGCAGTGTGCCGGACGTTTCGCTCGAGGCCATCCGCCAGGTGATCCGTGCTCGCCGGCTCAGGGCGCGCTTTTTCCAGGAGGAGCTGTTCGCCGATCCGGCGTGGGATATGCTGCTGGACCTGCTTCAAGCCGAAATCGCCCAACATCGGGTGCCGGTCTCGTCTCTTTGCATCGCCGCGGCGGTTCCGGCCACGACCGCACTTCGGTGGCTCAAGACGATGACCGGTGCCGGTTTGTTCAGGCGCCGCGCCGATCCGCACGATGGCCGCCGTGTGTTCGTCGAGCTGTCGCCCAACGCCAGCGATGCAATGCACCGTTACTTTGGCGAAGTCGGCAAGGCCGTTGTCATCTAGCTGCGCCCGCATCTCATTTCCACGCATGTTCGATATATCGGACATATGGCGGCGATACCGGTCGATCAATCGGATATGAATCCGAAATGGACATAGTTGGCGGATGAAGTCGGAGGCGGGCGGCAGGCTGATCGAGGAACTGATGCGGTTCAAGCCGGACGGCCTGACTGCAAACGGCTGGGCCGTCAGCGCGGGGGTCAGCCGCACCATCTGGTCCGACCTTCGGCGGCATGGGAACCCTTCGCGGCGAACGCTGGAGAGATTGCTTGCCGCAGTCGGGTCATCGCTCGCCGAGTTTGAAGCATTGCGGGTGGGTGAGGCGCCCCCGCCTGGGCCGATCGGCAATGCGCTTGCCGAACGCGGGCTCGGCTGGCGTGGCGCGGCGCTCGCCTCCATCCCCGTACTGGCCACTAGCCTCGCAGGCGATTGGGGCGAGCGGGGTAGCCAAATTGATGTCCATTCGATCGACCGGGCGAAGGTGGAAGGGCAAGCCGACCGTCCGACCGCGTTGGCTGGCGATCGTGACGCCTATGCGGTGACGGTAGCAGGCCAATCGATGTGGCCGCGTTTTCGCGCCGGGCGTCGGTTGCTGGTCTCGCCGGCGGTCGCGGTTGAAGTCGGCGCCGACGTGCTGGTGGAGCTGAAGGGCGATCGATTGCTGATCGGAGAACTGGTTGGCCGTTCGGAAGCAGGCATTGAGCTGCGGCAGTTCAATCCGGATGCGACATTTGCGGTCGTCGCCGGGGAAATCGAGGCAATCCACAAGGTGATGGGGGAAGCTATCTGATGGTGGGCGCTGACGGGCTCGAACCGCCGACCCTCTCGGTGTAAACGAGATGCTCTACCAACTGAGCTAAGCGCCCGCCGAAGCAGATGCGCGCCGATGCCACGGAGCGACCCGCAGGGCAAGCTTGGCCGTGAGAACCACATCAAGGAGGCCGCCGTGACCCTGACCGGAGGCTGCCGATGCGAGGGCATTCGCTACCGACTTGAGGGCCAGCCCCAGCACTGCCTTCGGTTGAGCGGTTTCCGCCGCTCGACTGATGCTACAGCGCCCGCACCAGCCTGACCGCGACCGCTGCCCAGGGCGGATCGGCGACGACGCTCTGGCGGCCGCCGGCGCCGGGAGGGAGCAGGTGCAGCTTGCCATCCTCTCGCCCGATCAGGCGGCCGAACAGGAAGCGGCCGGCGGGGCGTGGGACAAGGATGTCACGGTTGAGCGCATGGGCGTAGTCCTCGGGCTCAAGCCGCTCCAGCCAGATCTCGTCGCCGGCGCGATAGTCGCCGGTGCTGGCCGAAACCGTCATCGCGATCTGCCCGGCACCTGCCTTGGGCGGAACTACCAGCGCCTGTCGCTTGGGCGCAGCTGCGCCGTTTGCACCAAGCACTGCGGCCACGGGGAGCTCCGCGTGATTGGGATGGTCGACAAGGTCGGCGGCATCGACGCCCAAAGCGGACGCGATTCGGTTAAGCCAGCCGACCGAGACGGTGCGCGTGCCGGTTTCGAGCCTGCCGATGGTCTGAGGAGTGGTTGGCGGAACGCAGGCCTTGGCCACATCGTCCAGTGTCATGCCGCGTGCGCGGCGCACTTCCCGGATACGCGTAATCATCGCCGAACCCCTACGCTACTATTAACCTATGTCAATATGTTTATAACCGATATGGTTTTGCACTGTCCTACAAACTCGCCGCTATGGCAAGGACAAAGCGACTCGAAACATCGGAGATCGCCATGACCAATGCCCGCTTGCTCGCCGAACGCCCGATTGGAACTGATGCTGCATTGAGGGGCAGGCGGCGGCCTAGCCGGTCGGTTACGGTCAATCTGGCGGAGAGTACGCTCGGCTGGCTGTTCGCCAGGGGGCATGTCAGCCGCCGGCAATTCGATGCGGGCGAGCAGTTGCGGAGCGACTGGGAACGGGCGCAGCTGGCCCCGCGCGTCACCATGGCGTGGGATGCCGCGCCGGTATCACGCAGCCGCGGAGGCTCGGCGCAGATGCCCGACCTCAACGGCGCCCAGCTTGACGCCAAGCGGAGGTTCGACGCGGCCGTCTTTGCGGCTGGCCCAGGCCTGGCCGACATATTGTGGCGCGTGGTCTGTTCCGGCGAAGGGATGCGGGACGCAGAAACGGCGCTCGGCTGGCCGGCGCGGGCCGGCAAGCTGGTACTGGGGCTGGCGCTGGACCGGGTCGCGGATTACTACCGGATCGCCTAATTCCAGCCGGAGACTCACGATGATCCTCTATGGTTCGACCATGTCGCCGTTCGTCCGCAAGGTTGCCGCCTATGCTGCGGAAAAAGGCATAGGCCTAGAATTACAGCCCACCGGTTTTCCCAATCCGACTCCCGAGTTCCGGGCCGCCAGTCCGTTCGGAAAAATGCCGGCGCTGGTCGATGGTGACTACAGCCTGGCCGACTCCAGCGCGATTATCCATTATCTTGAGGCGAAATATCCCGCGCCCGAGCTGATTCCGAGCGATCCTCGCGAGCGCGGGAGGGTGATCTGGTTCGACGAATTCGCCGACACAATATTGTTCGCGTGCGGTGCCAAGATCTTCTTTAACAAGGTGGTTGCGCCGCGCTTTCTCGGCCGTGAGGGCGACTTGGGAGCCGCCGAGGCGGCCGAGCGTGACGAATTGCCGCCGCTGCTCGACTATCTTGAAGGGGCGGTCCCGGACAGCGGTTATCTGGTCGGCGACCGGCTAACACTGGCCGATATCGCGGTGGCCGGGCCGTTCGCCAACTTTAGCCATTGCGACGTGGCGATCGACAGCGCTCGCTATCCGAAGATCACGGCTTATGTGAATGCGATCCTGTCGCGGCCCAGCTTCACCCAATATGTCGAGCGGGAAACCGCCTATCTCGCCCGGGAAACGGCATAAGAAGAGGCCGCGCCTCCATCGGGAGACGCGGCCCTTTAAGTTGGGGTCAGAAGTTATTTGTCTTCGGGCGCGCCCTGGCCGCCTTTGGCGAAGTCTTCGTCATCTTCGTCAATCAGTTCGCTGCTGCTGTCCTGTTGGCCCTGGGAACCCACGAAGCCGCTCTCGGCCTCACCCTTTTCAGGCGGCTGTGACGTGCCTTCGATGTCGGTGTCTTGCCGGGTCGCTGTTTCGCCCTCGATCGCTTCGTCAGACTGACCTGGCCGATCCTGGTCGAGCTCGGCCGGTTGGCGCTGCTCGCCGGTTTCGGGCCGCTGGCCTTGCCGATCCGTCGGCTGCTGCGTGGCTTGCGCCTTGCTGATGTCCGATTCTTGCCCGGTCGCGGGGTTTTTGTCTTGCTCGTTCGCCATCATCGTCCCTTTCCTAAACAACCCCACGCTCATGGGCCAAAACCGCGAAAGGGCCGCGGTCGTTCCGCCCGCGAACGAGCGGATGCGACGAGTGGTGACGCCTGTCGTCAAGGCGACTTGTAGGTTGGCGAATATCCGCCATTCCGCTTGGCGCGGCCCTTCGGGCAAAATGCGACGAACCGTTCGGCCAAAGAAAAAGCCGCCGGGGAAACCGGCGGCTTGATCTTGTTCAGCGTGGAGAAGCTTAGGCTTCTTCGCCTTCTCCCTCGGCTTCAGCCTGGGGCGC
>DATJKE010000064.1:0-11119 GCA_035491735.1 Sphingomicrobium sp.
TCATTTTTCGCTTTGCGCGACTCGGATTCGTTGTGCAGGTTCAATTCGTGATCGGGACGGAAGTCCCCGCCTCACCGGAAAGCCGGAAACGGAAAGAAGGTGCGGCAGGTGGCAGAAGGACCGATCTCCACCGGATGGCGATGAGGAGGGCTTCGGCCCAAGTCGGACCACCGGAAGAGGCGCCGGAAGAGTTGGTCTTCCTGTCGCAGTTCGCGGCTCCCCCTGGGGGCAGGCGACGCGAAGGAACCGACCCAAGAAGGGCCGCGGAAGGTCGAGAACTCAACTGCGGTTGGGATCACGGTTGGAAGCGACGCCTGATCTGGTGAGCCAGGATCGAAGAGCGGATAGGCTTCGGCTTATCAAGCTAGCGAACACCGGCAGATCCTAGGTCGGCGCAGATGGGGGCTGGCAGCAATGCCGGCCCCCATTTCTATTGGGGCAAGCCCGATCGCCATTTAGGACAGGCGAAAGGCTTGGACGGATCGACCGCCCAAGCCTCCACGCGATACGCAACAACAGGGTGGCCGCTACGCGCTACATCGGCCACCAGACCCATTCGTCGGCGTCAATTCGGCCGTTGTGATTGCGATCGACCCGCGTCCAGGCCTCGGCCGACCAATATTCGTCGGCGCTGAGATAGCCGTCGCCATTGGCGTCGAAACCCGACCAATAATTGGTCCAATAATTCGGGTTGTAATAAGCGGTGCGGTAGAATCCGCCGGCTCGATAGCAGCGCTCGAATTCGCTGCGGCTGATGCGGCCGTCGCCGTTGGTATCCCAGAAGCTATATGTGCTGGTGCGATAGGTATTCCACTCATCGCCGCTGATGAAGCCGTCGTTATTGACGTCGACATAACCATAGCTTCCACATACCGCGGCGGCTTCGGCTGCAGTCGCCGGTCGGACGGGTGCGGGCTCCACGGCGCATCCGGCCAAGGCAGCCGAGCTCGCTAACAATGAAATCAACAGTTTACGCATGGCACGTCTCCTCACGCGCCCACCCGCTCCGGTATCGCCTCCGCTTCGTGGATGCCGGCGGCCCAGCGAGGGGCACCGGCACGGCCGACAATTGCCGGCCGTTGTGCATGGAAAACGACTTAGGAAGGATTTGGTTTCAGGAAAGCCCTGAAATCCGCCAAATATTAACCTAAAACAACGAGATGAGGCATCCGACCAGTTGCTATCAAGCTGCCTGCTATTCCGTCGTCGACAGCTCAGGCTCCGGAATGCCGCTCGATTGATATTCGCTGGTCAGTTCCTGCTTGCGGGCGGCAAGCTGTGCGCCGAGCGCATCCATATCGAGCCCAGCTTTGCGAGCCTGGGAAAAGAGGCCTTCCATGCGCTTCTCTTCTTCCTCGACGTGATGCTCGATCTGTTCCTGCAGCACGGTCACTTTGGCTTCGTAGAACTCATCGCTCGGCTCGCCCGCCATGATCTGGGCAATCAGCAGCTTGGCGCCGTCATGTTCGACATAGGCCTCCTTCAGCAGGTCTTCCTCGACCTTGCCTTCGCAGGCCGGATAGAAAATCTCTTCCTCGATTTTCGCGTGAACGGACAGTTCCAGGCAAATCTGCTCGGCAATCGTCTGCTTGCGGCCGTCGCCGCTCGCCTTTTCGAACTGAGCGAACAAATCTTCGACCGTTCGATGGTCCTGCTTCAGCAACGCGATTGCATCCAACACTTGTGACTCGGGCATAACGAACCCCTTTCCATCCATTTGCGTTACTCAACCGCGTACTGCCGCCGCTGTTCCTCAACGGACGCAAAAACGGGATGGGACGAAAATCGAGCGGGCAGTCGCCAACGAGCCACCCAGGTCGGATTAAGCAAGATTTCCGGTATCGGTGAGCTGCATGTCTTCGCGACCCGCTTCGGCCTCGTGAAACTCGGCCAGCTGCTCGTGAAGATTGCGAACGGCCGGGTCGGCCGCCTCCTGTGCCATCCTGCGGCATTGCGCGGCGCGTTCCAGATGGAACGCACGGTCGTCTTGTATGGTCATCGTCCGTCCCCGCTCAGGCAGTTGCCCCTAGCACTGCCCGAATACCATGGAATGGCGCGGCTGGTGAGTCCCGATTAGCCGCGGTGGCTAACGTTTCGTCGCGCCGCCACCTCATTTGGTTCGGGAGCGCGCGGACCGCCCTTGTCGAGCTCCATCCAGTCGCGAAACTCGAGGCCGTAGAGCATGTCCATCACTTCGAATTCGAGGCCGCCTGGCTGCGAGGTGTTGCTGTTCCAAAGCGCCACTACCCCACTCTTTAGCTGAGGGTCGAACAGGATCAGCGAGCGGTAGCCATTCACTCCGCCGCGGTGGCCGACGATATGGTGGCCGGCATAATCGTAGCTTCGCCAGCCATACCCATATTCGGCGGTACCGAGCCGCTCCAGGAACTTGCGCATCCGCGCCCGCTCACCGGGAGTCTTCACTCGTCCCTGATGGATCGTTTCCAGCAATTGCGGGCTTAGCACCTGCGGCATCTCGCCCATCTGGGCCAGCATCCACATCGCCATGTCCTTGATGTCGCTGTTGACCCCGCCGGCGGCCGGCACACGGTAATAATCATCGTTGAGCTCGAGCGGGCGGCGCCCGACGCTGTGCGGCCGCGCCCAGCTCTTGGAACCTGTGAGGCCGTTCATGGTAAGGCTGGCCGAGGTCATTCCGAGCGGCGCAAACAGGTCGCGCTCGACCGCCTCCTGGTAGCGCAGGCCGCTGACCCGGCTGACCATTTCGCTGGCCGCATCATAGGCGACATTCTGGTAGCTCCAGCAGCTGCCCGGGGGGCAGATACTATTGAGCGTTGATAGCGTGCCGCGGAGGAAGGTGACGTCCTGCCCCTCCTCCAGCTTGTTGTCGAAGGCGTTACGATAGAGGCCGAGGCGATGGCTCAGCACGTCGCCAACAGTGGCCTTGAATTCGTTGCGGCCCGGTAGGTGGAGTGAAGGGGCTACGTCGGCGACCGGTTCGTTGAGGCTTAGCCGGCCTTCCTCGGCCAGCTTGGCGACCATGGTCGAGGCGACGCCCTTCGACACCGAGGCCCAGCGGAACACCGTTTCCGGCGTCACTTTTTCGCCCGATCCTTCGAGCGTTTCGCCATATCCGTTGAGGAACGTGATGCGGCCGTTCTCGACGATTCCGACGGCCATTCCGACCATCGTCGGCTTTTCCGCCATCCGCTGGAGCCGGGCATCGAGCTTGGCATAATCGATGCGGCTACGCGCAGCCGGGTCGACTGTAGCAAGCCGGGCCGAGACCTTCGCTTGGGCGCTGTCCGACGCGGCCGATCCGGACTTGCCATGCGGTTGTGCCAGCGCCAACGCGCCAAGGGCCAGCGCGAAGACGCCGAGGCCGATCTTAAACTGACGTTCCAACGGAAACTCTCATCCTCCCCACCTCGGTGTGGCGCACCCGCCGACAACGCTCAACTCCCTCAGGAATCTCCGTGCGGCAAGCCGACTCTTTAGAGCGGCGAACGGCATTGGCATATCTGCTGTCTGGTCAGAGTCGCCGCAGTCGCTTAAAGGCGCTGGCGCGGGGAGCAACGAATGAACTTTCTGAAGACGCTGTTCTGGGTAGTGGTTGCGGTCAGCCTGGCAATCTTCGCGACCCGCAATTGGAACGACGTCACGGTCAACCTGTGGGGTAGTCTCCAGGCCGACGTAAAGCTGCCGATCATGCTGATGCTGACCTTCCTGGTCGGCTTCCTGCCCCCCTATTTGTTTCTGCGCGGAAGGATCTGGGGGTTGCGCCGCAAGCTGGCATTGGCGGAGCGGCCGGTCGTCGCCCCAGCGGCTCCTCAGCCCGCATCCCAGCTCGACGATGAGGAAGACGCGGCGTGAGCAGCCCGATCTTCATCGCTATCGATACGCCCGACATGGATCGGGCCCGAGCGATCGCCGCGGCGGTCAAGCGCCACGCCGGTGGGCTCAAGCTGGGTCTGGAGTTCTTCTGCCACAACGGCCGGCAGGGTGTTCTCGAACTGGCCGAACTCGGGCTGCCGATCTTCCTCGACCTGAAACTACATGACATTCCCAACACGGTCGCCAAGGCGGTGCAGGCGCTGGCGCCGATCACGCCGGCGGTGCTCACCGTCCACGCCGCCGGTGGACGGGCCATGCTGGAGGACGCCAAGGCTGCGGCGCCGGCCGGTACCAAGGTGGTTGCGGTGACCGTGCTGACGAGCCTCGACGGCGACGATCTCAATGCGATCGGAATCAACGGCAACAGCCATAGCCAGGTCGAGCGACTTGCCGGACTCGCCAGGGAAGCCGGGCTCGACGGGATCGTCTGCTCGGGCAACGAGGTAAAAGCGGCGCGCAAGCAATGGAAGGACGGTTTCTTCGTCGTTCCCGGCATTCGTCCCGCTGACGCCGCCATTGGCGACCAGAAGCGGGTGATGACCCCGCGGGCGGCGATCGACGCCGGGGCGTCGATCCTGGTCATCGGTCGACCGGTGACCGGAGCCGCGCATCCCGACGAGGCGCTAAGGGCGATTGCGGCAACCCTTTAGTGGACTTTGCCGCTAGCCCGGCCTACCTCGCCGCCGACATATCCAAGAGGTTTCGATGAGCTGGCTGAGCAGCGTCCGCAAGGGCATCCAATCGCTGACCAAGCGGCAATCCGCCGACAATCTGTGGCACAAGTGCAAGAAGTGCGGGTCCATGGTCTTCACCAAGGAGTGGGAAGACAATCTGTACGTCTGCCCGCGCTGCGATCATCATGACCGGGTCGGGCCGAAAGTCCGCTTCGATGCGCTGTTCGACCGGCAGAAATATGAGATCCTGCCCAGTCCTGAAGTGCGCGAGGATCCGCTCAAGTTCCGCGACACCAAGCGCTACACCGACCGCATCAAAGCCGCCCGCTCGGCGACTGACGAGCGCGACGCGCTGATCAACGCAATCGGCAAGATCGAAGGCCACCAGGCGGTGGTCGGCGTGCAGGATTTCGCCTTCATGGGCGGTTCGATGGGCGTTGCCGTCGGTGCTGCATTCGTGGCCGGCGTCGACAAGGCTATCGCCAAAAACTGCCCTTACATCTTGTTCACGGCCGCTGGCGGCGCCCGGATGCAGGAAGGCATATTGTCCCTGATGCAGATGCCGCGGACGACCGTGTCGCTGGCCAAGCTGCGCGAAGCCGGCCTGCCCTACATCGTCGTATTGACCGACCCGACCACCGGCGGCGTTACGGCCAGCTATGCGATGCTGGGCGACGTTCAGATTGCCGAGCCTGGCGCGCTGATCGGTTTCGCCGGGCAGCGGGTGATTGAACAGACCATCCGGGAGAAGCTGCCTGAGGGCTTCCAGCGGGCCGAATATCTGCTCGAGCATGGCATGATCGACATGGTCGTTCCTCGCCACGCGCTGAAGGACCGGCTCGGCCGCTTGATCGGCTATCTGGCGCCCGAGAAGGACAAGAAGAAGGCCGCGTAATGAAAGAAGTGATCCGCTCGGCGGATCCGCGCATTGCGGCCCTGATCGATCGGCAGGCGACCCAATATGTCGACCGGGACTATCTGAATCTCGACCGGATCTCAGCGCTGCTTGAAAAGCTCGGGCGGCCACAGGACAGGCTGCCGCCGGCCTTTCATGTGGCAGGGACCAATGGCAAGGGATCGACCTGCGCGTTCCTCCGCGCCGCGCTCGAGGCCGCCGGCAAACGCGTTCATGCCTTCACCAGCCCGCATCTGGTTCGATATAATGAGCGGATCCGCATCGCCGGCCAACTGATCGACGACCCGCGTCTTGCCGACCTGATGGGCCGGGCAATCGACATCAATGACGCGGTCGGCGCCAGCCTGTTCGAGGTTAACACCGCCGTCGCCTTCCTCGCCTTTTCCGAAACGCCGGCGGATGCCTGCATCCTGGAGGTGGGCCTCGGCGGACGGCTCGATGCGACCAACGTCATCGACCAGCCGCTGGTCTGCGGCATCGCCAGCCTCGGCCTCGACCACCAGGCGTTCCTTGGCAAGACGATGGTGGAGGTTGGCGCCGAGAAGGCAGGGATCGCCAAGCGCGGCGTACCGTTGGTGACGCAGCTCTATCCGCCTGCCGTCGCCGACAGGATCGGCGAAATTGCTCGCGAGGTGGGCGCCATTTGGGAACCGCGCGGGCTAAACTGGCACGCGGCGGTCCGCGGCGAGAGGATTCGCTATCGGGATCGGCAGGGCGAACTCGAACTCCCCCTGCCCCGGCTTCCAGGCAAGCATCAGGCGCTCAACGCCGCGCTGGCGGTGGCGATGCTGCGGCACCAAACGGCCATTACCGTGCAACCGTCGGCGCTCACCGCAGCGCTGGGTTGGGCAAATTGGCCCGCGCGGCTGCAGCGGCTTCACGGCGGACCGCTGTTCGACATGTTGCCCAGGGGCAGCGAACTTTGGGTGGACGGTGGCCATAACCCCAGCGCGGCGCGACTAGTATCCGACTATGCCAAAAAGCATTGGGGCGACGGCCTGCCGCTGGTCCTTCTGTTTGCGAGCCTAACGACCAAGGATGCAGCCGGAACGCTGCGGCCCTTCAAGGGCATCACCGACGAGGTGCTTACCCTGCCGATCGTCGGACACGACTGCCGCTCTCCGCAGGAACTGGCGCATTTGGCAGAAAGCATGGGCCTCGCGGCGCGCGCGAGGTCCAACCTCGCCGACGCGATGACGGCGCTGCGCAAGAAGGCGCGCGTGCTGGTGTTCGGCTCGCTCTATCTTGCCGGCGAACTGCTGGCCTTGAACGGCCCCCTGCCCGACTAGTCCCGCAACCCTCAGCTGGTCTGGCGTGCCGGGTCAGACTGGTCGGTCGCTTGGCCGGCAGCCGCGATCGCATCCCTCCTTTGGCGCCGATCGACCGCGGAGACGCGGATCCACTCCATCCCGACGAACAGCACCGACAGGAAGCCGAACGCGGCAGTCCAGCGAAACACCGGCCCGTAACCAAGCTTGTCGAACATCTCTCCGGCAACGCCGCGGCCGAGCGACCCCACCAGGAAGGTCAACGACGACAGCAGGGCATATTGGACAGCGGTATGCTTTTTCGAAACGATGCCCGACAAATAGGCCACGAATGCGGTCAGCGCGATGCCGGTCGAGATGTTCTCGTAGCTGATCGCCATCAGCAGCCGCATCATCCTCTCGTCGGATCCGAACAGCGTCGCCAGCCGGTCGAGAAACAGGAAATGGCTAACCGCATCGATATTGGCTCCCCCCTCCGCAAGATCGGCATAAACCAGGTTGCCGATGGGTGGCAGAATGGCGCCGAGCAGCACTGTCGGGAATTTGCCGATGCGGGCGAACAAATAGCCGCCCAGGCTAATGCCGATCATTGTCATGATGATTCCGAAAATCTTGGACGCGAAGGCGACCTCGTCCTTCGTGTAGTGGAGATAGTCGAGGTAGAAGGGGAAGGCGAAACTCGACCAGATGTTATAGCAAAGCGCGTAGGTGAGGATGAAGCCGATGATGATCAGCACGCCCCAGCGCAGGCGCTCAGCCAGTTCCGCGAGCGGGGACACCAGTGCGCCGTAAACATGGTTCGCCGCCACCCGGCCGCTAGAGTGATTGTCGTCAACCTTACCCAATACTTGCGCACCTCGCACCTTCAGCCAGTTGGTCACGGCGGCAACGAGCAATGGCAAGAACACGGTCGCAACAATGATCCAGGGACCGGTGTACTTGGTGAAATCCGAGACCGACGGAAGTTTCTGACCACTTTCCTGCGCCGCCAGCATCGAGGCCATGAAGCGGCCGATCGAAATCATCGCCCAGGCCCAGGCGACAAGGACGACGGCCAGAGCGACGAGGCGGGCGCGCGGCGCTAGTTCACCGGGCTGCCTCAGCTGCTCGTCGATGAGGCCCTTCGGCGGCCGCTCGGTATCGGGCGCAGCAAGCGCGATGATCAGCACCAGCAATACGAACAGGGCCATCAGCAGATAGACCCCTCCCCAGCTCATCCGGGCAGCGAGGAACAGCGCGAAGGCGCCACCCACGATCGAGGCGATCCGATAACCGAACTGGTAGATGGCGGAGAGCAACTCGACCGGGGTCTTCTCGTCCGCGACATCGATGCGCCACGCGTCGACGGCAACATCCTGGGTTGCCGAAGCGAACGAGCCCAGGAAAGCAAAAATGGCGAACCAGCCGATATTGGTAACGGGGTCGGTAAGGCCGAGCGCGACGAATGAAGCGATGAGGACCAGCTGACAGCTGAGAATCCAGCTCTTGCGCCGTCCCAGCCGCGCGACGCCCGGAATTTCCAGTCGGTCCACGGCGGGAGACCAGAGGAATTTGAACGAATAAGTGAGCCCGATCCAGGACAGCACGCCGATCGTTGCGAGATTGATCCCGACCTCGCCAAGCCACGCGTTGAGCGTCCCGATCAGCAAGGCGAACGGCAATCCGGACGAAAATCCGAAGGCCAGCATCGATGCGGATTTCCGCGTCGACAGCGCCGCTTTCAACAACTTCATGCCTTTGGGTTTCTCGGCCACGTCGGTCCTCGCTTTGCGGTGCTGTTGACCGACGGAGCCTAGCGATCTCCTTCCCAAGGGGAAGCGCATTTTACACTCGGTTCGGCCTTGAAACCGATCGCCCTGAGGCGCAGTCTGTATTGCCATGGACATGCCCCGCACACCGCGCAGGCCGACACCGGGCCAGCGCGCCCTGGCCGAGGCTCTCGCCCGCGGCGAAACCGTGCTTGGTGACGGCTTCGAAACGCTTGCGGCAAACATTTATATCGACCCCGACCGCTACGAGGCCGAACAGCGGAACATATTCGACAAGGTGCCGCATCTCCTGGCCCCGTCGGCCCTGCTTACCGAACCTCGCCAGGCCGTCGCGCATGACGGCTACGGAACGCCGCTGATCCTCACCAGGGACGACGACGGACGCGCGCATGTTTTCGCCAATGTCTGCCGCCACCGCGGCACCCGCTTGATCGACAGCGAAGAGCCGGTGCCGGCAAAGCGGATCATCTGTCCCTATCACGCCTGGGCCTACAAGCCGGACGGAGAGCTGACCGGAATGCCGCGCGCGGACTGTTTCCCGGGCTTCGACAAGTCGGCCCATGGCCTCAGGGAATTTCCCTGCGTCGAGGCGGGCGGCCTGATCTGGTGGGCCAAAAATGACGCCGCCGACTTTACCGACGCTTTAGCGCTTGCACCTGATCTCGATGCGTTCGGGCTCGGCGATCATTATCTCTACCGTCGCCGGACGCACGATGTGGCCGGCAATTGGAAGCTGTTCGTCGACGCCTTCCTGGAAAGCTACCACGTCCAACGTCTGCATGCGCAGACCATCGCACCATTTTTCACGGACGGCATCACTGCCGCGGATTCGATCGGGCGGCATCAGCGGGCAGTGGTCGGAAGGGAATCCTACCTGGCCGAAATCGATCGCGACGATTGGACCCAGCTGCGGAAGGCACTGACCTACACCTACCAGCTGTTCCCCGGATCGGTGATCATCGTCAGCCCGGATTATATCAATTTGCTGGTTGGCATGCCCCAGTCAGTCGACCGGACGCTGGTCGAAGATTTCATGCTGATCCCGGAAAAGCCGACCAGCAACGAGGCCGAGGCGCATTGGCAGCGCAGCTGGGACCTACTCGACGGTGGCACTTTCGGAGCTGAGGATTTCCACGCCGCGGCGCTGTGCCACAGGGGGCTGGCGTCAGGTCAGATCGACAAGGTGGTGCTCGGCACGCTGGAAGCCGGGATCGTCGATTTCCATCGCAAGCTCGAGGAAATGATCTAGACCGTCGCCTTCGGAAACAAAGTCAGCCCCTTGGGCGGACGCACTTTCTCGCCGGCCAGATAGCTTTCGATTGCGGTGAGTGCCGATCGCAGGGTGCGGTGATTATAGGGTTTCATCAGCACGCCGATCACCATTTCCTCGGCATTGTCCGGGGCGGCGCCGGTGACGAACAGCACCGGGATTCCACGGCCCCGCGCATGATGGGCGAGGTCGACTCCGGTCCGCTCACCTGTCAGCCGTACATCGCACAGGATCAGGTCGACCTTCTCGCGATCGAGGGTCTCGATGGCGTCGGCAAACCGGTCGAGCGTGGCGACGACCTTATAGCCTTCGCTGCCGATCACATTTTCCGTATCAAAGGCAGTCAATGGCTCATCCTCGACGATGAGGATTCTATTGACGATACGCTTGCGCTTCCCGAACAGCATTCAGACCCCGTATGAGAAACAAACCTCCTCCGCAACGAAAGAAGCGCGAACCGGTGCCGCGGCCGCGTCGAGCCGGCGAATTTCGCTCAAAACCGCGCGGACCCAAGCCCGGTCCAGCGAGAGAAGAAGGCCCGCAGCGGATTGCAAAGCTTCTGGCGCGGGCCGGCGTCGCGTCGCGCCGCGATGTCGAGCGGATGATTGCCGAAGGTCGGATCGCACTTGACGGTGAAAAACTGACGACACCGGCGACCTTGCTCGAGAATTTGAAGGGCGTGACGGTCGACGGCCAACCGGTAAAGCCGGCGGGAGCGGCTCGCCTATTTTGTTTCTACAAGCCGTCCGGGAGCCTGACCGCGGCGCGCGATCCCAAGGGCCGGCCGACGATCTACGACAAGCTGCCGCCGGGCCTGCCAAGGCTGATGCCTGTGGGACGGCTGGACTATAATACCGAAGGCCTGCTGCTGCTGACCAATGACGGCGAGCTGAAGCGGCAGCTCGAACTGCCGAGCACTGGTGTGGTCAGGCGCTACCGTGCACGGGCGTTCGGCGATGTCACCCAGGCTCAGCTGGAAGAGCTTGCCGAGGGCGTGACGATCGAAGGAGTCCGTTACGGGTCGATCGACGCCAACCTTGAACGGCGGACCGGCCGCAACTGCTGGATCGAGCTTTCGCTGACGGAGGGCAAGAATCGCGAAGTGCGCAATGTACTGGCCTATCTCGGGCTGCAGGTATCGCGGCTGATCCGCACCAGCTACGGTCCGTTCACGGTCGAGGGCCTGGAGCCCGGAGCGGTCGGCGAGGTTCAGCGCGAGGACCTGTTCAGGTTCCGCCAGACACTCAAATGAGGATCGTCGCCGGTGAATGGCGTGGCCGGAAGCTGGTTGCGCCGGAAGGAAAACAAACGCGGCCGACCGCCGACCGTACGCGCGAAACGCTCTTTTCCATGCTCTCCAGCCGGCT
>DATJKE010000065.1:0-19022 GCA_035491735.1 Sphingomicrobium sp.
CTCCAGCTAATCGTGGGACCACTGATATGACCGACATCGTGCCCGTCCGCAGGGCGCTAATCTCGCTTTCCGACAAGACGGGGCTCGACACGCTGGCCGCCGGTCTCGCCGCGGCGGGGGTCGAGATGGTGTCGACCGGGGGCACGGCGGCAAAGCTGCGCGAATTGGGTCATGAGGTGCGCGATATCAGCGATCTCACCGGCTCTCCCGAGATGATGGATGGCCGGGTCAAGACGCTCCACCCCAAGGTCCATGGCGGCTTGCTGGCGGTGCGCGACAATGAAGAGCATGCCGCGGCGATGGAGGCTCACGGCATCGGCGCGATCGACCTGGTGGTCGTCAATCTCTACCCATTCGAGTCGACGGTGGCCAAGGGCGCCGAGCGCGGCGAAATCATCGAGAATATCGATATCGGCGGGCCGTCGATGGTCCGCTCGGCGGCCAAGAACCACGCTTTCGTCGCTTGTCTCACCGATCCCGCCGACTATCCTCGGCTGCTTGATCAGCTCGAGACGCAGGGCGGCACGGACCTCGCCTTCCGCCGCCAGCTCGCCGCCAAGGCCTACGCCCTGACCGGTGCCTATGATTCGATGATTGCCAGCTGGTTTGCCTTTGCGGATCAGGGACGGGCTTATCCCGACACTCGGTTCATCGTCGGCAGGAAGGCGCAGGAGCTGCGCTACGGCGAGAATCCGCACCAGCATGCGGCGCTTTATTGGCCGATGGGCCCCTCGACGCCCGGCGTTGCGCAGGCGCGGCAGGTGCAGGGCAAGGAGCTTAGCTACAACAATCTGAACGACGCCAATGCCGCGCTGGAACTGGCCGCGGAGTTCCGCGATGGCCCGCCGACGGTGGTGATCGTCAAGCACGCCAATCCCTGTGGCGTGGCCAGCGCCGACAGCCTGCTGGACGCGTGGAACCAGGCGCTGGCCTGCGACAGCGTGTCGGCCTTCGGCGGGATCGTCGCGGTCAATCGGACGCTGGACGGCGCGACCGCCGAAGCGATCTGCGACATTTTCACCGAAGTGGTGGTAGCGCCCGACGCCGACGCCGCCGCGATCGCGGCATTCTCGCGCAAGAAAAACCTTCGGCTGCTGATCACTGGCAGCCTGCCCGACCCGGCGCGCGGCGGGCAGACGGTCGCGGTGATCGCCGGCGGCCTCCTCGTCCAGGATCGCGACAACGGCATGCTGACCGCCGACATGCTCAAGGTCGTCACCAAGCGCCAGCCCACCCAGCAGGAACTCAGGGACTGCCTGTTCGCCTGGACCGTGGCCAAGCACGTCAAGTCCAATGCCATCGTCTATGCGAAGAATGGCGCAACCGCCGGCATCGGCGCCGGGCAGATGAACCGGCGCGATTCCGCACGCATCGCCGCCATCAAGGCGCGCGAGGCGGCCGAAACCCATGGCTGGCCCGAGCCGCGCACGGTCGGCTCGGCAGTGGCGTCGGATGCCTTCTTCCCCTTCGCTGACGGCCTGTTGGCGGCCGCCGAAGCCGGGGCAACGGCCGTGATCCAGCCGGGCGGGTCGATCCGCGACGATGAAGTCATCGCCGCCGCCGACGAGGCAGGGCTGGCGATGTTGTTCACGGGCATGAGGCATTTTAGGCACTGACGATGCCCCAAGCGTAGCGACGCCGACGCGGAGCGTCGCCGGAGCAGCGCGCAGAGATGCTGAGTAGCGGCCAGCCTGCCGCGTAGAGCTGCCGCATGCCGCCATGCCCCAGCATGGCGGAACGGCAGCTGGACTGACGGCGCGGATTCACTCCGCGCGGCTACTTGACCGGCCCTACCTCGGCGCCTCTACGCTCGATCCGGGATCGGGCAGCGACAGTTCCTCGATATCTTCCTTCTTCATCCGGAACAGCTCGCGGTCCTCGGGTCCGAACCCCTTGAACCACAGGACCGAGCCGAACGCGGCGAGGATCGCCGGGATGCCGAACAGCAGCTCGGCCCATTCGGGTAGCCGGATGATCAGCTGTCCAACCACCATCGCTGCGGCCGCCGCCCAGATCAGGGGCCAGCGCCAGCCAGACACCGGATGGCCGAGAATGCTGCCCAGCAGCCGCGACTTGACGATGGCGGCGAACCCAAGCGACAGCATCAGGCCCAGCGCGGGCCCGGTTGCCTGCCACATCAGCGGCCAATGCCAACTTCGCATCAGCAGGATCAGGCCCGCCGCCAGTGCCGCTTCCAGGCCGATCATCGCCAGGCTGATCAGCATATTGCGGTGGCGCGCGCAGTAGATCAGCGCCGCCTCGCTGACCGCCGCGGTCGCCGCCACCACCTCTGCAGCGAGCAGGAAACCGAGGGCGGCGGTGCCCGCAACGAAGCCCGCGCCAACCAGGCCCATCACACCTTCGCCGGGTATGCCCAGCGCCAGTGCCACGGCGCTCTGCGCTGCGATCACCCAGAACCCGACCTGGCGGACCTGTCTTGCAACCGACGCCTTGTCGCCTTCGGCCAAGTTGCGGCTGATTACCGGGCCAAGGATCGGATCGAAGCTGGTCTTCAGTTTGGCCGGGAGCGAGGCGACTTGCTGCGCGACATAATAGATGCCGACGATTTCGGGGCGGAAGAACAGGCCGAGCATCGCGATGTCGACGCGCCTCGAGCCCCATTCGACCGCGTCCGCCGCCGCTACCGGCAGGTTGCGCCGGGCGAGGCGCCACAGCACGCCGGGATTTGGGCGCCAGTCGTGGGGCAAGCCGTAGCTTTTGAGGAAGGGGATTATCGAGGCGACCAGCGCGGCCACCATCGACATGGCATAGGCGATGATCAGGCCGTCGCGCGGCGAGATAAAGTACCAGCCGAAGGCGGCGATCGAGATCGTCCATGGCTCGATGATGGCGCGGGCCCGAACGGTCGAGGTGACGTCATGGCGATAGGCCAGCGCGGCCAGGCAGATGTCGGACCAGGCCAGCGCGAACACGGTGATTGGCAGCGCCCATTCCATCCCGTGGATTTCGGAGTTGGGGAACATTATTTGCGGAAATAGCGCGAGTACCGTCATCGCGATCGCCGATCCGATCGCCGCGACCAGCAACGCGTCGGCGACAACGCAGACATGAGGTTTGTCGGTCTTCGCCAGTTGCTGGGCGAGGCCGCGCTTGAGGCCCAACGTCGCCAGCTGCGATGCAAATTCGAGGATCAGGACGGCATAAGCGAACCGGCCCAGCTCGGCTGGGCCATACATTCGGCCGGCGATGAACAGGAACGGCAGGCGCGCCATCAGCCGCAGGATGAAGCCGAAAAAGTTGATCCGCCCGCCCCTCGCCAATGCGGCAAGATCGGCGGACGGGGCCGTCTCGCTCGTGGCCGCCTGGCTCAATGCGCTGCGCCCCAGTTCGGGCCCCAGCCGACCTCGACGTCAAGCGGCACGTCCAGCCTCAGCGCCGGTTCGGCGGCATGGGCCATGACTTCGCGAACCACGCCGGCCGCCGCTTCTACTCTCCCTTCCGGCACTTCGAACACCAGTTCGTCGTGTACCTGGAGTAGCATTTTCACGTCGCCCAAACCGGCATCGGCCAGGGCGTCGTCCATTCGGTTCATCGCGCGCTTGATCAGGTCGGCGCTGGTTCCCTGGATCGGCGCGTTGATCGCGGCCCGTTCTGCCCCGGCGCGGAACTGCGGATTGGGCGCCCGGATATTGGGGAAATGGGTTTTCCGCCCGAACAGGGTGCGTGTGAAGCCCTGCTCCCGCACAAAGGCCAGCGTTTCGTCGATATAGGCGCGGATGCCGGGAAAGCGGGTGAAATAGCGGTCGATGATCGCCTTGCCTTCCTCCCTGCTGACGCCCAGCCGCCCGGCCAGCCCCCAGCTCGAAATTCCATAGAGAATGGCGAAATTGACCGTCTTGGCCTTGCCGCGCGTATCGCGATCGACGGTTCCGAACAGTTCCTCGGCGGTCAACGCATGGATGTCGTCGCCTTTGCTGAATGCCTCTTTCAGCTGCGGCACGTCGGCCATGTGCGCCGCCAGCCTCAGTTCGATCTGGCTATAGTCGGCGCTCATCAGCACATGCCCCGGCTCGGCGACGAAGGCGTCACGGATCTGCCGGCCGATCTCGGTCCGGATCGGAATGTTCTGGAGGTTCGGTTCGGTCGAGGCCAGCCGCCCGGTCTGGGCCCCCGACAGGCTGTAGCTGGTGTGCACCCTCCCTGTGTCGCGGTTGATCTGGGCCTGCAGCGCGTCGGTGTAGGTCGATTTGAGCTTGGCCAGCTGGCGCCAGTCGAGCACCAGCCGCGCCACTTCGACCCCCTCACTCGCCAGACGCTCAAGCTCGTTGACGTCGGTCGAATATTGGCCGCTTTTTCCCTTGCGCCCACCCTTGAGCCCAAGCCGGTCGTATAGCACCGCGCCGAGCTGCTGCGGCGAGCCAATCGTGAACGGGCCATTGGCCGCCTCGAATACCCGCGCCTCGAGCGCGGCGATTTCCGTCGCGAAGGTGCCGCTCAATTTTGCAAGATAGTCGCGGTCGACCTTGATCCCGCGCCGCTCCATCCTGCCCACAGTAGCGACCAGCGGCCGGTCGACCATCTGGTAAACGCGGGTCGACCCTTCTTCCGCCAGCCGGGGCTTCAGGCGCAGCCAAAGCCGCAGGCAAATGTCGGCGTCCTCCGCGGCATATTCGGTGGCGGCGTCGAGCGGCACCTTGTCGAAGCTGATCTGCTTGGCACCGACCCCGCAAACCGATTTGAAGCTGATGCACTCATGCTCGAAATGGGCCTGGGCCAGCTCGTCGAGGCCATGGTTCGACCGGCCGGCGTCCAGGTCGAAGCTCATCACCAGCGTATCGTCGTAGGGCGCGACGTCGATCCCGGCCTTCTGGAACATTGCCCAGTCATATTTGAGGTTGTGGGCGATCTTGAGCACCGCCGGATCTTCCAGCAGCGGTTTCAGCCTACCCAGCACCAGGTCGGCGGGAAGCTGTTTCGGGGCGTCGGAGTAGAGATCGCCGCCGCCATGCCCGATCGGAATGTAGCAGGCCTTGTTCGGCTCGGTCGCCAGGCTGATCCCCACCAGCCTGGCGGTCATATTGTCGAGCGCGTCGGTTTCGGTATCGATCGCGACATAGCCCTTGTGCCGCGCCTCGGCGATCCAGCGGTCGAGCGCCTCCTCGCTGACCACCGCCTCATATTGGGTGCGGTCGACCGTAATCTTTTCTTTTTCCACCGCTTTTGGAGCAGGCTGAGACGCCATGACGTCAACCGGCCGGGCCCCTCCGCCCGATGCGCCGGGCTCCTTGCCGACCCGGTTCAACAACGACTTGAAGCCCATATCCTCAAGGAACTCCTTGAGCGGCTCGGGTGGAATGCCCTTCAGCGCCAGGTCCTCGAGCGGTTCCGGAAGCGGGCTGTCGCACACCAGCTCGACCAGCTTGCGCGAGAGCCGCGCCATTTCGGCATGTTCGATCAAATTCTGCTTGAGCTTGGGCTTGGTGATCTCAGCCGTGGAGGCGAGCACGGTTTCAAGATCGCCATATTGCTGGATCAGCTGGGTTGCAGTCTTCGGGCCAACACCCGGCACGCCCGGCACATTGTCGACGCTGTCGCCCATCAACGCCAGCACATCGCCAACCTTCTCCGGTGCGACGCCGAATTTCTCCAGCACCTCGGTGACTCCGATCCGCCGGTCGTTCATCGTGTCGAGCATGTCGACCTTGCCGTCGTCGATCAGCTGCATCAGGTCCTTGTCCGAGCTGACGATCGTCACCTTCCAGCCGGCGCGGACCGCGGCATAGGTGTAGCAGGCGATAATGTCGTCGGCCTCCAGCCCATTCTCTTCGATACAGGGAATCGAGAAAGCGCGGGTGGCGACGCGGATCAGCGGGAACTGCGGGACCAGGTCCTCGGGTGGCGGCGGCCGGTTCGCCTTATACTGGTCGTACATCTTGTTGCGGTGGGTTTCCTCCGACGCGTCGAGGATCACTGCCATATGGGTCGGCCCGTCGGCCCGGTTGAGTCCGTCGGCCAGCTTCCACAGCATGGCGGTATAGCCATAGACCGCCCCCGCCGGCACGCCATGGCGGTTGGTCAGCGGCGGAAGCCGGTGATAGGCACGGAAGATGTAACTCGATCCGTCGACGAGATAGAGGTGGTTCTGATCGGCCATGGAGCCGCGGGTTTAGCAGGGTGCGCGCGCGATGCCAGCCTCGAGAGAAGGTTGGAAATTCGCGCAAATCTGGTTGGTTCAGTCCGCGGCGATCTCATTCAGCCGCGCCCTGATCCTCCGATAGCGCGGAGACAGCGCAAACAGCAGCCGATGTCGGATTTTCGCGGCAATCGAGAGCGCATGGGACATGATTTCCCCTGTCCATCCAGCAATCCCCGATGGCTCGATAAAATCAGCAATCGTTACGCCAGTCAATCGACCTTGCCGCGCGGTTTGACGGTTTCAGTCGACCTGTGGTGGAAGGTCCTCATTCCTTGAACCGCATGAGGTGAGCCGATGTCCGAGCGATTTGAACGCCACCGCCAGCCCTGGACCAGCGACGAGATCCAGAAGCTTCACCGTCTCGCAGCCAAGGGCATGAGCCTCAGGGCGATCGGCAAGGCGCTGACCCGCAGCGAGGAATCGATCCAGACCCGCGCACGGCAGGACGGACTGAAGATCAGCAAGATGCGCTAGGCCCGTAAACGGCCGCGTTCGACGCCATGCGGACAGAACCGTCCCGAAAGGCGCCTTGGGCCGCCTTCACGCCATTAGGCTTGCCCTGGACCCCGATCCCGTACCCATTGCGAAAACACCCATTTTTCGCCCTGCGTCGGCGGACATCCCGCATGCTGGGTCCTTGGGTCCGGCCCTCCCGCAGCATCGACGTTGCCGAACACCAATGCATCGCCGGTCTTCCCGCGATGACTGATCCCCAGGCGCGGGAAACTTGTTTCCCCGCCCTCGAAGCTCTCGTTGAGGTAGATGAGGACCGTTGCCACGCGCTGGCCATTGCGCGCGATCTCCTCGCGGAGCTGCTGCGGGTCGAGAAAATCGCAGTGCAGGACAAATTCCTGCCCGACGTCATAATGCAGCACCTGTGCGATCTCGAGGCAGAACAGCGGCGCGCCGAGCTGGTTGGCGATCCGTTGCCGGATCATGTCGACGACCATGTCTGCATTGGCGAAATTTAGCGCGGCAGATTGATTGGTGCGCCCGGGATCGATGCCAGTCGGATTATTGTAGACATTCGCCCGATCGAGGCGCGGGGAGGCCGCGGCGATCAGCCACTGGCATTCGGCCGCGCTGGCGAAGCCGGGCACGGCGTGGACGATCGGCCTCGCCGAAAGGACCTGCCCTGGGGCCGCGGGCGGGCTCAGACGTTGGGCGATGGAGATTCTCGACCGCATCCCGCCCCAACCGCCGGCAAGCGGTACCGTCAAAGCCGCCGGCTCATATCGATTGTCGGCCAGCAGGATCAGCTGCTGGGCCGCGGATTGCGAGCCGGCTTCGGCGGCGATCACCAGTGAGTCGAGCGCTTTGTCCCAATTGGACTCACGGCCCATTCCCCTGCATTCGAGGAGTGCCCGGCGCTCAATGGCTTGCGCATGGCCCGCCGCCGCCGCGGCATCTATGTAACCAACGGCCTTTTTCCAATCCGGTGACAAGGCCGTACCGGCGAGCATGGCCATGCCGGTTTGAAATTGAGTTTCGGCGTCTTCGGCAGCCTTGGCGTTCATCCGCATATTGAATCCCGATTGCAGCTCACCTGGATAGCCCGGGGGTGAACGTACTGCCACTATTCAAAGCGACTAAGAAAAGCAGGGCCGTGCTTGCAAAATTCCCGCATCGACCGGGATTGGCAATGTCCACTTTCCGCCCTTTGCGCCGCTGCTAGCGAAATAGCGTCAGGCAGCCGCCGCGGTCGCACCGACCCGCGCCTGCGCGCGATAGCTCGACGGGGTCATTCCCAGCTCGCTCCGGAACACCGCGGTGAAATGGCTGTGGCTGGAAAAGCCGAGCTCGAAGGCGAGGTCGGTTATGTCCTCCCGCTCTGGCAGGCGCTCCAGCGCCCGGCCGAGTCGGAGCAACGTCTGGTAGCGATAGAGCGGCATGCCCTCGGACCGCTTGAAGGATTGGGTCAAATGGATGGCAGAAACACCAAGGTCGTCGGCGATCTCGGACAGGCTCACGCGACCGTCGGGGCAATCCTGCAGTGCCTGCTTGGCCCGCCTGACGCAGCGCGGATCGATGCTCGTCACCCGGCGCGCGTCGGACAGGCTGGATGCCATGATGGAAATACCAAGCTCCTGCGCGGCGAGCGGTTCTTCGGCCCGGCGCAGCAGCTGCACCAGCATCTGCACCTGCAAGGGACAGGCGCGCACGCGCCTCGCAAACTGCGCCTCGGCATCCTCCCAGACCTCGTCGATCACCTCCTCGTCGGGGGTGAGGATGACGCTGCTATGGCCGACGCCCGGAACGACATGATGGTCGACATAGGATTCGCCGGGACTCGCGAACAGCAGGCGCGACGGATCGACCCAGGTCGCCGACTGCCCGACCTGGAAGTCGAATGCGCCGGCAAAGGTGATCACCAGCTTCCGCCCGCTGATGTTGCCACTCGGCGGAAGCTCGGCGCGTGCGATCAGCTCCTCGGCGGCGAACAGGTCGGACTCGACCAGCTGCCGGCTCAGATTTTCGCGCGGGGTCGGTTCCGCGGGGCGCATCGCCCGATCATAGCTGATCGGCACCAGCATCAAAAGCCGCCGGCCGGCCAGTAACCGATGGCGAAGGGATGCTCGATCGGCGCCGTTGGCCGCGAACTGATTTTCGGCTCGGCAGGCAGCGGCAGCGAAGCCTGGCCGAACAGGTAGCGCCAGCCGCGGTCCGTTCGAACATAGGTGTCGCTGAACCACAGGACTCGCTCGAACGGCTTTCCGTCCCTGGTGCCTTTGAGCAGCAGCTTGGCCGTCACGATCGCCGTGTCGCCCCACACCATTACCGCCTGGCTGTCGGCCTCCTCGTCCTGGAGCTCATAGGCGAAGGTGCCGCGGCGCGCCTCGGCGAGCAGGTCGTCCCGACCGAATCGCCGCCCATCGCCCAGGACGAGCTGGAAATCGGGATGCAGGATACGCTTCATCGTCTCGGCGTCATTGCGCTTGACTGCCTCTTGGTAGGTCAGGTCGAGCCGGGCGACGGCGTCGCGGTCGGCGTTGGGCGCCGCCAGCGCGGCAATTCCGGCAAACAAGATGAATGGGTGGAACATGATGGTCTCCGCTTGATGTGCGGCAACCAAATCTCACGGCGCGCGGCCCGTCGCTATCGAGAAACTAAGGGCTTTTCCGATTCCACGCTTCATGAAAAAAGCGAAGGACTTGCCGAATAACGATAAATAGATTATCGTTTATCAATAAATCGATTCGGAGTGACGTCAAATGAGGCCATCATCCGCACTACCCATCGCCTATGTCGTGCTGCGCATCCTGATCGTTGTAAACTGGCTGTACGGCGCGGCCATCCTTGGGCTGGTCGCATTCACCTTCGTCAACGAACCCTGGTTCATGAAGGCGATCGACGTTCCGGCCGGAATCGCCGCGCAGCCGATCATGACGGGCTTGCGAGCGATTGCCCTGCTCGGCGTCGCCGCCGTTCCGCTATTTCATCTGGTCCTGATACGCCTGCTGCGGATGGTCGAGACGGTGGGCCGCGGCGACCCGTTCGTGGCCGCCAACGCCTACCGCTTGCATGCGATCGCCTGGATCCTGGTAGCGCTCAACCTGCTCAGCATGGTGATCGGCGGGATCGGCAAGACTATCTCCTCGAAGGAATTCCCGCTGCACCTGGACGCGGGCTTCTCGATCAACGGCTGGCTCTGCGTGATCCTGGCTTTCGTCCTCGCCCGGGTGTTCGCCGAAGGGACGCTGATGCGCGAGGATCTCGAGGGCACCGTCTGATGGCGATTATCATCAAGCTTGACGAGCTGTTGCACCAGCGGCGGATGACGCTGACCGAGCTTGCCGAGCAGGTCGACATCACGCTCGCCAACCTCTCGATTCTCAAGACCGGCAAGGCCCGCGCCATCCGCTTCTCGACGCTGGAGGCAATCTGCCAGGCGCTGCGCTGCCAGCCCGGCGATTTGATCGAGTATCGGGCTTTTACGGGCTCGGCCTGATGCCCTCACCGGTATAATTGGGGTGCGGAGGCCGATTCCCGTGACTCCGGAAGCTTGTCAATGAGGTCCGCCACCCCCGGCTGGTGGCGAAGCGCGACCATTGATTCGTCTTTGTGCTTCAATCGGCGTATGGCGACTTTCATCACCGGCCATTGCAAGGCGCGCTGGTGGCTGAGAGACTTGCGACGCTCCCGCCTGATGGAGCATTTCCATGAAACAGCTTGGCGATCTGGCCCAGACGCAAACGCTTGCGTTGGCGATCGTGGACACGTTGAAAGAACCCTTCCTGGTCCTTGACGACAGGATGAATCTTCTCGCCGGCAGCCGCTGCTTTTACGAAGTGTTCGACGAGGATCCCGCAAAGTCCCATGGGCGATCCCTATTCCAGCTTTCCGGCGGGCGATGGGATATTCCTGGCCTGCGCCAGCTCCTCGCAGCGGTGCTCCCCGAGCACGCGGCGATGGAAAGCTTCGAGTTCGAACAGGATTTCGCCCGGCTTGGCAGGCGCACCTTCCAGCTCAACGCCCTTCCAATCCGTGACGAGGGGGGCGGTAGCCACATGGTCCTGCTGGCGATCAAGGATATCACCGAGAGGCGCATCGCTGAGCAGGAAAAGCAGAAGCTGCTGGAACATACCGAAGAACTGCTCGAGCAGCAGAAAACCCTGCTGCGCGAAATGCAGCACCGCATCGCCAACAGCCTCCAGATTATCGCCAGCATCCTGCTGCTCAAGGCGGGCTCGGTGTCGTCCGAGGAGACCAAGAAAGAGTTGCGCGCGGCGCACCAGCGGGTGATGTCGGTCGCGGCCGTGCAGAGCCACCTGCACGCGTCCGAGGGCATCGAGGAAATCGAAATGGGCCCCTATCTGGCGAAGCTGAGTGCAGGCCTGGCTTCGTCAATGGTAGGCCCCAAGCAGGATGTGGACATTGTCGCAGCAGCCAGCTGCGGTACGTTGCCCAGCAGCCACGCGGTCAGTGTCGGCCTGATCGTCACCGAACTGATCATGAACGCCATCAAATATGCGTTTCCCCTTGCGCGAACATCGGCGCGCATCCGCGTAACGTTTGAAAAGGCTCAGTCAGATTGGAAGCTGACGGTGTCCGATAATGGCGTCGGCCGATTGCCGAGCGAGGATTCAAAACGCTCAACTGGCCTCGGTACGGTCCTGATCGCGGCATTGGCGAAGCAGCTCGACGCTCAGATCTCGGAAACTTCATCGGCCAAGGGGCTGGCAGTGGCGGTTACCCGCTCGACGTTCGAATCCCATTTGCCTGTGGCCGCCTGAAACGAAGAAGGACGCCCGACCGAAATCGAGCGTCCTTCCGCGTGACGAACTATTCAGATCGCGGCTTAGATGGTCGCGAGGTTCAGCGCGCAGGGATGACTCTCCTTGGAGGTCCCTACGTCATAGGACAGACGCTGGCCGACCGTCGGGACACTGTCATTTTCCCACGAGAATGCGCTGCGCTCGAAGCGAAGCATGTCGCCGCCGGCTTCCGGCTTGATTTCGCCGAGACCCTTGATGGTGTCAAATGACTTTACGGTTCCAAAATACTTCATGGTGAGTTCCTTTATTGGCACGCGCCGAAATTGGCGCCCTGCCGCTAGGAGACGTTAAAGAGGGAGGAAGGTGCGACTTAGCGCCCAAGACCGTCGTTCTTCGACTGGTAGCAATGTCAAACTAGCACATGGCCGATCATTTGCAAGGTAAATCGTTAAATAAATCAAAGAGTTTTATTTTAAATTCATGGGGTTTCCCGGGCGGGACATTTATTTTAACACCGGCTGGATACTTTATATACTTTGATTTGTTAGGACCTGGAATGCAAAGCATTAGCTACATAATTACCTGGATCGGCACCTTGGTCCTTCTTGCATCGGGAGCCGCATGGTGGAACGCCTTTCGCACGCGGCAGCTCGCGCACATCGCCGGACGCCTCGAACTCGAGCAAGACACCCGCCGCGCGAATTCGGCGGCAATCGTGACCGTGGCAGCGTTTAGCCTTAGCGTGGTGGCAGCGATTTTAGCGATAATCGCTTGGCTTCGTTAGGCAATTGAGCGGCTGAAACACCTCTCCTTCCTGGCGACGGCCTTCCACCCGTTGCGGACCTGGGCGCTAGGGCACCAACACCGTATCGACTGCTTCTTCGGCCAGCTCGGGATAATCGAGCGTGTAATGCAGCCCGCGGCTTTCGTGGCGCGACAGGGCCGACTGGACGATGAGGTCCGCCACCTCCAGCAGGTTGCGAAGCTCGATCAGGTCGGGCGTGACCCGGAAATGCCGGTAATAGTCGCTGACCTCCTGGCGCAGCATGTCGATCCGGCGCTTGGCACGCTCCAGCCGCTTGGTGGTGCGGACGATGCCGACGAAGTTCCACATGAAGCGGCGGATCTCGCCCCAGCACTGCTGGATGACGACCTCCTCGTCGCTGTCGGTCACCCGGCTCTCGTCCCAGGCGCGGATCGGCGGCGGCTCGTGCAGCTCGCCCCAGTTGCCAAGGATATGCTTGGCCGCCCCCTCGCCGAACACCAAGCATTCCAGCAGCGAATTGGATGCAAGCCGGTTGGCGCCGTGCAGGCCCGACTGGGTCACTTCTCCGGCGGCGTACAGGCATGGGGCGTCGGTCCGGCCGTGGATGTCGATCAGCACCCCGCCGCAGGTGTAATGCTGGGCGGGCACGACCGGGATCGGCTCCCTGGTAATGTCGATCCCGAGGCCCATCAGCTTCTCGTAGATGTTGGGGAAATGCTCCCTGACGAACTCGGGCTCGCGGTGGCTGATATCCAGATGGACATAATCGAGGCCGTCGCGCTTGATCTCATGGTCGATCGCCCGGGCGACAATGTCGCGGGGCGCCAGCTCGCCGCGCTCGTCATAGTCCGGCATGAAGCGATGACCGGTGACCGGATGCTTCAGGATTCCGCCCTCGCCGCGCACCGCCTCGGTGATCAGGAAGTTCTTGACCTCCAGATTATAGAGGCAGGTCGGATGGAACTGCATGAATTCCATATTGGAGATGCGACAGCCGGCCCGCCACGCCATGGCGATGCCGTCGCCGGTCGCTCCGCGCGGGGCAGTCGAAAAAAGATAGGCCCGGCCCGCGCCGCCGGTCGCCAGGATCGTCGCTCGCGCGGTCAGCGCGTCGACCCTCTCGGTCGCCTTGTCATAGGCGTAGAGGCCGTGGACCGCACCTGACGTCGAGAACTCCTCGGCATGGCGGCCGGTGATCAGGTCGATTGCCACCATGTCGGGAATCAGGGCGATGTTGGGGTTGGCCGCCGCGGCCTTCTCCAGCGCCTGCTGAATTGCCCAACCCGTGGCATCGGCGACATGCACGATCCGGCGGTGGCTGTGACCCCCTTCGCGGGTCAGGTGGAGCTCGCCATTTTCGGTGGCGAACGGGACGCCGAGTTCGGTCAACCGCGCAATTGCGTGCGGGGCCTCGCTCACCACATGCTCGACCACCGCCAGATTGTTGAGCCCGGCCCCGGCGATCATCGTATCGCGGACGTGGGCGTCGAAGCTGTCGCCTTCCTCCAGCACCGCGGCGATTCCGCCCTGGGCCCACCCGGTGGCGCCTTCGTTCAATTTGCCCTTGGCAATCACCCCGACCTTGAGCGTCGTCGCCAGGTTGAGCGCGGCAGTGAGGCCCGCCGCCCCCGACCCGACGACTAGAACGTCGAAGGAGCGGCCGTTCAAGCGGCGGCCTCGCGAGTCAGGCTCAGGAACACATCTTCAAGGTCGGGATCGCGCGTCGACACGTCGACGATTCCGAACCCCTCTTTCTGCAACGCGTCCAGCACCTGGCCGGCGTTGACCTTGTCCTTGCGGTAGATGATTTCGATGGTCCTCGGGCCGGTGATGTCGATCTTCTCGAAGCAGGAGGCGTCGGGCGGCCCGCCGATGTCGCGGTCGACTTCGACCACCACGGCCTTGTCCTGTGCCTTGGCGACCAGCTCGCGCGTCGGCTCATTGGCGATCAGCTTTCCGTGATGGATGATCGCGATGCGGTCGCACAGCTGCTCGGCTTCCTCGAGATAATGGGTGGTCAACACGACCGTGACGCCCTGCCGGTTGAGGCCGCGGACATAGTCCCACAGCTGCTGGCGAAGCTCGATGTCGACCCCGGCGGTAGGCTCGTCGAGCACTAGGATCGGCGGCGAATGGACCATCGCCTTGGCGACCAGCAGCCGCCGTTTCATCCCACCCGACAGGGTGCGGGAATAAGCATGGGCCTTGTCGGTCAGATGCACCGCCGCCAGCAGCGCGTCCGTGATCCGCTCGGCCTTGGGAACGCCATACAGACCTGCCTGGATCTCGAGCGCCTCGCGCGGGGTGAAGAAGGGATCGAACAATATTTCCTGCGGGACGATGCCGATCGACCTCTTGGCGTTGCGCGGGTGCCGATCGATGTCGAAGCCCCAGATCTCGGCTGACCCGCCCGATTTCACCACCAGGCCCGCCAGGATGTTGATCAGGGTCGACTTGCCCGCGCCATTGGGTCCGAGCAGACCGAAGATCTGCCCGCGCGGCACGTCGAAGCTCACTTCATCCAGCGCGCGCTTGGGATCGCTGCCCTTCGACGTATAAGTCTTGCACAGCTCGCTGATGCGGATCGCGGGCTCGGTTGCGCTGGTCATGGCGATTCGCATAGCGGCGGCTGACCGCCCGCGAAAGCTGAACTGGTGAATCACGAATTTGGCTTACCGATCATTCTCACCCCGACGTTAACCCTGTTGGGGCGAATACCGGTCCTACCGAGGGGGATCGGCGCGGGTGCAAAAATTCGAGCCACGGCAATTGGTTAAGGCAAAAGGGTAAATAACCGGCAACCTCATGCATTGAAGCGCTGGTGAGGCGGGGTGCGCATATTGGCCACACCTTAAACGTGTGGGAACCAAGACATGCGCTTGAATATCTGCCTCGCGGCGCTCGCCGCAACCGCCGCCTTTGCGTCGCCAGCCGCCGCTCAGGTTGTCACCTCCACCGCCCAGGCCGAGGCCCGCGGGACCATCCTTCAGCCACTATCGCTGAGCCGGGTCCAGGATCTCGACTTCGGTACCATCCTCGTCGACCCGCTTGGCGCCGGCGGCAGCGTCACCATCGACGCCGACAACGGCAACCGCAGCGTTGCTGGCGACGTCGCTGAAGTTGGCGTCAATGGCGGCCAGCGTGCCATCTTCACCGGTGCCGGCCCGGCCAATGATACGGTCGACCTGGTCCTGGCGCAGCCGGCCGGCGGCCTGCTGTACCGCGACGCGACCACGTCGCTCGGCGGTGTTCTGGTGCTTGACCAGGGCAACAGCACCGTCCGCACCATGGACGCGGTCGGTGCCTTCACGGTTGGCGTCGGCGGCACCTTCACGATCGCCAACAACCAGCCGGCCGGCGTCTATGCGGCCGATTTCGACGTGACCGCCATCTATCAATAAGCTTACCCGCTCAATAAGACCCCACTCTTATTGAAGCGGCAGGGGGCGGCTGCTAGGTACACAAGCCATGCAGCCGCCCCCTGAAGTTATCCGCACCAAGCATCACCGCGTCGCCTGCGACGGTTCCGGCCAGGTCGACGCCGCGCTTGGCCATCCGCGCGTCTATTATCAGATCGACGACGACACCGGTTTTGTAGAATGTGGCTATTGCGATCGCCGCTTCGTGCTCGAGGGCGGACCGGCCGACCAGTCGCAATCCCAATAGTGCCGAGAGCATGAATCCGCGCGACCTTCTCTACCGTACGCTCGACCCCGCCGAGGCCGCCTCGCTCGCCGCCCGGCATCTCGGCCGCCACGACGATGGTGAGCTTTACCTCCAATATCGGGTGTCCGAGGCGTTCGGGTTCGACGACGGGCGCCTGAAAACCGCCGACTATCACACCGGTTCGGGCTTCGGCCTTCGCGGCGTCACCGGCGAGATGACCGCCTTCGCGCATGCCAATGAGATCAGCACGGCGGCGATCGAGCGCGCGGCGCAGACATTGAAGCTGCTCGACCCGGCCAGGGGCCCGGCCGCCAGCGCCCCGCCGCGGACCAATCGCGCCATGTACGATGCCGATGATCCGCTGTCGGCCATCGCCTTCGCCCGCAAAGTCGAGCTGTGCCAGGCGATCGACGCCGCCGCGCGCGCCCGCGATCCGCGCGTGGCGCAGGTCAGCGTCGCTCTCTCCGGCAGCTGGTCGGTGGTCGAGATCCTCCGCGCAGACGGGTTCGTCGCCACCGACATCCGGCCGCTCGTGCGCCTCAACGTGTCGATCGTCGCCAAACAGGGGGACCGGCGGGAAACCGGCAGCTTCGGCCTCGGCGGCCGCTATCTCTACGATCAACTGTTCGAACCGGCGACCTGGAACCGGGCGATCGACGAGGCGCTGGCCCAGGCGCTGGTCAACCTCGAGAGCGTGCCTGCCCCGGCCGGCGAAATGCAGGTGGTGCTTGGCAACGGCTGGTGCGGAGTGCTGCTGCACGAAGCGGTCGGCCACGGCCTCGAAGGCGATTTCAACCGCAAGGGCACGTCGGCATTTTCCGGCCGGATCGGCGAGCGGGTCGCCGCGCCTGGCGTGACGGTGATCGATGAGGGCGCAATTGAAAATCGCCGCGGCTCGCTCAGCATCGACGACGAGGGCACGCCGACCGGCCGCACCGTCCTGATCGAGGACGGCATCCTCAAGGGCTATTTGCAGGATCGGCTGAACGCCCGCCTGATGGGGATGGAGCCGACCGGCAACGGCCGCCGGGAAAGCTTTGCTCATGCGCCGATGCCGCGGATGACCAATACCTTCATGCTCGGCGGCACGGATGAGCCGGCAGAGCTGATCGGCCGGGTCAGGAACGGCATTTACGCCAAGAGCTTCGGCGGCGGGCAGGTCGACATCACCAGCGGCAAATTCGTGTTCGGCTGCACCGAGGCCTACCGCATCGAGAATGGGAAGCTCGGCCCGCCGATCAAGGGCGCGACGCTGATCGGCGACGGCCCGACCGTGCTGACCCGGGTCAAGGGGATCGGCAACGACATGGCATTGGACGAAGGCGTCGGCATGTGCGGCAAGGGCGGTCAGTCGATCCCGGCCGGCGTCGGCCAGCCGAGCCTGCTGATCGACGGCATCACGGTCGGCGGCACCGCTGCGTGAGCCTCGTCCCGCTCGCGACTTACGGCACCCGGGTCGAGGCTGATCTCGATCGCCTGGCTTTGGAAGCGGGAGGCATCGACGCCATCATTTTCGATGCCGAAGCCAATAGCTTCTTTGGCGGCGGCGGGCTGATCAGCGTCCGTCTGATGGTGCTCGACGAGGATTTTGAGCAAGCCGTGCAGATCCTTCGCGAGGACCGCTCCTAGTCTCGCAGCAAATGGGCTACCGGCCCGAGGTCGAACCCGGCCTGGTTTGCCTGGCGATGCAGTTCTTCGGTCGGAACCCCATCCTCGCTCCTGGCGACAGCCCAGGCCAGGGTCGACCGGTTGCCCGAACGGCAGAAGGCGAACAGCTTGCCCTCGCCGGCGGCATGCATTGCGTCCCGCATCGCCTCAATATCGGACGGGCCCAGCCCGCGGGCGATCGGCACATGGCGATAATCGATCCCGGCTGCCTTGGCCGCCGCCTCGATGTCATCGCTCTCCGGCTGGCCGACATCCTCACCATCGGGCCGGTTGTTGACGATCAGCGTGACGCCCAGCGCTTTCAACCCGTCGATATCCTCTGGCGAGATCTGGCCATTGACCAGGGTCTTGTCGTCAAGCTGCCGGTGCATCGTCCCTCTCCATCGCCTTGGCCAGCGCGTCGAGCAGCGACTCGCCGTGGCGTTCCAGCTTGGTATCGCCGATCCCTTCGATTGCGGAAAGCTCCCTAAGCGATGCCGGCCGCCGTGCCGCAATGTCGCGCAGCGTCGAATCGTGGAAAATGACATAGGGCGGGACGCCGCGCTCCTTCGCCTGATCCCGCCGCCAGCCGCGCAGCGCCTCGAACAAGGGATCGTGGGGGAAGTCGGCTTGCCCGCCCCGCGGGCGGCGAGCCCGCCTGGGCGGCACCGCGATCACCAATGCCTGCTCGCCCTTCAAAATCGGCTTGGCGCCCGGTCCGAAGCTCAGCCCGCCATATTCGTCGGCGCGCAGCGCGTCGCGCGCCATCAGCGACCGTGCCACCGGCTTCACCAGCGCCAGTTCCTCGGCTTCCATGATGCCAAATACCGACAGGCGATGATGCCCGAACTGGCGCACCTTCTCATTGTCGTTGCCGCCCAGCACCGCTTCCAGATGCGCCACTCCGAACCGCATTTCGGTGCGGAACGCAGCGCTCAACAATTTCTGCGCCACCCTCGTCACGTCGATCGTCGCCGGCGGCTCCAGGCAATTGTCGCAGTTGCCGCAAACCTCGGGCGGCTCCTCGCCGAAATGCCTCAGCAGGATTGCCCGGCGGCACGTCGCGGCTTCGACGAATGCCGCCAATGCATTCAGCCGCTCCCGCTCCCGCGGCCTTCGCGCCGGCTCCACTTCGGTCTCGATCCGGCGGCGCGCGCGGGCGAAATCTTCAGCGCCCCAGAACAGCCAGGCCTCGGCCGGGTCGCCGTCACGCCCGGCGCGCCCGGTCTCCTGATAATAGGCCTCGATCGACTTTGGGATCCCGGCGTGGGCGACGAACCGGACGTCGGGCTTGTCGATCCCCATGCCGAAGGCGATGGTCGCCGCCATCACCAAATCCTCGCTTGCAACGAACGCAGCCTGGTTGCGCTGGCGAACCTTGGGCTCCAGGCCGGCATGATAAGCGAGCGCCTGTCGTCCGCCACTCGCCATTTGCTCGGCCAGTTTTTCGGTCGCGGCCCGGCTGGTGGCATAGACAATGCCTGGACCGGGCTGCTCCTTGAGCAGCGCCTTCAGCTGGGCCGGGAGGCCGTCGCGCGGGCGGACGTGATAGCGGATGTTGGGCCGGTCG
>DATJKE010000066.1:0-3475 GCA_035491735.1 Sphingomicrobium sp.
GCATAGGCGATGAAGAAGCGCTGGTCGCCGGTGAAGCCGTCGATCACCGGCGGTTCCTTGCCGTTCAAGCTGGCGCGATAGGCTTCATAGGCCGCCTGCAGGCCGGCGACGTCGGCGATATTCTCGCCCAGCGTCAGCTTGCCGTTGACGTGCAGCCCGGGGAACGGCTCGTAGGTGTCATACTGCTTGGCCAGCGCGTCGCCCGACTGCTTGAACCGGCTGAAATCGGCCGGAGTCCACCAGTTGCGCAGCGCCCCGGTCGAATCGAACAGCGCGCCATTATTGTCGAAGCTGTGGCTGATCTCATGGCCGATCACGCCGCCGATCGCGCCATAGTTGAACGCCGCGTCGGCCTTCGGGTCGAAGAAGGGGCGCACCAGGATTGCCGCCGGGAAGTTGAGCGCATTCTGCACCGGCAGGTTGACGGCATTGACCAGCTGCGGCGGCATCCACCATTCGGCGCGGTCCATCGGCTTGCCGATCTTGGCGATCTGGAAGCGATATTCCGCCAGTTGGGCGTTCTTTAGGTTAGCGTAGGCGTCGGTCGGGCTGATGGTCAGCGACGAATAATCACGCCAGCTGTCGGGATAGCCGACGCCGACCACGATCGTTTCGACCTTCTTCAGCGCTTCCTGCTTGGTCGAAGGCGCCATCCAGTCGAGCGTTTTTACCCGCGCGGCGAAGGCGGCCTTGATATTCTCGACCATGCCCTGGATTTCGGTCTTGCTCTCCGGCGGGAAATATTTGGCGACATAGGCCTTGCCAACCGCGTCCTGCAGCTGGTTGCCGACCGCGTTCAGCGCCAGCGCGTCGCGCGGCCGCTGCTCCTTCGCGCCGCTGAGCGCGGTGCCGTTGAAGGCGAAGCTGGCGTCGCGGATCGCCTTAGGCAGCACGCTCGCCTGCTGGTCGAGCGTGTGGAACACCAGCCAGTCCTTCCACGCATCGAGCGGTTCGGATTGAACCAGCGCCGACAGCTTGGGAATCGAGCCGGCGTGATAGGCCTGGAACTTCTGGACGCTGCCGAGCTGGGCGGCATTCAAAAGCGCAGCCCAGTCGATGCCGGGGGCATTCTTCTCAAGCTCGGCGCGGGTCCAGACCTTGGCGCCCTTGGCGAAATCCTCGCTTTCCTCGCGGGTCTCATGCGCCTTGGCGATCTTGGTCTCCAGCCCGATGATCCGGTCGGCCGCGGCCTTCGGATCGGCGCTTCCGGCTTCCTTCATCACCGTTTCGACGTAGCTGCGATACTTGGTGCGAAGCCCGGCCATGTCGGCGCTCGAGCTCAAATAATATTCGCGCTCGGGCATGCCGAGGCCGCCCTGCATCAAATAGGGGATCTGCTCGCCCGGAGTGGTGAGGCCCTGCGTTACGAAGACGCCGAACAGATTGTCGGTGCTGAAGTTGGTGGCGTTGAGCGGATCGGTGTCGGCGCGCAGCGTCGATCCGATCGCCGCCGACAGGGCGCGCTTGTCGGCAATCGCCCCAATGGCGTCGAGGTCCGCCTTGGCCGGCGCCATGCCAGCCTTGTCGATTGAGTCCGTGTTCAAATAGGCGTTGTAGAAATCGCGGATCCTGGCGTCGTCGCTGCCCGCCGCGGGATTGGATTTCAGGATCCCGTCGATCAGCTCCTTGGCATGTTGCTCGCGCACCTTGTCGGCGATGTAGAAGCCGCCAACCGAGCTGCGGTCGGCCGGAATCTCGGTGTTCTTGACCCAATTGCCGTTGGCGTATGCGAAGAAATCGTCGCCCGGCTTCACGCCCTTGTCCATCGCCGCAAGGTCGAGGCCCGACGCACTGACCGCGGCCTGCCCGGTCTCGGCGCTCTCTTGCTTCTTGCAGGCGCTGGCGGTGACGGCGAGCCCGGCGCTGGCAAGCAACAGGGCAATCAATTTGGTGCGCATATTTATCTCCCGTGGAGCGGTGGTCTGACGCCCCCGCTTTGCAAGTCGCACTGGGGACGCTACGCGCAGGGCTCCAGAAGGTTTCGACAAACGGGGATTTGGGCCAGATGAGCGCACCGCGGCTCGACACGAAGATCGATCTGTCGTCGGACGAAGCGCGCGCCCGCGCCGCCCACAACCGGGCCCTGGCCGAGAAGCTGCGCAAGGACGTCGCCAAGGCGGCCAAAGGCGGCACCGAAAAGTCGCGCGAGCGGCATGTATCGCGCGGCAAGCTGCTTCCCCGGGACCGGGTGGAGCGGCTGCTGGACCCCGGTTCGCCATTCCTCGAAATCGGCCAGCTCGCCGCCTGCGACCTTTATCACCGCGAAGTGCCGGGCGCGGGCATGATCGCCGGCATCGGCCGGGTGTCGGGCCGGCAGGTGATGATCGTCGCCAATGACGCGACGGTGAAGGGCGGCACCTACTATCCGCTGACGGTCAAGAAGCACCTCCGCGCCCAGGAGATTGCCGAGGCCAACCGTCTGCCGTGCGTCTACCTGGTCGACAGCGGCGGAGCCAATCTGCCGCACCAGGCCGAGGTATTCCCCGACCGCGACCATTTCGGCCGCATCTTTTTCAACCAGGCCAACATGAGCGCGAAGGGCATCGCCCAGATCGCCTGCGTGATGGGCAGCTGCACGGCCGGCGGCGCCTATGTCCCGGCCATGAGCGACGAGAGCATTATCGTCCGCAACCAGGGCACCATCTTCCTTGCCGGGCCGCCGCTGGTGAAGGCGGCAACGGGCGAGGAGATCAGCGCCGAGGAACTGGGCGGCGGCGATCTCCACGCCCGCAAGTCCGGCGTGGTCGACCATCTCGCCGAGAATGACGAGCATGCGCTGACAATCGTCCGCGACATCGTCTCGCATCTTGGGAGCGAGGATGGAGCGGGGATCGAGCTTCGCGAGCCGCGGCCGCCGCTCTACGACGCCGAAGAGCTTTATTCGATCATTCCCGAGGATGTCCGCGCGCCCTATGACGTGCATGAGGTGATCGCACGGATCGTCGACGGCTCAGAGTTCCATGAGTTCAAGCCGCTGTTCGGCTCGAGCCTCGTGTGCGGCTTCGCCCATATCTGGGGCATGCCGGTCGCAATCCTCGCCAACAACGGCGTGCTGTTCAGCGAAAGCGCGGTGAAGGGCGCTCACTTCATCGAGCTAGCCTGCCAGCGGCGCATTCCCCTGCTGTTCCTGCAGAACATCTCGGGCTTCATGGTCGGCGGCAAATATGAAGCGGAGGGGATCGCCAAGCATGGCGCCAAGCTGGTCACTGCCGTCGCCACCGCGACCGTTCCCAAGGTCACCATCCTGATCGGCGGAAGCTTCGGGGCCGGAAATTACGGCATGTGCGGCCGCGCCTATTCGCCCCGCTTCCTGTTCACCTGGCCCAACAGTCGAATCAGCGTGATGGGCGGCGAGCAGGCGGCGAGCGTGCTGGCCACGGTCCACGCCGACGCGGCCAAATGGACGGCCAAGGAAGCCGAGGAATTCAAGCAGCCGATCCGCGAAGATTATGAGGCTCAGGGCAATCCCTGGCAC
>DATJKE010000067.1:0-5338 GCA_035491735.1 Sphingomicrobium sp.
TCGATGTCGAGCATGACGTAATGCGCCTTGCGGTTCTTGGCGATGCGGTAGGCGAGGCCGCGAAGGCCCCAGGTTTCAGTCTTGACCACCTTGCCGCCGTTGTCGGCGATGATCTTGGTGGCGTTTTCCGCCAGCGCATCGACCTGGGCCTGAGCCAGATCCTGACGCGCGAGGAAAACATGCTCGTAAAGCGGCATGTTCCATGCACCTATGCTTGGCCGATCGTTGACGCCGCACCATGCGAACGCCCCTCCGGCTGTCGTTCAAGTTAATCAGCAGCTTAGGGCAGAGCCCCAGCGGCGGGGGCGCCTATGGCCGAAGTCGGTCAGAAAGGCAAGCTAGCAGGTCAGCTCGACGACGCAGGCTTCCACGTCGCGTTCAAATCCCTTGAGTTGGACCTCCCGGGTTTCGCTGAACTTCAGGCTTTCCCCGTCGCAAAGCTCCGCCACCATGCTCGATACCAGCACTTGCCCCGGATCGGCCTGGGCGCACAGGCGTGCGGCGAGTTGCACCGTCGAGCCAAACAGGTCATTGCCCTGCTCGACCGGCTCGCCGGCGCTGATGCCGATGCGAACCGTCACCGGAAATTCCGGACCGGGTTCATTATGCTGTTGAAGCGCCTCCTGCACCCGGCACGCGAAGCGAACGGCATCGGCGGCCGAAAGGAAAGCGGCCATGATGCCGTCCCCGGTGTGCTTGACCTCGCGGCCATGATTTTCGCGCAGCGCCTTGCGCACGACTCCGTCGTGAACTGACAGCATCGCCATGGTCGCCCGGTCGCCGTATCGATAGGTCATCTCGGTAGAGTTGGCGATGTCGGTGAACAGGACCGTCCGGACGCCGCTGTCGCGATGCGTTTGGCTGGCCGCACCGGGAATGAGAGCGGCACCGCCTTCATTCACTCCCCCATTTCCCATGAAGCTGTCGATGAGGTCGGGGTCGACCTCGATCAGCTTTTCGGCGACCAGGCCATGGGCATGTTCATGGACGCATCGGGCAGAGTCGGCATCGGGCGCCTCGACCAGGCAAAACAGCTTGCCGCAGTCCTTGTTGAACCAATATTTGAGGTAATCGACGTGATATTGCCCCTGGATTTCCACGTCAGCCCAGTGGGCGTTGGCAATATCCTCCCACGGCGTATCCGGGTCGATCGAATGGATATCCATGTACAATGGCATGGCACACGTCCCCTTGTCGGGCGAAGGCATACATAAACTGGGGTTAAGAGTCAGCCGCCTAACAGCTGGCGGTATAACTCGAGATAGCGGTCGGCCATGCGATCAATGGTGAAGCGCTTGGCAACATGTTCGCGGCAGTCAGCGCGATCGATCTCGCCAATCCGGTCAATCGCAGCCACGGCATCCTCGAAGCTGTCGACCAGGAAGCCGGTTACTCCGTCGACGATCAACTCGGGCATCGATCCCTTGGGATATGCAATGACCGGCGTCCCGCAGGCCATCGCCTCGATGACCGAAAGACCGAAAGGCTCCTCAAACCCGATCAGGTGGAGAAGGGCGCGTGCCTGGCCAAGTGCTCGAGTCCGGTCGGTACCGCCGAGCACGCCGCGATATTCCACCGTTCGCTCATCGATGTAGGGGGCGACCGCGGTCGCGAAATATTCCGCGTCCTGGACGATCCCGGCCATGACGAGTTTCCGGCCGACGGCGCGGGCAGCGAGGACGGCTTCGGCGGCTCCCTTGTCGGGATGGAATCGCCCGAAGAACAAGAGGTCTTCGCTGCCAGTCGGGTCGAATGGAAAGTCGTCGATCGGGATGCCGTGATGGATGGTCGCGGCATAGTCTAGCGAGTGATGCCGGTCGGCGTCGCTGATCGCGACATAGGCGGAACGGTCGTTGTAGCGTTGGAACACCGGCAGGATCGACGGTGACGAAAAGCCGTGAATGGTGGTGACGATGGGCGTGTCGACCATGTGCGAGAAGATAAGCGGCAAATAGTCGGCCTGATTATGAATGAGGTCGAAGTCGGACGCACGCTCGAACAAATGGGCGATATGAAGCGCCTCCCACACTTTGGCATTGAGGCTGTCGTCTTCGGAATACCCGCGCGGCGCCACGCCATCGAGCTTGCCGCCGGTGACGCTGTCGAGCGTGGCGAACAGGGTCATATCGATGCCGCGCTCGACCAGCGCTTCGGTCAGCAGGCTGGTGACCAGCTCCCACGGTCCGTAAGCGCGCGGGGGCGTCCGCCAGCTGATCGAACTGAGCATCGCGACCCGCATGGCTTATTCGGCCGCCAGGCGAAGGATGACGCCTTCGTCAGGCCGCAGCCAGCCGTCTGGCGGCGAAGTCCCGAGAGTCGAAAGCAAATATTCACCACCCTGAACCCAGTCCGGAATCTGCCGCTCCGTCCCGGTGAAATTGAGTAATATCTGCAATCGGCCGGTGCCGTGTTGCCGCTGGTAGCTGAGCACATGATCGTTCGCCCGGACCTGAAGGATCGAGCCGAGCGACAGGGCGGGCTCGTTGCTGCGCAGCGTCAGCAGGGCGCGATGCAAGGCAAGCATCGAACCTGGGTCCCGCTCCTCCGCCGATACATTCCGAGTCCGCCAGTCCTCGTGCAGCGGAAGCCAGGGGTTGCTTGAGCTGAATCCGCCATGCGGGCTGTCATTCCACGCCATCGGCGTCCGGACCGGATCGCGGCCAAGGCCGATTCCGGGCTCGCGAAGTTCGCGCGGGTCCTTCACCCGGTCGGCCGGAATGCGGACGTCGGTCAGGCCAAGCTCATCGCCATAATAAACGGTCGGCGTGCCGCGCAGAGTGAGGAGCAGCATCGCCGCGACCCGCGCCCGGGCTTCGCCGACCCTCTCCGCAATTCGAGGGCGATCATGATTGCCGAGCACCCAGTTCGGCCATCCGCCGGCGGGCAGGGCCGCTTCATATTGGGTGATGATCCGGGCCAGTGCGGGTGGGCTCCATGGCGCATCGACAAGCTGGAAATTGAAGGGCAGGTGCACGCCGGAAAGATCGCTGCCGTAATAGGTCACCAGCTTGTCGATCGGCAGGTAGATTTCGCCGACCAGCACTCGATCGCCGTAGCTGTCGGCGAGGCGGCGCATCTCGGCGCATAGGTCATGGACTTCCGGCTGGTCCGTCGAATTGAGCTGGAGCACCCGGTGCATCTCGCCCATGCCCGGCCGGTAGTCCGGATTGGGCGGATTGTCGGGCAGGCCTTCCGCCTTGATCATGTGCCACAGCACGTCGATTCGAAAGCCGTCGACGCCTCGGTCGAACCAGAAGCGCATCACGTCGAGCATAGCGGCGCGAACCGCCGGATTGCGCCAGTTGAGATCGGGCTGATCCTTCAGAAAGGCATGCAGATAATATTGGCCGGTGGTCTCATCCCATTCCCAAGCCGACCCGCCGAAATCGCTGATCCAGTTGTTGGGCGGGTCGCCATCGGGTCCTGGATCACGCCAGATGTACCAGTCTCGCTTGGTGTTATGGCGTGATGACCTGCTCTCCACGAACCAGGGATGCTGGTCGCTGCTATGGTTGGGGACGAAGTCGAGCAGCAGCTTCAGTCCGCGACCATGTACGGCGCCAAGCAACTGATCGAAATCGTCGATCGTCCCGAAAACAGGATCGATTCCGACATAGTCAGCGACGTCGTAGCCAAAGTCCGCCATCGGCGATGGGAAGATCGGCGAAAGCCAGATCGCGTCGACGCCTAACTCCCTGAGATAGTCAAGCCGCTGTTCGATCCCCTTGAGGTCGCCGATCCCATCTCCGTCGCTGTCCTGGAAACTTCGCGGGTAGATCTGGTAGATCGTGCAGCGTTGCCACCACGGGGTGTTCTTGGGATCGGTGATGGCCATCGTGGCTGCAACGCCGGTTCGGATGATCGGTGCCGAGATTGCCCGCAAAGCCGACAAATGGCAGAAGCTAGGCCATGGCCACGCACCTCAAAAGCATTCCGACCGCAGACCCGCTCGACGACGTGAGCCTGCCCGGCTGGCTGTATGTCGACGACGAATTCTTCGCGGCGGAAAAGCGCGCATTCCTCCGCGCCGCGCCGCAAGTGGTCTGTCATGAGAGTGAGATCGCCAATCCCGGTGAATGGCGAACGATCGATTTTCTCGGCGAGAGCGTGATCGTCATTCGTGGCGACGACGGCGAGATTAGGGCCTTTGCCAATGTCTGCCGTCACCGCGGCTCGCGGCTGCTCGACGGGGAGGGGGGCTGCGCCAAGGTGCTGACCTGTCCCTATCATGCGTGGAGCTACGCCAGGGACGGGCGGCTGGTCGGCGTCATGCACCGCCACGAATATCCGGGACTGCAGACGGAGAAACTCGGGCTCGTCCCGGTCGCGCTGGAGATTTGGCGCGGCTTCCTGTTCGTCCGGCTGGAGGAAGGCCTGCCCTCAGTTCATGAGATGATGGCGCCCTACGAGCAGGAAGTGGCGCCTTACCGCTTCGAGGATCTCCGGGCGATCGGCCGGGTCACGCTCAGGCCTCGCGACCTCAACTGGAAGACCATTGCCGATAACTATTCCGACCATTTGCATATTCCCGTCGGCCACCCCGGCCTCACTCGCTTGTTCGGCAAAAGTTACGCGATCGAGGCGCAGGAATGGATCGACCGGATGGAAGGCGACCTGCGCGACGATGATTCCGCCAATCCATCGGAGCGGGCCTATCAGCGATACCTGCCTGACGCAGAGCATTTGCCGCCGACCCATCGGCGCAAATGGCTATACTACAAGCTGTTTCCCTGCGTCGCGTTCGACATCTATCCGGACCAGGTCGACTTCATGCAGTGGCTACCGGTGTCCGCAACGACCAGCGTCATCCGTGAGATCAGCTATGCGCTGCCCGACAGCCGCCGTGAAATGACGGCCGCGCGCTATTTGAACTGGCGGATCAATCGCCGCGTCAATGCCGAGGACACCGACCTGATCAGCCGGGTGCAGCAAGGTATGGCCAGCCCAAGCTATGTGCCGGGCCCATTGGGCAAGAGCGAGGTCTGCCTCCGGTCCTTCGCTCGAAAGCTTAGGACAATGATTCCGGAGGCCCGGCTGGAGCGGCCGCCGGCGCCGGGCTGGACCAGAGGGAACTGAGCCGCATCCCGAACCACACGGGAATCGCGGTCATCAGGAGAAGCAGGCCCCACAGCGTCGCTTCCTTGCCGGCGCCGTAAAAGGTCCAGATCGAATAGACCGCGCCAACCAGCGTGACGAACAATAGGCCCCGGCTGAGCTGGCCGCGCACCATCAGCCGAAGCGCGGCAATAGTGGCAAACAGGTAGAGGACCAGCGTCGCGACCGTCGCCAACAGCGCCATGAAGGCGAACAGCTCGGTCAGGCCCTTGGTGTAGTTGGC
>DATJKE010000068.1:0-4346 GCA_035491735.1 Sphingomicrobium sp.
AGGTCCATCGCCTGGATCCCGTTGGTGCCCTCGTAAATCTGGGCAATTCGGGCATCGCGGACGAACTGCTCCATCCCCCATTCGCGGATATATCCGTGACCTCCGAAGACCTGCTGGGAATTGACCGCCACTTCGAACCCGCGATCGGTCAGATATCCCTTGATCACCGGCGTAAGTACCGAAATCAGGTCGTCGGCGGCCTGCCGTTCCTCCTCGGTCTGGGCTTTGCGGCTGAGATCGACCTGCAGCGCGCCCCAGAGGATCAGCGCCCGCGCCGCTTCGTTGAACGCCTTGCCTTCCATCAGCATCCGGCGAATGTCCGGGTGAACGAACAACGTATCTGCCTTGGCGTCGGGATCGCGGTCCTCGGGCTTGAGAGCCCGGCCCTGGCGGCGGTCCTTCGCATAGGCGACTGCATTCTGATAGGCGACTTCGCCTTGCGCCAATCCTTGCAAGCCAACGCCTAGACGCGCCGCGTTCATCATGATGAACATGGCGGCGAGACCTTTTTCCGCTTCGCCGACCAGCCAGCCCTTGGCTCCGTCATAGTTGAGCACGCAAGTGGCGTTGCCGTGGATCCCCATCTTATGCTCGATCGAACCGCAGCTCACCCCGTTGCGTTCGCCGAGCGAGCCATCCTCGTTGACCAGGAACTTGGGCACCAGGAACAGCGAGATGCCCTTCACATTGTCAGGCGCGCCCGCAATCTTGGCGAGGACCATGTGGATGATGTTCTCGCTAAGGTCATGCTCGCCGGCCGAGATGAAAATCTTGGTTCCCGTGATCGAATAGCTGCCATCGGGGTTCGGATCGGCACGGGTCTTGAGAAGGCCAAGGTCGGTGCCGCAATGCGGTTCGGTCAGGTTCATCGTTCCGGTCCATCGCCCGGAAACCATGTTGGGCAGATATTTGGCTTTCTGCTCCTCGGATCCCTTGACCAGGAGGGAGGCCATCGCGCCCTGCGTCAGGCCGTTATACATCTCGAAGCTGTGGTTGGACGATCCCAGATATTCCGCGATCGCGGTTGCCACCACTGACGGCATCCCCTGCCCACCATATTCTTGCGGGGCGTGAAGCGTGGTCCAGCCGCCGGCCACGAACTGGTCCCAGGCCTCCTTGAAGCCCGGCGGCGTGGTCACCGACCCGTCGTCATTGCGCTTGCAGCCTATTTCGTCGCCAACCCGATTGAGCGGTTGAAGCACTTCCTCGCAGAAGCGGGCGCCTTCCGTCAGGATCGCCTCGACCAGGTCCGGCGTCGCGTCCGCGAAACCCGGCAGGTTGGAATAATTCTGGATGCCGATCACATGATCCAGCACATATTTCGTGTCGCGAACCGGCGCGGAATAGACGGGCATGTTGTTATTTCTCCTGCGCGGATTGGCCGGAATCCTGGGCCTTCACCAGGTGGATAAAGCCCTCGAGTTCCTTGATCGTAGCATCGATATCGATTTTCTGGCGCTTGAGGCTGTCGACCCGCGCCTGGCAGCGCTCCACGGTCTTGAGGCGCTGGGTTCGCCGGCCGTCGCCAATGTCGTAGAGGTCGAGCAGTTCCTTGATCTCCGCGAGGCTGAGGCCAACGCGCTTGCCGCGGAGGATCCACGCCAGGCGGGCGCGATCGCGGTCGGTGTAGAGCCGCTGAGTCCCGCGCCGTTCCGGCGCGATCAGCTCCTCATCCTCGTAAAAGCGAAGCGCGCGAGCCGTCACCCCAAATTCGTCGCAAAGCTCGCCGATGGAATAGTGCGACTTGTGCTGAAGCATGAAGCGGCACTTACTTTACGTTTCCGTAAAGGTCAAGTGACCTCGAGACGTCCTAGCACAGCGGATCGCCGGCCAGGTCGACAGCCTTCGCTCCCATATCGGCCCGCTGGTAGGTCTTGCCGGCAATCGTCGCGCCCGGCCCGCAATAATAGTCACAGGCTGCCGGCGGCCGGCCGATTCGAACAGAGTTCCCGTCAATCGCCAGAGGGATGCGGCAATCGCCTTCGCCCTTCGGGATCAGGGCCCACTCCTGCCCCACCCTTTGAAGGCTGCCCGATGCCGAGCAGTTCACGTCGCCGCGACCGTAAGCGATCAGCCCCGCCCGTAATGCACCGGCTTCACCGGCGATGCACAGCCGATCGCGGCCCTCCCCCGCAAAGGTCCCTCCAGTCAGGCCTGGTTCGGCGGGCTGCTTCGAACAGGCGGTGAGGAGCACCGCAAGCGCCAAAAACATTCTCATACCGCCACTTTGCTTCAGCTTGGAGCAAGGCGGAAGGCGACAAATGCGCGCCGCTCACCTATATGGCGCCAAACACCGGGGATTCGGGCGAAAAATGCTGACCACCAATCCATTCGACGACGACAAACTCCGCGAGGAATGCGGCATTTTCGGCATCTGGGGCGCGGATACCGCCTCCAGCTTCGTCGCGCTCGGCCTCCATGCGCTACAGCACCGCGGGCAGGAAGCAGCGGGCATCGTGAGCTTCGACGGCACCAACTATCACGCCCATCGCGCCATGGGCCATGTAGCCGGCAACTTTGACCGCGACGACATTATCCGCAAGCTGTCGGGCAAGATCGCTATCGGCCACGTCCGCTATTCGACCACCGGCGAAACCGCGCTGCGCAACGTCCAGCCACTGTTCGCCGATCTGGCCGAAGGCGGGTTTGCCGTGGCGCACAATGGCAATCTATCGAATGCCATGACGCTGCGCGCCGCGCTGATCCGCCGCGGCTCCATCTTCCAGTCGACCAGCGATACCGAGGTAATCATCCACCTCGTCGCGACCTCCAGCTACTCCACGCCGCTGGACCGGCTGACCGACGCGCTGAGCCAGGTCGAGGGTGCCTATTCCTTGATTTGCCTGACGGCCGACGGGTTGGTGGCCTGCCGCGATCCGCTCGGCATTCGTCCGCTGGTGATGGGCAAGCTCGGCGAGGCGACCATCTTTGCCTCGGAGACCGTAGCGCTCGACGTGATCGGCGCCAGCTATCTCCGCGACGTGGAGCCAGGCGAACTGATCATCGTCAATGGGACTGGCGTTCGCAGCTTCCGTCCGTTCGCGCCGGCCAAGGCCCGGCCGTGCATCTTCGAGCATGTCTATTTCTCGCGGCCGGACAGCATCATTGAAGGCACTTCGGTCTATGAGGTGCGCAAGAACATCGGCGCCGAGCTTTCCCGCGAATCACCGGTCGAGGCCGATTATGTCGTGCCAGTGCCCGACTCCGGCGTTCCGGCGGCGCTCGGCTTCAGCCAGGAATCGGGCATCCCCTTCGAACTGGGGATCATCCGTTCGCACTATGTCGGACGAACCTTCATCCAGCCCAGTCAGGACGTCCGTCACCTTGGCGTGAAGCTCAAGCACAATGCCAATCGCGCCCTGATCGAAGGCAAGCGGATCGTCCTGGTCGACGACAGCATCGTCCGCGGCACGACATCGGTGAAGATCGTGCAGATGATGCGCGATGCCGGCGCCAAGGAAGTGCACATGCGCATCGCCTCGCCGCCGACCAAGTTCAGCTGCTTCTACGGTGTCGACACGCCCGAACGGTCGAAGCTGATTGCCAGCCAGATGAACGTCGACGAGATGGCGCGCTACATCAACGCCGACAGCCTGGCGTTCATTTCGATCGACGGGCTCTACCGCGCACTCGGCGATCAGCGCGACGCCACCAAGCCGCAGCGCTGCGATGCCTGCTTCACCGGCGACTATCCGACCACGCTCACCGATTGCGACAAGGACGGCAAGCTCAAGCCTTTAAGTCTCGTCGCAAGCCGCTAAGGGAGCGGCATGACCGAATCTGCAAAGCCGTTTGACGGCAAGCTTGCGCTTGTCACCGGGGCCAGCCGCGGCATTGGCGCGGCCACGGCCGAGGCACTGGCTGCGGTCGGCGCCCACGTCATCCTCACCGCCCGCACCGCTCAAGCGCTCGAACAGATTGAGGAGCGGATCCATGCATCCGGCGGCACGGCGACGATCGCGCCGATGGATCTCACCGATGCCGAAAACATCCAGAAGCTGGCGCAGGCGGTCGCCGAGCGCTGGGGCAGCCTCGACATCATGGTCCTCAATGCGGCGATGCTCGGCAGCCTGTCACCGGTCGAGCATCTCGACCCGAAGGAGCTCGAACGCGTGTTCAAGCTCAACGTTTTCGCCAGCCAGGCCATGATTGCCGCCTTCGATCCCCTGCTGCGCCGAGCCGAGAAGGCCAACGTCATCGGCATCACCTCATCGGTTGGCGGGGAGCCGCGTGCCTTCTGGGGCGGCTATGGCGCGTCCAAGGCTGCGTTCGACACGCTGCTCGGCGCCTATGCCGACGAGACGGCCCATGCCGGGCGCCTACGGGTCCAGATCATCGACCCCGGC
>DATJKE010000069.1:0-3140 GCA_035491735.1 Sphingomicrobium sp.
GCACGCCGCCGAGTACAACAAGAATTGGAATTATTTCGCCGGCCTGACCGCCGAAGAAGCGGCCAAGCGCGCGGCGGAAGAGGAAAGCGGGGCCAACGCCTATCGCCAGAGTGCCCATTACCAATGGGCCGGACCGGGCGATGGCAGCCGGAGCCGCGACGAAATGCGCGCGCTCGATACGCTCGAACTGGAGGCGGACGCCGACTTCAAGGCGGTCAAGGCCAGCTACCGGCGACTGGCCAAGGAACATCATCCCGACCGGCACAAGGGTGACAAGGAAGCGGCGATGCGCTTTCACGCCATCCAGGCCGCCTATGAAGTGCTTCGCAAGTCCGAGGAACGGAAGACCGGAACCAAGCTCTAGGGCAGGGACCTTAAGGGTTCAGCATGAAAGTCCCGGTCGCCTGCGCGACGGGCCTGTCCGGATCGCCGTCGTGCGCCACGCCACGGATGAATGCGACTTGCCGCGTCAGCTTGTAGCATTCGCACCGTGCGATCACCGTCTTGCCCTTTGCCGAAGGCCGCAGATAATCGAGCCTCAGGTCAATGGTGACGAGCGGCTGGAACTGGCCCAACGCCATCCAGACCGATGCCCCTCCGCAGGTATCGAGCAAGCTAACGATTGCGCCTGACGCGAGGATTCCGCCTTCGGGAATTCCGACTAGTTCCTCGCGCCACGGCAGGGCCAGTTCGATCCAGTTGTCCGCGGAATCGCGATATTCCAGCGCCAGAGCTCGGCCATGGCCGACGTTTCGCACCAGCTCGAAAAATCGCTTCGGGTCGAACCCTCCGCCGCGTGTCGCGGCGTCCTCTTCAGGAACCTGGCTCATGCGGCAGCCAGCCTCGCAGCGGTTTCGCGCACCAGCGCAATCATGTTCGGCACGCCCTGCGTTCGGTTCGACGACAGTTCGCGCGTCAGATTGAATGGTTCCAACAATGCCCGGATATCGGTCACCGCCACTTCCGCGGGCGATCGATCTTGCACGGCGGACAGGATCAGCGCGACCACCCCCTTGGTGATGGCGGCATTGCTGTCCGCAAGGAAATGGAGCCGTCCATCCGGAAGCCGCGTTGGATAGACCCAGGTGGACGACGAACAGCCGCGCACCTTGGTGGCGTCCGTTTTGAGTGCTTCGGGCATGGCTTCCAGCTTGCGGCCGAGCTCAATCAGAAGCCGGTACCGGTCCTCGCTGTCGAGAAACTCATATTCCTCGGCGAGATCCGAAAGGGCGGGCAGACTGGACATGCAAGCCACTTAGGCGGAGCAGCGGGGCTTCGCCAGTATCAGCGGTTTCGCAGGTCGTCGATTTCGCGAGACAGGCTGTTTTCCTTGTCGACCGTGATTCGCTCGAGCACGTGAATCCGTTCCTTGAGCTGCTTCACCTCTTCACGCAGTCTCAGAGTTTCGGCCTGTTCTTCGGCCGAGACCTGCTCGTCACCGCCACCGCGACGACGGCCATAACGGCCATAACCATATTTGGCCTTGAGCACGCCCGCGAACATCACGATCGCGACGATGACAACGACCATTTCAAACTGGTTCACTGGATCTTGTCTCCATTGCCAAGACGCGGCGTGCGCAGCGCCTCGATTTGGGCGGCGGTTTCGAGTCCGCCGTCGGTAACAATCTTTTCCAGCACTCTGACGCGCGCTTCAAGCTCCGCGTTGGCTGCCGCATATTGGGCGGCTTTTTCGGCTGCCAGCAGCGCATCGGCGTCCAGCTTCTTTTCGCGGAATTTGAAGAAGCGATGGAAGCCGTAGAAAATGGTCAATACAGGCAGGCCGACGACGATCAGCGCGATCATCACCATTGCGGGATCCGTCATGCATGTCCTCCCTTGTCGATCGCCAGGGCGTCGATTTCCTTGGCCAGCCGGCGCGGCTCGTCGGTGACGATGCGCTCGATCGTCTCCAGCCGGTCCTTGACCGATCCAAGCTCCGCGCGGAGCTGGGCATTCTCACTGGTCAGCAGCTTGATCCGCTCCATCGCCTCCTTGTCGGTATGGGGATGGAGGGCCTGGCCCCAAGCTCCGTCCAGCGGGTAGCCGTGCTTGATGCGCAGCCAGTTATTGATGATCCAGCCGCCAACCGTGACAGCGGTGATCACCGCCACAACCGGCAGGATCTTGCCGACGAAGTCCAATACGCCAATCAGTTCGGGGTCCATGACGTCCTTCCTACCGCAGTTTTTCGATATCGTCCGCCAATTGGCGCGACGGATCGGTGGCAATGCGCTCAAGTACCTTCAGCCGCTCTTCGAGCATGCCCACTTTTGCCTTGAGTTGGTCATTCTCGGCAGTGAGCGCCTTGGCGGTTTCGTCCTTGCCGGGAGGATGGATCGTTCCACCCCATTCGCCGTCCAGCGGATAGCCGTGCCGCGCGCGGATGGCGGTCGTAATCACCCAGCCCAATGTGCTTATCGCGACGATCGCGATGACAAAAATCGGTCCCCCGAAATCCATGTTTGAATTCCCCTGACGTTTCTTGGCTTAACGCAGCTGCTCGATTTCGCGGGCGAGGCTGCGATTTTCGGTCGTCACATAGCTCTCGATATCGATCAGGCGGCGATCAATATCACGTAGCCGGCTGCGAATGTCGCGCGCCGTGCGGGTAGGGGACTGACGAACGCCCTGCCAGAAGCGCTGCTCCTCTCGATCCTCATAGGCCAGCTCACGCGGCTTGTCGTCGGCAACGAAGCCGGCGATGAAATAGAGGGGAAGGACGCTGCCGCCGCTCATGAAAACGGCGCCAAGGAACATGATCCTGACCAGCGTGACATCCAGGCCGGTATAGTCGGCAATGCCCGAGCAAACGCCCATGAATTTGCCATTGCGCTTGTCGCGATAGAATTTGGTGCGGCTCGGAGGCTGCGTGGTCATCGTTCGCTCTCTTCATCGGTCAGCAGGGGCTGACGGCTGGTTTCGGGCAACGCATGATTTCGCCAGCCCGGATTCTCGGCGGTCATGATCCGCTCGATCGTGTTGAGGCGGTCATCGAGCCGGCGAGCCGCATCGTGCAGCTCATCGAGCAGCTTCTCGTCCGAACCGGTCAAGGTCGCCGCGGTTTTCCACCGGGTGATGTAGTGAAACACCAGCCACGGCAGTCCTATGAACAGCGTGACAATTGCAATTACCGGAATG
>DATJKE010000070.1:0-29321 GCA_035491735.1 Sphingomicrobium sp.
GGTTAGTTCGGTCTGCTCTGCAGTGCCGCCAGCGGCCAGGTTCGACCGGAATTCACCGGCCTTTGGCCGCCGATTGATTGCTCCGGCGACATCTCCGTCGACCAGCACGATGCGCTTGTCGCCTTCTGTGACCGATGGAAGGTAGGCCTGGGCAATAAACGGCTCTTTCCAGATCGAGCCGAACAGCTCAGCGAGGGCCGTCAAATTCGTGCCGTCCCGGCCAATGCGGAACACGCCCTCGCCGGCCTTGCCGTGCAGCGGCTTCACGACAATTTCCCCGTGACGGGCATGAAAATCACGAATTTCCGCCAAATTCCGGCTGATCATTGTCGGCGGCATGAACTCCGCAAAATCGAGCACGAACAGCTTTTCCGGCGCGTCGCGGACCGATCGCGGGTCGTTCACCACCAGCGTGTCGCCGGCGATGCGTTCAAGCAGGTAGGTGGCGGTGATGTAGCCGATATCGAACGGCGGATCCTGGCGCATCAGGACGACATCGACGTCCTTAGCGAGATCGAGGACCTGAAATTCGCCAGCCGTGAAATGACTGCCCGCGACCCGCTGCACGGTGACAGGCCGTGCCCGCGCCCGCACCCGGCGGTCCTCGTAACTGAGGTCCTCCGCAAGATAATGGAACTGGCGATGGCCGCGCTCCTGGGCCTTCAGCATCAGCGCGAACGTGGAATCGCCGGCGATGCCGATCTTTTCCAGCGGGTCCATTTGCACGGCGACGGTAAGCGACACATCAAATTCCGTTCGGGCTGAGCTCGTCGAAGCCCTGTACTTGTTTTTCCGCAAGAAGGAAGGACGGCCCTTCGACGAGCCCAGGGCGAACGGCTGTTAGCCGATCCACACATTTGCCATGTGGCGCGGCAGTCGGCCGGGCACGATGAACAAGGCATCGATGCGGATGTCGTCGCCGTCGCGAGCATAGCGCGGCGCCAGCCGCTGGGCTGCGACTGCGACACGCCGCAGCCGGTATTCGTCGAGCGCCCAGGCCGCGGCATCGACCGTGCACCTTTGCTTGACCTCGACAAACGCCAGCGTCCGGCCGCGGCGGGCAACCAAGTCGACCTCGCCACCCGCGACCCGCACGCGCTTGGCAAGAATGTTCCAGCCATGCAGGCGTAGCCACCAGGCGGCGATAGTTTCCGCCTTGCGACCACGGTTCTCGGCAAGCTGGCGATTCAGCTGGATGCCCCAAGCTCGAGCGCTCGGGCATAAGCGCGCTTGCGAGGAACGCCGAGCGTGGCCGCGACGTCGGCGGCTGCGCGCGACGGGCTCATGGTGGCCAGCGCGGATCGTAACGCCTGGTCGAGTTCATCGTCGCTGGCCTCTTCCCGCTCGGGTGGAGGCGCGATGACAATCACGATCTCGCCCCTGGGAGGTGCGTCAGCATAGCGAATGGCCAACTCGGCCAACGTGCCGGTGACGGTTTCTTCATGGAGCTTGCTGATTTCACGGACCACGGCCGCTTCGCGTTCTCCCAGCCCGTCCCTGAAGGCTGCAAGGCTATCGCCAAGTCGCGGGCCGCTTTCGTATAGGACAAGCGTTGCGCGAACTGTTTTCACGTCGGCGATGGCGTCGGCCCTGGCCTTGGCCTTGGCCGGAAGGAAACCGAGAAACAAAAAGCGATCGGTAGGTAGGCCCGCGAGGGTCAGGGCGGCGATCGCGGCACTAGGGCCAGGAAGGGTGTGGATCGTGTGTCCCGATTTGCGGGCTGACCGAACCAGCTTGTAGCCGGGATCGGAGATAAGCGGCGTTCCCGCGTCGCTGACCAGCGCAATTGCCTTGGTGGCGAGATCGCCGAGAATGCGCTGGCGCAAACTCTCATCGCTATGGTCGTGATAGGCCGTCATGGGCGCCTTCGCCCCGATATGGGCAAGCAGCTTGGCAGTGACCCTTTTGTCTTCGGCCAATATGTGATCGGCGCGCCGTAATGTATCAGCGGCGCGCGAGGTCATGTCGCCTAGATTGCCGATTGGCGTCGCAACGATATAGAGTCCGGGCGGAAGCGGTTGGTCCATCGGGGTAAGGGCATGGCATTGAATTTGACTTCCCGGCAAGCACGGCGCGCATTCATGATCGGTGCGGGAGCAAGCATCCTGGTGCTGGCCGGCTGCCAGACAGCGCCCCGCGGCCCAGTTCAGCCCGCGGGCGTCGAGCCACCGCCGGTCCCTGCGGGTCAGGAGACCAACGAGGTCGCGGTGATTGTGCCGTTGACGGGTCCTGACGGCGGGGTCGGCACTTCGATCGCCAATGCCGCCAGGCTGGCGCTGCTCGACACCGGCGAACAGTCGATCCGGATCCAGGTTTATGACAGTGCACGGCCAGGCGGCGCGGCCGTGGCAACCCAGCAGGCGATCACGGACGGCAGCCGGCTAATCCTCGGCCCGCTGTTGGCGGAGGATGTGCGCGCGGCCGCTCCGGTGGCGCGCCGTGCCGGCATCCCGATCATCTCCTTTTCGAATGACGAAGGCGTCGCCGGCGACGGCGTCTACATCATGGGTTTCACCCCGGACCAATCGATCGACCGCGTGGTCTCCTTTGCGCGGACCAAGGGAGCCAATAGTTTTGGCGCGCTGGTTCCGACCGGGCTTTATGGTCAACGGGCGGCGCAGGCGCTGCTCGGCGCGGTACGGAAGTCCGGCGGAAGGGTGGCATCGATCGAGAGCTACGACCGGACAAAAGCCTCGATAGTGGCAGCCGCAGGCAGGCTTAATGCGAAGGGTCCGATCGACGCGGTTCTGATCGGGGATTCGACCCGAATGGCGGCTCTGGCCGGCCCGGCGATCAAGGCCGGTCCGCATCGGCTGGGAACCGAGCTTTGGGCCAGCGACCGCGCCATCGGCAAAACGGTTTCGCTGCGCGGCGCATGGTATGCCGCGGCGCCGGACACGCAGTTCGATCGGCTCGTCACCCGCTATCGAGCGCGTTACGGCAAGACGCCTTATCGACTCGCCAGCCTCGGCTACGACTCGGTCTTGCTGGCAGTGAGAAACGCGAAGAACTGGCCGATCGGCCGAGCTTTCCCGGCAAAGAGCCTTGTCGACAAGGAGGGGTTCGCGGGCGTCGATGGCAGCTTCCGCTTCGTCCATGAAGGCGTTGCCGAGCGACTGCTCGAGGTCCGCCAGGTGACAGCGGCGGGAACGACTGTGGTGTCGCCCGCCGGAACGGTCTTCTAGGCCGCGATCTCCGCCAGGATGGAATCCAGCAGCAGGCGGCCCGGCTCGGTCGTCCTGAGCCGTAAACCGTCCCGCTCCAATAAGCCGAGCTTCGACAGCCGTTCGACGGCTGCCTCATCGACCAAATGCTCGACCCCGAGTCGGTCCGACAGCGCGGCTGGATCAATCCCCTCGGCGAGCCTGAGGCCCATGACCAACGCCTCATGTGCCGCCTCTTCCCGGGTCAGCGGCGCTTCTTCGACAAGTCCGTGCCCGTTGCGCTCGATTGCTGACAGGAAATTCTCGGGCTTCCGATGGCGCACGGTGCGAATGCCGCCGCGCCGGCCATGGGCGCCAGGACCGACGCCCGCATAATCCTGGTAGCGCCAGTAAGCGAGGTTGTGGCGGCTCTCCGCTCCCGGCCGGGCGTGGTTGGAAATCTCATAGGCGGGGAGGCCAGCCTCGGCAGTGCGTGCCTGGGTCAGTTCGAATAAAGTGGCAGAGGCTTCGGAATCGAGCGGCTCAAACTCATGTTTTACGACCATCGTCGCGAAGCGCGTGCCCGGTTCGATGGTCAACTGGTAGAGCGAAAGATGCTCGGTGCCGAGGGACAGCGCACGGTCGAGCGAGGCAGACCAGCCGCGCTCCGTATCGCCGGGAAGCGCGTAAATCAGGTCGAAACTGACACGGCGCACAGCCGATTGGGCAGCGTTGAGCGCGCGCATGCCCTCATCTGCAGAATGGGCACGGCCAAGGAAGGCAAGCGCCGCGTCGTCGAAGCTCTGCAAGCCCAGGCTGATCCGGTTTACCCCGGCGCTGGCAATGTCGGCGAAGCGCGCCGCCTCGGAGCTGTTCGGATTGGCCTCCAGCGTGATTTCAAGATCGTCAGCCTGCGGCCAATGATTGCGCGCCGCGTCGATGACTACCTCGACCGTGGCCGGATCCATCAGCGACGGGGTCCCGCCACCGAAAAAAATCGAGCCCAGCTCATGCCCTGGGAGAAGCGCCGCTTCGTGGGCCAGATCGGCGAGCAGCGCTTTCTGCCAGTCATCCTGGTCGATCGAGGCGCGGACATGGCTGTTGAAGTCGCAATAGGGGCATTTGCTGACGCAAAATGGCCAATGGACGTAAAGCGCCAGCTTGCCGCCGTGCTTTGCCGTTCGAGCCCCGTTAAGCTCCGGATCGATAGCCAAGGTCGCCATGGTGCGCCGCGCTCTTACGGTCCTTATCCTCTCGTTGCCAGTCGCCGCGCTCGCGACGCCCCAGACCGTGGCCGAGGTACGGACCGATTTGCGCCCGCAGCCGCGCAGCGCGGCCCTGCTGCGGACGGCGATGATTACCGGCCATAACCAGGCGCGCCAACAATATGGCGTCGGGCCGCTTATTTGGGACGAAGGTCTGGCAAATGATGCCCGCGCCTACGCCCAGGTCCTGGCGCGCAACAACCGGTTCGAGCATGATCCGCAGCGCGGCCGCAATCCGAAACAGGGCGAGAATCTGTGGATGGGGACCCGCAGCGCCTACAGCTATGGCGAAATGATCGGCCATCTGGTCGGCGAGCGGCGCTACTATCGGTCCGGGCGTTTTCCGGACGTCAGCCGGACCGGCGACTGGTCGCAGGTCGGGCACTATACCCAGATCATCTGGCCGACCTCGCAGCGGGTCGGCTGCGCGACCGCATCAAACCGCGCCGACGATTATCTGGTGTGCCGCTACTGGCCTGCCGGCAACGTCGTCGGAACTATGCTTCGCTAAGCCTTAACCACGCCGTTTCAGGAGCTTGTTAACCAGGACCGGCGACAATCGCGCGATGAAGCGCGTGCTCGCCCTTGCTGTCCTGCTGGCTGCGGCCCCGGCTGCTGCGGCGACGCTGCCCAATCCCAATTGGCCGGCGCCGGCGGATCGCGGCGAGGCACTGCTGCGCAATAGCGTGCTGACCGCGCACAATCGCGCTCGTGCCCAATTCGGTGTCCCGGCCGTCAGTTGGAACCAGGAACTGGCGGCCGGGGCGCTGGCCCACGCCCAATATATGGCGGCGACAGGCGTTTATGGACATGACCAGACGCCGGGCCGGCGCAGGAAATCTGGCGAAAATCTGTGGCGCGGCCAGCGCGGCCTGTTTTCCTATGACGTGATGATCGGCGTGATGGTTGACGAAGCCCGTCATTTTCGGCCTGGCGCTTTCCCCGACAATAGCGTCAACGGCGACTGGCATGCGGTCGCGCACTACACGCAGATCGTCTGGCCGACGACGACCGAAGTCGGCTGCGCGCTCGCGTCGAGCGCAACCACCGATTATTTCGTTTGCCGCTACGCCCCGACCGGCAACAAGGACGGTTTTTACCTGTCAGCCAACCGCGGCGATCCGCTGGCTGCGCTTTCTGCCGGCACCAAGCTAGCCGAGGGCGGCAACTAGCTTCTTGAACGCCTCGGCACGGTGGCTGATGGCGTGCTTTTCCTCAGGATCGAACTCGGCGAAGGTGCGCTCGTGCCCGTTCGGTACGAACATCGGATCATATCCGAAGCCGCGGTCGCCGCGCGGCGGCCAGACCAACGTGCCATAGACCCGGCCTTCGAAGCTCTCCGCCTGGCCATTGTCGGGCCAGGCCACCGAAAGCGCGCAGACGAAGTGGGCGTCGTGCCCGGCTTCTTCTCCCGCGGCCTCGACCTCACGCCACACGCGTTCCATCGCCCGGTTGAAGTCGCGGTTGCCGTTCTCGTCCTCGGCCCAGCGGGCGGAGAAAATGCCGGGCAGGCCATGGAGCGCATCGACTGCAATGCCGCTGTCGTCGGCTAGCGCCGGCAGGCCACTTAGATCCGCCGCCTCGCGCGCCTTCAACTCGGCATTGTCGATGAAATTATTGCCGATCTCCTCTGGCTCGGGGAGGCCGAGCTCGGCGGCGCCGACGCAATCGATGCCATGCGGAGCGAGCAGCTCCTGGATTTCACGGAGTTTGCCGGCATTGTGGGTCGCGATAACCAGCTTGGGACCGATCGCTTTCATTTGCCCACCGCCTTCAGTTGAGCCTTGAAGATTTCATCGCAACCGACCCGCGACAAGCGAAGGAGGCGTAACAATCCTTCCTCGTCAAAGGTTGCGCCTTCCGCTGTCAACTGCGCTTCGACGATGGCGCCGTCACCGGTCAGGACGAAATTGCCGTCCGAATGAGCCGAGCTGTCCTCGATATAGTCGAGGTCGAGGACCGGCGTGCCTTCGTAGATTCCGCAGCTGACCGCGGCGACCTGGGTGCGGATCGGGTCTTCGGCCAGAGTTCCCGCGGCCAGCAGCTTGTCGATCGCGATGCGGAGGGCGACCCAGGCGCCGGAGATGGAGGCAGTGCGCGTGCCGCCGTCGGCCTGGATTACATCACAGTCGACGATCACCTGCCGCTCGCCGAGCTTGGGCAAGTCGACAACGGCACGGAGCGAACGACCGATCAGCCGCTGGATTTCCTGGGTACGGCCCGACTGCTTGCCCTTGGCCGCCTCGCGGTTGCCGCGCGTATGGGTGGCGCGGGGCAGCATGCCATATTCGGCAGTCACCCAGCCCTGGCCCTTTCCCCGCAGGAACGGCGGCACCCGGTCCTCGACCGAAGCAGTGACCAGCACCCGCGTATCGCCGAAACTGACCAGGCAGCTCCCTTCGGCATGCCGGGTAAAGCCGGGCTCGAACGTCAATGCGCGCATCTGGTCGGGGGCGCGGCCGCTGGGGCGCATGCAAATCTCCTGATAATGGTTGAAAGGCCCCTAGCCTCACCATCGTTGGCTTTCAAATGGCTTCGCCCTACATCCCCGCCATGAACGAGCCGATCGGCGATCTGACCAACCGCATGCGGGACATCTTCCGGCTGGTGGTCGAGGCTTATCTCGACCGCGGCCAGCCGATCGGGTCAAAGGCGCTGGCAGGCGCCGCCAGCCTGTCGCCCGCGTCGATCCGCGGGGTGATGCAGGAGCTGGAAGAGCGCGGGCTCCTGACTCACCCGCACACCTCGGCTGGGCGGATCCCGACCGAGACAGGACTCCGCCTGTTCGTTGACGGAATCATGCACAGCGCCCTGCCGCCGGCCCGCGAACGCGCGGCGATCGAGGCGCAATTGAAGGACCGGTCTATCGAGGAGGCGCTGGAGGCAGCAACCGCAACCCTGTCCGGCCTGTCGGCCTGCGCCGGCGTCGTGCTGGCGCCGAAGTCCGAACTGCGCCTGCGACAGTTGAGTTTCGTGCCGCTCGCGGCCGATCGGGCGTTGGCGGTGCTGGTCGGCAGCGACGGCAGCGTCGAGAATCGCGTCGTGCCGCTGGCCGGAGGAACCAGCGCCCTGGCGCTCGCCGAAGTCGCCAATTTCGTCAATGCGCGCCTCAGCGGAATGACCCTGGCGGAGGCCGAGGCCCGCTTGCGCGCCGAAATCACCGAGCGGCGCGAGGCTATCGATGCCGTCGCCGCTGAGCTAGTCGCAAAGGGGCTGGCCGACTGGAGCGAGGATCATGCCCAGCGGCCGGTGCTGATTGTCCGCGGGCAGGCAAACCTGATCGACGATGGCGCCGCCGCCGATCTCGAACGCGTTCGAAGGCTGCTCGATGAGCTGGAGGACCGGCAGGAAATCGCCCGGCTGCTGGAAGGCGCGCGCGAAGGGCAGGGGTGCCGAATCTACATCGGCAGCGAGAACCGGATGTTCGCGCTTTCGGGCTCCAGCGTTATTGCTGCGCCTTATCATGGGAGCGAAGGCCAGGTGGTCGGCGTTGTCGGGGTTATCGGACCGACGCGATTGAACTATGCGCGAGTCGTTCCCATGGTGGATTTCACGGCGCAAGCCCTCACGAGATATATGAGATGATGGACAAGAAAGACCTGCACCAGGAAGCCGACGAAATCCGCGAGGAGACCGCTGCCGACGCGCCGGAGCTCGCAGAGCACGACCGCGTGGCGGAGCTTGAGAAGCTGCTCGAGGAAGCCAATGCCAAGGTGCTTTACGCGCATGCCGAGACGCAGAATGTCCGGCGACGGCTGGAATCGGAAAAGCAGCAGGCCTCGGCCTATGCCGCAACAGGGTTCGCTCGCGATATGCTGGCGGTGCGCGACCATCTCGACCGGGCGCTGAGCCATGTGCCGGAAGCGGCGCGTGAAGACGAAAAGTCCAAGAGCTTCGTCGACGGGATTGAAGCGACGCTGCGCGAGTTGGACGCCGTGTTCGCGCGACAGGGCATTGTCCGCGTCGAAGCGGTCGGCCAGCCGCTCGACCCACACAAACACCAGGCGATGATCGAAATTGCCACCGACAAGGCCGAACCAGGCACGATCGTCGAGGAAATGCAGTCGGGCTATATGCTCAAGGACCGGCTACTTCGGCCCGCGTTGGTCGCCGTCGCCAAGGAGGGCTAGTCATCGTCCGCTTTTGATCGAAAGCGGGCATTGGCTGTCGAAGAACCACCGGCGCGACTAGCCAATTCCAGGGCGGCAATTCAATTGCATGTGGAAGGTGGCACCAAGGTCTTCGCCCGCCGACGCCCACAGCCGTCCGCCATGCTCTTCGATGATGCTTCGGGACAGCGATAGTCCCAAGCCCGTTCCGGTCGCCTTGGTGGTGAAGAACGGTTCAAAGATCTGGGCCATTTTTTCGAGTGAGATGCCGGTTCCGGAATCGCTCACATCGAGCTGCGCCTTCTGTCCATCCATCAAGACGGAGCGGATGGCGAGGAGCCGCTGTCGCCCGCGCGTCGCGACCATGGATTCGATCGCATTGGTCAGCAGGTTGATGAGGACCCGCTGGATCTGAACCCTGTTAGCCAGAATTGGAGGCAAGCCTTCATCCAATGAGAGTTGGAGTGAGACCTTCCGCGCGGCCAACTCCCTATCCATGAGCGACGCCGTCTCGCGCACCAAGTCGTTGAGGCTGAACTCGCTCACGGGCCCTGATCCCTGGGCGAATGTCGCCCGGATACTCTTGATGATATCGAAGGTCCGCTCGCCGGAATCGATTGTTTCGCGGAGCGACTGAATTGCCCTTGCCGTATCCGGCTCTGAGCGTGTGAGCCACCTCAGCGCGGCGGAGGCACTGAGCTTGACCGCGGTGAGCGGCTGCCCGACTTCATGGGCAATGGCGGCCGCCACCGCGTCCATCGACATCAGGCGAGCATCCCGTTCCCGATCCCTCGCCGCCGTGGACAAGGCCAGCCGCGCATAAAGGCGATTGGATTCGGCAATGAGCGCCAGCATGACGAAGAGATTCGACGCCAACATGATGACGAACAGGCCATACCAGCCGAGCGTGAATCGGGCGTGCAACGGCAGGTTCAGGAGCGACTGGAACAGCCAGCCGGACAGGGCGACCAAAAGCCACATATCGAGCACCGATTTGTCCTGCCGGAACAGCATGACCATGGCGGCGATCGAGAGTGCGATCGTCGTCGAATTGAAGACTAGCAGATTGGTGTGAATTCCCTCGCGCTGATTGAGGAACAAGGGTGGGAGCAGGTCATGCCCGAGGGTTGTCAGAAGCGTCACCAGGGCCGCGAGCGCGATTGCAACGATGAGGCCCAAGCCGACCATCGGTGGAGGCCGCTCCGCGTCCGGCTGAACCTGTGAATCCGCCCGTTTGAGCCAGGCATAGAGGATGACCGCAGCTGGAAACGCCAGGCGCCGAAAGATTGCGAGCCACGCGGTCGTATTGACCTTGGCTCCCAGCAATCCCTTGTCGCTGAAGGCCCCTGGAAAGCTGAGAGCGTGGGGAACCAGGAGCAGAGCGGCAAAGATATAGCCCGACGCCAAAATAGTGAGCGCGCGAGACCGGAAAACGGCGGCCTGAGCGTAGAGCAAGGTGCCGATGATCAGCTCTCCGGCGAACATGACGGCGTTGATCGTCGGAACGAAGGCATCGACCGAACCGAGTTGAATGTTGCGGATGGGAAGGATGACCATGACGGCGGCAAACAGCAGCCCAACAATGGCGACGCCGAACCGGATTTCCTGCCGGTTCGGCGGTGTATCGAACAGCCCCAGGTAGTCCCGCGCCACTACTTCTCCCAGCAGCCAATTCGCACAAGCTAATGCGCTTCGTTGCTTAAACCTAGAGCGCCGATGCTGCTAGAAGGCGTAGCCGATGGAAGCGCCGAAACGGCGCGGCTCGGCCGGCCGCTGCAGAACGCCAGTCGTCGGGAAGGTCACCAACGTCCCGTAGTAATGGGCATCGGTCAGATTTAGGACCCAGAACCGGATCGACGGCCCGCGTCGAACTGGCCGCCATTCCGCCGAAAGGTCGACGGTCGTATAGGCGTCCTGACGAACGACATTGTCGACTTCCGAGAAATAGCCGGAATTGTGGGCCATGTTTCCGCTCAGCAGCAGCGTTCCCGACCGTCCCAGGGAAAGCCGGTGATTGGCCCCCAAATGGGCCGTGAATTTAGGCGCGAAGGGCAGCCGGTTGCCGGTAACATCGCACTGCACAGGCAGATAGGGCGATGCCGCATCCTGGCTGTAATCCGTACATGTTGCGTTGGAGAAGCGGTTGAACCGAGCCTTCAGCCACTGCGCACCGAGCGTCACGTTCGTGCGATCGCCTAGCCGTGCACCGAGCTGCACGTCGAGCCCGTAGATGTCGGCGGAAGCGGCATTGGTCGTTACCGAACCGATAGGCGTGAACGCCGAAAGTTGGAGGTCGGAATAGTCATAGTAGAAAATGGCTGCGTCGGCCTTCAAGCGGCCCGATCCATCGACATATTTGAAACCAGCCTCATAATCGTCGAGCGTTTCCGGCCCGAACGACGGGACCTGCGGCGTCTGCAGGTTCCAGCCACCGCTCTGAAAACCGCGGCTGACCGAAGCGAAGCCCATCAGCGCGTCTGAAAAATCATGGTCGACGGACGCGCGCCAGGTCAGGGCGCGGAAGGTGTCGCTCTGCTTTAGCGGCTCTTCCGCCGGCAGCGGCAGGCCAGGGATGGGGCGAACGAAAGGCGGATTGTCGAACAATCGCTCACCAAACGCTTCAACCGATCTTTTCTCGATCGTGTATCGGAGGCCGCCGGTCAGCCGTGTTGCCTCCCCGATTGGCAAGGTGGCCTGGGCGTAGGCGGCGTAGGAGGACATTCTTCCGATGTCGGACAGTGTCTGAAAAATCCGGCCACCCAGCATGTCCGAATAGCTTCCGCCGTAGCGGAATATGGTGGGGTCGTATCTCTCCTGAAGGTGGATGTAATAAAGGCCGGCCACCCAGCGCAGGCGGGCTTCGTCGGGTGACTGAAGCTGGAATTCCTGGCTAAATTGCTTTTGTTCGGTGTCTGGCGCGGCGAACAGCAGCAGCTGCGGACCGACATCCAGGTCGGCGTGATAGCGTGCGTGCATCAGGCGCAGGGCGGTAAGGCTCATGAAATTGACCCCGCCGATTGCGGCCTCGGCCTTGAGCGACCCTCCGCCATATTTGAAGTGCATGCGGTTCGACCCGTCATGGTCGCTGTCGCGCAAGTCCAGCACGCGAGGATTGCCAACCGGTTGAAACCCGGCCACCGGCATTTGCGTGAAATCCTGTTCGATATCCTGATAATCGCCGGCCAGCGTCAGCTTCAGCCCTTCGTCGGGCCGCCATATCCACTTGCTGCGCGCAACCAGGCTGTGGTCGACTTCGCCCTGGTCTTTCTTGCCGGTGAAAAGGTTGGTCCCATAGCCGCCGTTCCGCGACAGGCTGACGGCAAGGTTGCCAGCCATCCGGTCACTGCCTCCGGTGAGGTAAACGTCGCCACGAACATAGCCGTAAGTGCCGGCGTGCAGTTCGGCTTCACCGTTCAACCCCGGATCCGGGTCGCGCGTTGCGACCTGGATGACACCGCCTGTCGCATTGCGCCCAAACAAGGTGCCCTGCGGGCCATTCAGCACCTCGACCCGGTCGATGCCGCGAAGATCGAGCAGGGCGCTGATCGACGAGGCCAGATAGACGCCGTCTACATAGGTCGCGATGCTGTTTTCGACACCCAGGGTCGATCGCTTGCCGACGCCGCGCAGGAAGGGCTGGGTAAAGGCGCCGGTACGGGTCATGTGCAGGCTGGGCGCGACCTTGCCGAGACTGGCCATGTCAGTCGCCTGCATCCGTTCGAGGTCCAGGCCGGATATCGCGGTGAGAAAGATCGGCACATCCTCGGGCCGCTCGGGACGCCGCTGGGCGGTCACCACGATGGTATCACCCTCGTCGGGCTGGGCAGCGTGGGCTGGCTCAATGCCTGCCGCGAAGGACAGAGGAATGAGGCCGGCGGCCATGACCTGTAGACGGTCGATCACCCGCAAATGCTCCCCCGCCGCGGACCATAATTAACCTATGTTATATCGCATTCCGCGCGGAAAGCGCCAGCAAGGTCTATCCTAGCGCCTCGCCCATGGCTTTCGCAGGATCCTGGCCGAAGGAAAACATGCGTCGCTAATGCACCTCGCGGTGCTGGGTTTCGCCCTTGGTGGCGAGGCTGAAGCGCGGTTCGGACTGATTGCCAGCGCCTAGAGCGAGTTCGGCGGCGAGGCGGCCGACTTCGGGGCCGTGCTTGAAGCCATGGCCCGATCCGCCGCCGACCAGCACCACATTGGACATTGCCGGATGGCGGTCGATCAGGAAGTCGCCGTTCGAGCTATTCTCATATTGGCAGACCTCGGCGCCGGTCACGGGTGCGCCCTTGAGCAGCGGGAAACGGCGGTCGCGGAAGGCGATGACCTCGTCGAGCGCGGCGCGGGTCGGCTCGCGCGATTGGGTGTCGGGATCGACCGCGATGCCATGCCTATCGTGAGCGAATTTGACGCCGCGCGCTTCGAGGTCGGGGAAGCCGTAATACATGTCGCCGGCGTTGAAGTCGGCCCAGCCGGGCATGAGGTCGGGCAGGAAGCGCCGATCTCCCTCGGGCGGCGCGAAATAGAAAATCTCCTGCCGGGTGGCGAAGATTCGATTGCCGAGCAGCTCCGGAAACGCCTTTGGCAGCCACGGCCCGAGCGCGAACACGAATGCGTCGGCTTCCAACCTCATGCCACTGGCAAACTGGATCGATTGCAGCGGGCCGCCATGCTGCGGGACGTGGGCCAGTTCGTGCCGAAACTCACCGCCTGCCGCGACGAAGTTCTTGACCAGCGTCTGGACCGCTCGCCGGGCCATCAGGGCACCGAACCCGGGTTCGAACATGCCGGCATGGACGCCGGTGAAATCGATCATCGGGAAGCGCCGGCTCATTTCTGCAGGCGAGAGCAGCTCGGTCGGAAGCCCTAGCGCGCGATGCGCGGCGACGCTGTCGGTCAGATAGGCTTCTTCGGACGGGAAGAAGAACAGCACGCCGTGGGGGACGAAGATCGGCAGGCCCGACGTCGCGCTCAGCGCTTTCCATTCCTTGAGGCTGTCGAGTGCCATTCGGGTGTAGATAGCGTCGCGGCCATAGGCACCGCGGGTCATGCGGCTTTCGCCGCCCGAGCTGGCGCGGCTGTGGGCCGGACCTTCCATATCGACCAGGGTTACGCGATGGCCGGACCTACGGAGATGCTCGGCGGTCCAGGCGCCGAAGACGCCGGCCCCGATCACTGCGACATGGCCCTTTGTGCCCATTGGCGCAGCCTTGAGGATCGCCGGGGATAAAGCAACGCCGCCAGCCCCAGCGAGGAGCGAGCGGCGCGTAAAGGAAGGGAGCGACGCGCCCGAAGGTTCGCCGCTCCCCTTTTTCATCGTCCTAGCCGATCAGCCACGCTCCGGCTCAGGCGGAGGAGGAGGCGGGGGCGGAGGAGGTGGTGGCGGCGGGCAGGTTTCCGTCGCCAGGATCACCGAGCCGTCCACGCAGGTCTGTGTAGCCGGAGGCGGCGGCGGCGGTGGCGGTGGTGGTGGTGGCGGAGGAGCCGCTTCCCGCTCCGCGAACTTGTACCGCGCCGTCAGGCCGATCGTGCGGGGCGTGCCGATGTTGTAGCCGAGCCGAGCACGGCCGCCGCGTTCGCGGTCGAACGACAGCTTGGCATTCTCGTCGAACAGATTGTTGACGTAGAGCGTCAGGCTAAGGCCGCTGTCCCACTCGACGCCGGTCGACAGGTTGACCAGGTCGTAGGCCTTCAGCTTGAGCTTGTCCGTGAAATCGAAGGTGCCTTGGCCGAATGCTCCCGATTCAGGATCGAAGAAGATCATGTTGTCGTGGAAGCCGGCATCCGGCTCCTGGTCGCCCGGCTGCGTCCAGCGGTCCCCGACATGCTGCCAGCTGGCCGACACATACCAATCGGCATTGTCGCCCATCTGCCATGTGTAGGTACCGGTCGTAGCGAACTGGAAGTTCGGAACGGTCGGCAGGCGGTTTCCATCGCGGATGCCGGCGATGATCGCGCCGCTTTCGTCGACCAGCGGAGTAGCCGGGTTGTCGGCGGTCACCACGCTGCTGTCGAACTTGGCATCGACGTAACTGCCGGCCACCGATAGATCGAGGCCCCTTGCCGGCGAAATGGCGAATTCGCCTTCAATGCCGAAGGTATGCGCCTTGGGTACGTTGAACACGAGACGCGATGAACAGCTGCCCGCGTCCGCATTGACCTGGAGGTCCTTGATGTCGGTGTAGAAGACCGCTGCATTGGCCGTGATGTTGCGCTTCTGATATTTGAAGCCGACTTCATAGTTCCACAGCGTTTCATCGTCGTACGGGCCGCCGAACGGACCGAATGTGGCCTCGTCGGCGTCCGAGCAGAGCGGCAGGTTCAGCGGGTCGTTAATGCCGCCAAGGCGGAAGCCCTTGGCGACCTGCGCGTTGACGCTGAAATTATTGTTCGGCTCGAACGTCAGGATGACCCGCGGGCTGAAACCGTTGGAGCTGGTCTTGTCGCCGATCCTGGTATCGCCGTTGGAGAAGACGCCGCCTGAAATGAAGTCGCGGGTTTCGCTGAAGTCGTAATAGCGGCCACCGGCGGTCAGCTTGAACTCGCCCCAGTCATAGCTTGCTTCGCCGAACACGGCCTTCTGCTTGATGTCATAAGGCAGGTCCGCGTTGTAGGGCGAATCCACCGGGAAGCCGTTGGCAATCGCAGTATCCGTGGATACGAACGGCACCCGGTTCGCGGGAATCGGGTCAAGGGCGTTCGCCTTACAGACGCGGTCCGGCGGGTTCAGCGTGCGGCACAGCCCATTCAGGAACGGGTCGCCGACCTGGGCATCGAAGCCTGGGGTGGGAAGCCGCTGGGCATAATCGCGGTTTACCTTAGAATAGAAGCCGCCAAGCAGCCACTGGAACGGACCAGAGCCGGTCGATGCCAGGCGAAGTTCCTGGGTCCAGGTCTTGAGATCCGTCGTGTCGCGGAGGTTTGACACCAGGTTGGCGCCCGGCGCCACCAGCGGCTCTACCCCGGTGAAGGAAATCGTCACCGATCCCGTCAGTGCCGAGGCATCGCGTGAAACCAGGATGTCGCGGTTGATATAGCTGGTGACCGAGGTCAGCTCGACGCCGCCGAAATCATAGGATCCGGTCAGATCGGCAAGCCAGGTCTTGTCGCTGAACTTCTCGCGCATCTTGAGATATTGAGTGCGCTTGCCGGGGCCGCCGGGGTCGGATGGCGAGGTGAACTGGTTGTCGTAGAGGTTGTAGAATTCCTCGCGGTTGAAACCGTCGGTCGAGACCTTCTGGTAAACCACGCGCGGCGTGATCCTGAGGTTGTCGGTCGGTTCCCACAGGAACGAGAGCCGTCCGCCGTAGCGCTTGCCGTCATTGACGTCGTCGCCGCCCGCCGGGCCGATCGCGTCGATGAAGCCGGCATATTTGGTGTAATAGGCGACGGCGCGAGCGGCCAGCGTATCGCCGATCGGAATGTTGACGGCGCCCTTCAAATGGCCGCCGAAATCGCCGTCGGTGACTTTGTTGACGTTGGCTTCGACCAGTCCTTCCAAAGCGCCGATCTTGGGCTGGTTGGTGATATAGCGGATGGTGCCGCCGACGCTGCCCGATCCGAACAGCGTGCCCTGCGGGCCGCGCAGCGTCTCGACGCGGTTCAGATCGAACAGGTCCAGGTCCGGCGTGAACAGCGATAGCGAAATCACGCTTTCGTCGAGGTAGACGCCGACCTGTTCCTTCACGCCCGGCTGGTCGCGGACGATCTGACCGGCCGATACGCCGCGGACCGACACCTGGCTCTGTCCCGGCCCCAGGTTTTGGACGGTAAGGCCGGCAACATTGCGGCTGATGTCCTCGATCGTATTGGCGTTGGCGCGCTGAATGTCTTCCTGCGTCTGCGCATTGATCGAGAAGGGAACGTCCTGGACGGTCGACGCGCGCTTGGTGGCGGTGACGATGATCAGGTCGCCCTGTGTCGCGTCTTCAGGAGTTGCAGCCTGTGCAGCCTGCTCCTGCCCGGTCTGTGCCCATGCGGGCGTTGCGACTGCCAGGGCGGCGGCACTGATCAAGAGGCTACGCACAGAATGAGCACGGATAGACATGAGATTTCCCCCAGTTGGAAATGTCGAACGGACGACAGACTATGCTACTTCGCGGCTGCGAAAAGGGGGGTGTTATGTTTCGTTGCGGGACTGTTGCGTTTCTGTAACAGCCTCATTGAACGGCAGGAAACTGCGATCCGTTAACGGCCCTGTGGCTTTTCCGCATCCCGCGAGGAAGCAGTGGCGAACCATCTCCGCCTGCTGCTCCAATCCATAGCGGTCGAACCGCCGGCCCTCGATCATCCGGTAGCCGTAGCGGCAAAATGGGTGGCGCATCAGCACCAGGTAGAAGCGGCCGCGGGTCTGCGCCTGCCAGACATGGGTCATTTCGTGGATGAATAGGCCCTGCAGTGACAGGCGCTCCTTTGAGAAGTCTTCCGACCATAATGGGCTATCGGGATGGAAATGGATGTTCCCGGTCGGGGCCATGACAATCCCCTTTGGCTGGAACGGCCACCATTTGCGCCGGGCCAGTTTGACACGGCCGTAATCGATCGCGTCGCCGAACATGGAGCGCGCAAGCTCGATCTCGCCGCTAGTGAGTGGGCGGGCGCCTTTCATCCTGCGGTGTTAGTGGGCAGATTTCCGCGCGTCGAGAACGCTTGCCGACCGCTTCGCCTGCCGCTAGGGCAACCCAAAATCTAAATGGAGGAAAGTCCACATGAGCGAGACCGCCGACCGGGTGAAGAAGATCGTCGTCGAGCATCTCGGCGTCGAAGCTGAAAAGGTCACCGAGGAAGCAAGCTTCATCGACGATCTGGGCGCCGACAGCCTCGACATCGTCGAGCTGGTAATGGCGTTCGAAGAAGAGTTCGGCGTCGAGATCCCGGACGATGCGGCTGAGAAGATCGCCACCGTCAAGGATGCAATCGACTATATCGACAGCAACAAGGGCTGATCGGGACCGATCGGCTGCCGCCCGCCAAAGAAGCGGCACGAACGGCTTCCCGGACACTTCGGGAGGCCGTTTGCGTTTGAGGACGGCTTGAAGGGAATTACTGCATGCGCCGTGTCGTGGTGACAGGTCTGGGTCTGGTGACGCCACTTGGCGGCGACGTCGAGACCACTTGGGCGAATCTCATCGCCGCCAAATCCGGTGCCGGGACGATCACCAAATTCGACCCCAGCGACCAGAAATGCCGGATAGCCTGCGAAGTGAAGCCCGCGGATCATGAATATGGTTTCGACCCGAACAAGCGGGTCGATCACAAGGTGCAGCGTCAGGTCGATCCGTTCATCGTCTACGGCATCGACGCCGCAGGCCAGGCGATTGAGGATGCCGGCCTTGCCGACATGGAAGAGGCGACCAAGCTGCGCGCCGGCTGCTCGATCGGCTCGGGTATCGGCGGTTTGCCCGGAATCGAAAGCGAGTCGCTGGTGCTGGCCGAAAAAGGGCCGGGCCGGGTCAGCCCGCACTTCGTCCACGGCCGTCTGATCAACCTGATTTCCGGCCAGGTATCGATCAAATATGGCCTGATGGGGCCAAACCATGCGGTGGTCACGGCCTGCTCGACGGGCGCCCATTCGATCGGCGACGCAGCTCGGATGATCAAGGACGACGACGCCGACATCATGCTGGCCGGCGGCGCCGAAGCGACGATCTGCCCGATCGGCATTGCGGGTTTCGCGCAGGCACGTGCGCTTTCGACCGCGTTCAACGACCAGCCTGAAAAGGCTTCGCGTCCCTATGACAAGGACCGCGACGGGTTCGTCATGGGCGAAGGGGCGGGCGTCGTGGTGCTCGAGGAATATGAGCACGCCAAGGCGCGTGGCGCGAAAATCTACGCCGAAGTGGTCGGCTATGGCCTGTCAGGCGATGCCTATCACGTCACCGCGCCGCACCCGGAGGGCTCCGGTGCTTACCGGTCGATGGAAATGGCGCTGAAAAAGGCGGGCATGTCCCCGGGTGACATCGACTACATCAACGCCCATGGCACATCGACGCCGCTCGGAGACGAGCTGGAGCTGGGCGCGGTACGCCGCCTGTTCGGCAATGAAATCGCTAATATCTCGATGAGCTCGACCAAGTCGGCGATCGGCCATTTGTTGGGCGGAGCAGGGGCGGTCGAGACCATTTTCTGCATCCTCGCGATCCGCGACCAGATCGTCCCGCCAACGCTCAACCTCGACAATCCAAGCGAGGGGACTGCAGGCGTGGACCTGGTTCCGCATCAGGCCAAGAAGCGCCCGGTTCGCGCCGCGCTCAACAACAGCTTCGGCTTTGGCGGCACTAACGCTTCGCTGGTTGTGAAGGCGGTCAACTGAGTTTTAGCCGATGCTGAAACGGCTGATCCTAGCCGTTCTCGTGATTGGCCTGGTGGCCGGCACGGCCGCATATTGGCGGCTTTGGTTGGCAGCCGGGCCAAAGCCGGGCGCCCATAGGGTGACGATCGAGGAAGGCGCGACGCTCGCCTCCGTTGCGCGGCAGTTGGAGAAGCAGGGCGTCATCCCCGGCACGGCCACGACCTACCGCGGCATGGCAAGAATCTTCGGATCGTCGGATCCGGTGCAGGCGGGGGAGTTTGAAATTCCCGCGGGGAGCGGCGGCGACAGCGTGCTCGACATCCTCCAGCACGGTCCCCCGGTTGTCCGCCTCGTCACCATTCCCGAGGGCATGCCGTCGATCCTCGTCCAGGAAAAGCTGGCCGCGCTGCGCGAACTGACCGGCCCGGCGCCGCTGCCGGTGGAAGGTACTGTCCTGCCCAACAGTTATGACTGGCAAGCCGGCGAGAGCAGGGCGCTTGTTTTGAAGCGAATGACCGACGCCATGGACAAGGAACTGGCCAGGCTTTGGCCGGTACGAAAAGGGAATTGTCCGGTCTATTCGGAAAAGGACGCCGTCATCCTCGCGTCGATCGTCGAGAAAGAGACCGGCAAGCCGTCCGAGCGCCGGATGGTGGCCGGCGTTTATTGCAACCGCCTCCGGATCGGAATGAAGCTCGATGCCGATCCGACTGTCATTTACCCGATTACCAAGGGCAAGCCGCTGGGCCGAAGGATCAAGCGATCCGAACTGAACGCAATCACCGGCTACAACACCTACCGCGAACCGGGCCTGCCCAAGGGGCCTATCGCCAACCCGGGCAAGGATAGTATCGCCGCGGTCCTAAACCCCGCCCCGACCAATGCGCTCTATTTCGTCGCGGACGGGACCGGGGGACATGTCTTTGCGGGCACGCTTGCCGAGCACCAGGCCAATGTCGCTAAATGGTATGCAATCCGCCGCGCTCGCGGAGAGATGTAGCTAAATCCCGACGGCCTCCGCTTCGACATAGCCGACCCGGCCATCGGGGCCGTAGGCCCAGGCCCAACCGCGGCTGAGATCGAGCATTCTGATTTCGTCTCCGGCCTTCAGCGCCGCAAGCTGCTCGGCGTTGTCGTGCGGCTCGTGCACAAGGGCAGCCGCGGCGACCAGGTGACGGACCAGCGGCTCGGCATAGTGCGAAGCGATGACCCGTCCGGCCAGGGCCGTATCGGCCAAATCCTTGCGGTAGGCATGGGTCAGCGGGTCTGGCGGATTGCTAGCGCCGGTCAGTGCAAACCAATCAACGGGACGCGAAGGCCGGTTCCTTCCTCCGCTCTTCGAAGCTCGGCTGTTGCCCCTCGCTGGCCCCGGCGCCGAGGTCGAGGTATCGCTTAAACCCTTCAAGAAAACTGGCCCCGTCATTGGTGCGGACGACAAACACGTTGCGGCGGTCGTCCTGGTCCCGCTCGCGGCGCAGATAGCCGAGCCCGCCCAAAGTATTCAAGGCGCGCGTTACGACCGGCTTGGACACGCCCAGCGTCCGCGCCAGTCCACGAACCGTATGAGGCCCGGGCGTCAGGTAGACCAGCATCAACAGGGCCATTTGCCGGTTGGTCAGGTCTGGCTGGCCCGAACGCACATATTCGATCAATGCGCGCATCCAGGCTGACAGAGAAGCATCGCCCATTGGTTTCGATCTCTCCTAGGTCGCGTAGCGTTAGGGAAACCGGCCAAAGGCGGATTGGTTGCGTAACGATCTGCCAAAGTCGCGAAAAAACCGACGGTTAGCACCGGCGATCAGGACGAATATCGCTGTTGCAGCATTGCCAGCGCGGCACGGAGGCCCATGGCGTCGCCCCCCTTGGGACGCCCAGGCTTGGCCGAAGGCCGCCAGGCAAATGTATCGAAATGAGCCCAAGGCGTCCCTTGGGGAATGAATCGACGCAAAAACAGCGCCGCCGTCACCGCGCCCGCCATCGGCGAATCCGCTGCGTTGCTAAGGTCGGCCAGGTCGGATTTCAGCATTTCGTCATAGCCATCCCATAACGGCATCCGCCAGATGGGGTCGGTAACGGTCCTGGCAGCGTCCTCAAGCGACGCGGCAAGCGCATCGTCGTTGGCGAACATGGCCGGAAGGTCGGGACCCAACGCCACCCTGGCCGCGCCGGTCAGGGTGGCAAAGTCGATGATCAACTCCGGCTCGTCTTCGCCGGCCTTGGCCAGCGCGTCGCCAAGAACGAGCCGCCCCTCCGCGTCGGTATTGTCGATCTCGACCTTCAACCCCTTGCGGCTGTGAAGCACATCGCCCGGCCGATAAGAGGCGGACGAGACGCTGTTCTCGACCGCGGGGATCAGCATATGAAGCCGGACCGGCAGGCGCTCGCTCATGATCAGCTTCGCCAGCGCCAACGCGTGGGCAGCGCCGCCCATATCCTTCTTCATCAGGCGCATGCCGCTGGCCGGCTTGATGTCGAGGCCGCCGCTGTCGAAGCAGACGCCCTTGCCGACGATCGCCACCCTGGAAAGGTTTTCCTTGCCCCAACGGAGCTCGATGAGGCGCGGTGAACGTTCACGCGTCGCGCCCTGGCCAACGGCGGCGATCATCGGATAGCCCTGGCTCAGCGCATCGCCGGATGTCACTTCCATCTTGGCGCCAAAGGACTTGGCGACTTCCCGAGCAGCCGCCTCGAGCTCGGCGGGTCCCATGTCTGCGGCAGGAGTGTCGACCAGGTCTCGCACGAGCGCGGTAGCCTCCGCCAGGCGGATCACACGATCGATGTCCGCCGCCTCCTTGGTCAACAGGACACGAGGTCCTCGCTGGTCCTCGACCTTGGACCGGTAGGCGTTCAGCCGATGCTGGCCGAGCAGCCAGCCGAGCATTGCAGGCCCGGGTTCCCCGTCGGCCAGGCGGTACGTTCCTTCCGGTAGCGCTTCGGCCAGCTTGGCCAGGCACCAGGGGGACAACAGGGCGGCGTTGGCGACCGTTGCGACCACCGCCCATTCATGACCGTGAACAGCCGGCAGGATGGCGAACTGGAAGGGCGTCTTGCCCTCGAAACGGCTGGCCTCGAGCAATTCGCGGCGCGCCGCGCTCTGTTTCTTCAGCCAGTCGGCAAAGCCGTCCTTGTCGATCAGATGGATCGGATGCGCGGAGCCGCCGCGGTCGGGCTGTAACAGAGAAGCGAAATCGGTCATCGGCCAGTCCTATTGCGGCATAATCAGGAACTGTTCCCAGCGGCCATGTGCGCCGGACTCTGCATAGGTCACCAGGCGCAAGGATTTGCTGCCGAACTTCAGGTCGAAGTTGCGGTTGACGAAGCCGCCGCGCAGTCTTGGCGGGCCGGCCGGCTCGAGGCCGGTCAAAGGGCCGAGCCGAGACATGGAGGTCCGATAATCGCCCAGCACCTCGGGCGTGAAATAGAAGTTGGCATTGCCGGTCAGCAGCTTGCGATCGAGCGTACCGGCCGTCAGGGCAGCGATTGCCGCTCGGACGTCGTCGGTTCGAGGAGCCTCGTCGACCGTGATGGCCGGCGAGGCGAGCACGATCTTCTCGATCCCTTCGGTAATCGTCCCGGTCGCGCCGCTGAAATCGGCATTGGTGAAGACGACGATCGCTGCCTTGCTATCCGGATAGACGCTGTTCTGCGAGAGGAAGCCGACGGATTCGCCGCCATGGTCGATGATCTGGCGGCCTCTGGTCAGGTGGCTCGACACGCCCAATCCGTAGCCGTTGGTGGTGCCGTCGGTGCGGATCGTTGGCGCCTCCTGGGCTACCCAGTCGTCGACAGGCAGAAGCGATCGGTTGAGGCGGGCAATGTCCCACTTGGCAATATCTGTGGGGGTCATCGACAATTCGCCGGCGGCCCATAGCCACCCTCGCGCCGGCGGCGTGGCGACGCGAACCGGGCCGAGGGCATAGCGATGATATCCCTGCGGAAAGCCAGGCCCATTGCTATCGTCGATGTCGACCGGCGTCATTCCCAGCGGAGCGAAAATCTTGCGCCGCAAATAGCTCATCAGCGGCTCGCCCGCCGCCTTTTCCAGGATCATGCCGGCGACGACATAGCCAGTGTTGGAATATTGCCATCGTGTGCCCGGCACATAATCGAGCGGCTTCTTGGCCCAGCGGTCGACGATGCCCTGCGGCGCCGTCGGATGCGTCATCGTTTCGAACATATAGTCCTGAGGCCAGAAATCCTGCAGGCCCGACGTGTGATTGAGCAACTGGCGGATGGTGATGGTGTCGCCGCCGCTGATTCCGGGCAGCCATTTGGAGACATGGTCGTCGAGACTGAGCTTGCCCTCGTCCTCCAGCAGCAGCAGGCCCATCGCGGTGAACTGCTTGGAGTTGGAAGCAATCTGGTAGCGAAGGTCCGGCGTTGCGGTGGGGATCGCTTCCGACGCCTTGCCATAGGCCTTGGCCAGAACGATCTTGCCGTCGCGGACGACTGCGATCGAGGCCGAAGGCACACCCGTATCGGACAGGGTCGTGTTGACCAGCGCGTCGACCGCCGCGCTTTCCTGGGCGGTCAGGGGCTGGGCGGTGGCGGGAAAGGCGGCGAGGAGCGCGGCGAGCGCGAAAGCAGGACGAAGCATGGGCGAACCCTAGCCTGAGACGTCGCCCAGTCAATTCGGTGCGGCAACGGCCTGCTCGATCGCCGACCGGTCAGGATCGCCGGTGTGGAGCGCGGTCAGCACCACTTCCCAATCGGCATCCGTGCGCCGGGGAGCAGTCTGCGGCGCGCGGCGAGGAGCCCCGGGGCCATCGGCCCGCTGGTCGAGGCGCTTGAGGATGGCGAGGCCAAGGCGATTGTCGATGAAATGCTTCTCGGCGACGATCTGGCCGTCCTTGATGATCTGCTCGACATTGCCTTCGATCGATCGGGCGAGGAGCGTGTCGGCCAGCCGGTCCCGCGCATAGCCGAGCGCCAGTTCCCACGCCTGGGCGAACAGAGGATCGCGGCGGCGAAGGGCATAGGCAGCGGTCTTGCTCTTCCCCGCGGCGTCGCAGGCGTCGATCACGATGCCGGTTTCGGCCAGCGCTTCGAGTAATTTCGCCACCGTCCCCGTTCCATCCGTCAAGGCGGATAGTGGAAATGTCGAGACATATAGGCTCAGAAGATATGCAGTTCATGAACCAACTTGGCGCATAAAAGATGCGAGCAGGAAAGGCCAAATTTTTCGAAATCCCTAATGACCGGTTTCGACCCATTGCGGACATAAGCGATAGGGCCAGGGCAACGCGGAATAATGTTGCGCTCCAGCCGTCTCGGTCCGGGCTAGTGCCGTTCCGATCTCTGAAATGACTAGTCGCACTCGCCTTCGTCACAGTCGGCGATGTGATCCGCCGCTAGATAAAGCCCGCCAAAAATCAAAGCCGCTGATCCGACCCCGATCGCAACCCAGCCGCCCGTCGATATGCCGACCTTATTGTCGGAATCGAGGTCGCGGTCCCGTTGCAGTCCGAGCGCTGTGTCCGCGCGCACCCCGGCCAGCGTGAGAGTCGGCTTTGCGCCGGGCGTAAGGTTGAGAGCGATGCCTTCACCGATCCTCATGCTGCTCATGCCACTAGAGGAAATCCGGTTTTGGGTTGGTGCGATCGTGAGCGCCGCCGAAGGCCTCCCCCCGGTCTTGCCGCCGATAGTCAGCCGAGCACCAACAAAGGTGCCCGGTCGAACATCACTCCAGTCCGCAGCTTGAACGGGTGCAGTAACTATTCCAGTAACAAGCATAACTATGCCGGCTCTTTTCATAACGCCCCCTCTTCTTGTACTTGCCACTGGTTCATTCGCATTGCGGCGGGATTGTGTTGGGTAAGGAAGAATTGGCGGCAAAATTGTGACAGTGCGTTCTTCCACACTTTTGCTGCTGGAAGATTTCTGGTCTTAAATGAACGGAGAGGCTGATCCTCCGCGCAGACCTAATGACCGCATTCCACCCATTGCGGTCATTGCGAGGTTCGGCTTCAATCGCACGATGAAGAAAGTCGCACACGTCTTCGGCATTTTGGTTTTGATCATGCTGGGGGCTGTCTTGGTCTATGGGCTTGAAGGATACTTCAGCGCCCGAAGAGACGCCCATTCGCTCGGCCTTCGGGCGGACAGGCTGATTGCGGAGCATCGTGGACCCGAGGACCTAGGCCAAGGGCGCATCGATCAGCTACTCATGGTCGAGGACCCTGGGTTCTGGACGCATGGCGGTGCTGATTGGGATACGCCAGGATCGGGTCTGACCACGCTGACCCAATCTGTGAGTAAGCACGTCGGCTTCAGCAACTTCCACCCGGGCCTGCAGAAGATCAGATTGGTCGGCTATGCAATGGGTCTGGAGAGCAAGCTGTCCAAACCCCAGATACTTGCATTGTATCTCGACACTGTATGGATGGGGCGAGGACCGAGTGGATCAATGGTTGGCCTCTTCAACGCCAGCGAAACGGTGTTTGGCCAACGCCCGTCCGCGCTCAATCAGCACCAGTTCCTTACGCTTGTAGCTGTGCCAATTTCACCGCGTAGGTTGAGCCTTGCCGCCCCAAACGCCGAGCTTAATGAACGCACTGCTCGTATTGAGCGACTGATTGGAGGGAAATGTCGCCCTGCGGGGCTCCGAGACGTATGGCTCCAAGGTTGTGCCGATCAACGAACGAACAGCGCTTCCTTATGACCGCTTTCGACCCATTGCGGTCATTAGGGCAGCGATGCGACGGGATAGATACGTTTGGCTTCCGTTGGGCTGACTTGTCGCGCATCGTGCAGCGTCTCATCCCAAAGCGTCCCGCACCGCTTGCACCGCTGTAGGAACGTTGGCCCATCAGACCGGGCGGCAACGCGCTCGAAGCGGTCAAAGGGCGAGTGATACCCCACGCGGCAGTCATCGCAGGGTTCTTGGGTGGCATCAGTCATAGCGCATTTCTGCCAGACCAAATGACCGCTTTCCACCCATAACGGCCACAACGCGGAGTGGCCGCTAAACACGCGGCGACTGCCCTGGCCCCAGCCTTTCCGCCGGGGGTGCAAGCGTCAAACCTGACCAATGCCTAATGCTTCGGCATCCAGCTGGTTGTGACCACCGAGCCGTTGAAGGCAAGGCTCGGGGCGGGAATGAGCGCCGTGCCACCGCCATTGAGCGCAACCCGAATACCGGCGATAGCGCCGCTGCGGTTGAGCACGATGCCCGAAACGGTGCCGACGCCCAGACCGGCGCTGTTGTTGACCGGCATGCCTGAGGCAAGGCCAGTGAAGGTTGTGATGCCGACGCCGTTGAGCGCGCTGTGCGGGCTGGCATGCGCGAGGCCATTGACCGAGGCGTGATAGGCGCCCTGGCTCTTGACGGTCGTCGTCAAGCTGTTGGTCGTCAGCACGCCGCCATTCTGGGTCAGGCTGTTCGGCGCCAGCAAGATGCGCCTTCCATCTGCCAGCGTGACCTGGACGTCACGAACGCTTCCGTTGCCCTTGGTTGAGATGTTGGTGACGGTGCCGATCGCAGCGCCGCCCGTGTCGAAGACGCTCATGCCGTTGGTGATGCCGGTCAGTGGCGTGCGATGAGCGGCGACGCTCCCCAACCCCTTCGATCTGCCGATAGTGGTTGTGCCGACGTTTCCGCTGCTCCTGCTTGTGCCCACGCTCATTCCGCCGTGCCCGAAGCCGTGCGCGCCGCTCATCCCGCCTCCAACGTGCCCCCCGGCATTTCCGCCGCCGCCGCCGGGCTTGGCCAGCACAGGAGTAGTTGCGGCCAGCGTCGCACTCGCGACGACGCACATGATCACTTTGCGTTTCATGGCTAACCTCCTGATATCGCAGAGGGATACGCGTCGAACGCCTGGCGCTCCGAGGCGTTGCCGAAGGTTCGCGTCCGCAACGACCATTGGCAGTGTGCAAGGGAAATTCAGAAATCCGGTAATGTCCGCTTTCCACCCGTTTCGATCATTTTCCCGCCTCTAAAAATCGGTGGAGACCCCACTTGGGGCCGTGGCCGTTTCGGCCTATTAAGCGACGCGTGCCTTCCGCCCGGTCCTAGCAGGGGAAGTTCACATGACTTTAAAGCGCGCTCTTTTCATTGCCGCCTGCGCCCCGCATTTCCTGGCGCTCACCGCCTGCCAGCCGACGGCCCAAAGCAAAGGTGACAGCAAGTCACAGTTCAAGGACGACAGCGAGGCGGAGTTCCTCGTCAGCTCGGCCGCCAAGAACGGGGTTCCGGGCCTCACTCCGCAAGGCTGGGGCTGGAAGCCGGGTAGCCGTGTCGAGATAAGTCTGTTCAACGAGCCGGACGGACAGGGCAAGGCGAACCCAAGCTGGAAGAAGATTCTCGATGAAACGGTCGATGCTTCGAGCCTGTTCGGGCTTAGCAGCAATCCGCCCTTTTATCCGATACGCCGAACGCTCTGCGGCAATCCGGCGCCGCGTCAGTTCATGCTGGTGATGGCGAAAAACATGGACACCGGAAAGATCCGCATACGCCCATTGCCGATCGATCTCTACTTCACCTTCCAACCCTGCCCGCACTCAGGGGCCGCAATCCCACAAACGCAGCCACAGACTCCGCCGCCCGGACAGTAAGTGCAGTCCTGCGCTAGTTCCAGCGCTAGAGGCGCGAATGACAGTTATGAGCTACGGCCGCGGCAATTGCTAATGGCCGCTTTCCACCCATTGCGGCCACAAGCGACCCGAAGCAGACATACCCTTGCCGTCTGAACTGAAGTACGGTTGAGCAATCCGCCCATGCCTGTTGAGCAGCAACAGTAGGCGACGACAGGTTAGCCTGCAGCTGGCGGCCCATCGCTGTTGAAGATGTCGGCAGCCGCTTTCCATTCGTTGCCGATCTTCCGCCAGACCACCACATATTTGCCTGTGTCGTTTTGCGCCCTACCTGATGGCGCAATCGTTAGCTGATAAGTCCCTCGATCGAGCGCCATGTCACCAGAAGATGACAGCACGATCTGCTCTGGATTGAACGTTAGGTTGAACCCGGGCGTGTTCATCATGGATGCCCAGGCTTGCCGTATGGCGGCGCGTCCTTTGCCGATCGGCGCATTGGGTGGCATCACAGCGCCGTCCTCCGCGTAGAGTTCCGCAATGCCTGCAGCATCCTTGGCTTGCACGAGCTGGAGCCAACGATCGACCTGCCCGCGGATTGCCTGCTCATCCGCCCCAGCGTCGACAGCAGCGGTACTATTCGCTTCGGCGGTGTTGTTTGCAGGCTTGTCACCTGCCTGGCACGCCGGAAGCAGCAGCGCTGTGACAGAAAGTAGCAATAGCGATTTCGTCATTGGCCCCTCCTTTTTCTATTCCTCGCCATAGCACCCGCAACGTGCCTCGCGCCAACTTGCTGATGTCTGCTTTCCCTTGGCGGTCATGAACGTAATGACCGCCAAGGGCCCAACACGGCCGGGCCCATTTGCGGTCGTTGAGCGATATTGGAGACGCGGTTCGCGCCAGTTGATACCCGCCCAATAATCGACGGGCATAAACTCGCTACATAACTTAATCTATGTTAAAGTTGTTGGAACGTGCGTGAGTTCGCGTCGATTCCTCAACTCACATAGGAACATCCATGACGAAGATTCTTCGTGTGATCGCGTGCGCGATCGGCATTAGCCTCATTGCAGCGCCAGTCTTGGCCGGCGAAATCAAAGGCCCGCCACCATCGGGAAACGTTCCGTCTCCACCTGGCACCAGCGTTAGCAACGGCAATTCCTTGTGTTCCTTTTCGGGGCTGAACGACACTCCGGACGGGTTCGGCACGCCAGGAAGTCCTGAGTATGATCCGGGCGGACAGGTTCAGTCGTTTGGCGCCTTCATGGCGCGGTACGGGCTCTATGATCCTAGTGACCCAGACGATCGCGACGGTTTTGCTTTCCCGGCCCAGGGTTGCAATCCGCAGCACACGTTTGGCCGGCATTAAGAGATTGGATGAAGGTGGGGGCGCGAACTCGCGCTCCCATTTTTGCGAATGAGTCCTTGCTGCAAGCGTGGCGAACTGACCGGGACTGGCGATGCAATCAGGATTGCGCCGGCTTGTTCAAAACTCGCCCGCAATGCCTAGGCGAACTGCATTATTCTTATTGCCCGCATAAGAAACGCCGACGTTGATCACAGTCGGCGTCCTGGTGTTCAGCCGATAGCTGACCGACCCTCCGACAGCATATTCACCGCGGAAGGTGGCCCCGTTGACGGCATAGCTGACACCGCCCGGACTGGATGGCATCGGCGCATTGGCAATCGCTACGGCAGAGGCAATGCCTTGCCTCATGTCCTTCCGGTCCTTGCTGCGGAGGTCGTACAGGTTTGAAATATCGTCCTGAATCCCCGGGATGGCGCCAATCTGACTGCTCATGGCAGCAAGCGCCTGGTTGGTGGCGAAGAGTTGCGAGCCATTGACCGCCTCGGTCGACGTCGCATTAAGCGCCCCGGCAGCAACACCGCCGATGGTGCGGCCGCCGACATTGACCTGATTGGCGGCAGTATTGACCGAGCCAGCACCGACCGCGACCGAATTGGCGAACCCGCCGTTCGACGCGCC
>DATJKE010000071.1:0-40575 GCA_035491735.1 Sphingomicrobium sp.
CGGAGGTTTCTGACCGAAAAAGAGTTCAAAGCTGGCCGCGGCCTGCTCGACCAGCATGTCGAGGCCGTCGACCATTTGGAGCCCTGCCTCTTTCGCTGCCTCGATCAATGGCGTTTCGGACGGACCATAGGCCATGTCGAACACCCAGCCCTGCTCCGGCATGTGCTGCAGTTCGCAATTGAGGCAGTCGCGGCCTGGCATGCCGAGCGGCGTCGCGTTGATCAGCCCATCGCTAACGATCGGCTCGGTGAACGGCGCCGGCCCGGTTTCAAGCCCGAATTCCACCGCTAGCTTGCGCGCTTCGGAAAGGTCGCGCGCCTGGACCCTGACATTGGTCACCCCAACCAGTTTCAGCGCTACCAGCGCCGCCCGCGCCGCACCGCCATTGCCAAGCAAGGTAACGCTGCCCATCCGAGCCTTGGCTTGGTGGAGTTTGCCCAACAGCGTTACGATGGCCCCGACGTCGGTGTTGGCGGCGGTGAGCCGGCCATCGCGCATCATCAATAGATTGGCCGCGCCGGCGGCAACGGCCCGGTCCGACGCTCCGTCCGCCAGCGCAACGGCGTCGAGCTTCAGCGGCATGGTGACATTGGATCCGCGCCAGGCGGGGTCGGCGCGCTTTTCGGCGAGATAGGCCGGCAACTCGGGGCGAGTCACCTGCCGCCGCCCGTAGCCCGCGTCGATCGTCAGGGCCTTCAGCCAGAAGCCGTGGATCGTTGGCGACAGGCTCTGATCGACCGGGTCGCCGATCACTTCGGCGTAGGGCCTGGTCATGCCGCGATAAGGCCGCGAGCGCGGAGCGCGGCCAGCAAAGGCAGCATCGGCATTCCCAATATGGTGAAATGGCTTCCCTCGACGCGCTCGAATAGATTGACCCCCCGGCCCTCCATCCGGAACACGCCAACGCAATAGCCGACTTCGGGCCATTCCTGGTCAAGGTAGGATTGGACGAAGGTCTCGCTCAGCTCACGCACGTAAAGCCGGGCAGTTTCGGCATGGGCCCAGTCGACACGGCCTTGATTGGCCAGCGCCACCGCGCTCGACAGCAGCATGGTGCGGCCGGAAAAGGCGCGCAGATGGTTGGCAGCTTCGTCGCGGTCACGTGGCTTCGAATAGCGAATTCCGTCGACGCTCACGGTACTGTCGCTGCCGATCACCCAATGATTCTCGGCGTCGGCAAGCGAAGCCGCCTTACCTTCGGCCAGACGGCGCGCCAGGATTTCCCCGTCACCGTCATGCTCTCGCTTGACCGAGTCTTCGTCGAAATCGGGCGGCCGCGCTTCGAAAATGACCCCGGCCTGTTCCAGCATCAACCGGCGAATTTGGCTGTTACTGGCCAATATCAACGACATATCGCCCCGGGGGAAAAGTCTGTGGAAAAATCACTGTATCGTCCTAGCGCGAAGACGGGGATGACCCAATGCCCGGGATCCGCCAAAATCGGCCCGAGCGGCATTCGAGACTCTGTCCACAGGGGAAAAGGTTCGTCCACAGGCTGTGAATTACGGGAGCGTCTTGCCGCGACTCGCGCATTGTCTCTGAGTCGCGCTTGTAGGCCCCCTGTTGGCAAAGTCGGGAGGCGCGCTTAAATCCGGCTGCCAACGCCCCATCATCATCATCTAACATCTATTATTATATATAAGGGAGAAAGAAGGGTGGCCTCGGCCCAGCCTGAATCTGCGCGCGAGCCTGCCGACAAGCCGTTGCTGGCCGTCCTAAAGGGCGAACGGCGCGACCCTCCGCCGATGTGGCTGATGCGGCAGGCCGGCCGCTATTTGCCCGAATATCGAGAACTCAGGGCGACCAAGGGCGGCTTCCTCGAGCTGGCCTATGACCCCGAGACGGCGGCGGAAATCACCCTGCAGCCGTTGCGGCGCTTCGCGTTCGACGGCGCCATCCTGTTCTCCGACATTTTGGTGGTGCCGCATGCGATGGGCATGGACCTGAGCTTTGCCGCTGGTGAAGGACCACGGCTAGCCCCTCGCCTAGCGGAAGCAGAGATCCGCGACCTGCAGCCGGACATGGGTCGCCTCGATCCGATCTACGAGACAGTGAAGCGGGTGAAGGCCAGGCTGAAGCCGGAAACCACCTTCCTTGGCTTTGCCGGGTCGCCGTGGACCGTCGCCACCTATATGATTGCCGGCCAGGGCAGCCGTGAACAGGCCGAAGCGCGCCAGCTCGGCTATGCCGATCCTATAAAGCTCGACGAGATGCTGCACGCCGTTGCCGAGATCACGGTCGATTATCTGTCGCGGCAGATCGAGTGCGGGGTTGATGCGGTGCAATTGTTCGACAGTTGGGCTGGAAGCCTGTCCCCGGCCCAGTTCGAGCGCTACGTCGTCGCCCCAACCGCGGGAATCGTCGGCGAGCTCAAAAAGCGTCATCCCGATACGCCGATCATCGGCTTTCCCAAAGGCGCCGGCGGCAAGCTTCGCGCCTATGCGGCGGAAACGGGCGTCGATGCGGTCGGCCTCGACGAGACGGTCGATCCGGCCTGGGCGGCGAGTGAATTGCCGGCCGGCCTACCGGTTCAGGGCAATCTCGATCCGCTGGCCCTGATCGCCGGCGGGGAGGAATTGGCGAGCGCCGTGAAGCGCATCCTTGACGCACTGGGCGACCGCCCCCACATCTTCAACCTGGGCCATGGGATCCAGCAGACGACGCCGATCGCGCATGTCGAGCAGCTGGTTGCGCTGGTGAAGGGGTAGGGCTCAGGCATGCTCAGCCAATATCAAGGGTTTCTTGGGCTCGCCTATCCGTGGGTCAAGGCGGCCCACATCACTTTCGTCATCTTCTGGATCGCCGGACTGTTCATCGTCCCGCGCTATTACATCCACCATCAGGCCACGACACCGGGATCGGCTGAAGACCGCGCCTGGATCGAACGGGAGGACAAGGCCCGCACGGTGATCCTCGCCCCGGCGATGCTGCTGGTGTGGTTGCTCGGCCTCATGCTGGCGATTCACCTCAACATCTGGGGTCAGTACTGGTTCACCGCCAAACTCGCGCTGGTGTTGCTGCTAACCGCTTATCAGGGCTGGATCGGAGCCTACGGCCGGAAACTGGCGGGCGGCCATCGCGAACTCAACGACAAGAAGCTGCGGCTGATGAACGAAGTGCCAGGCATCCTCACCGCGCTGATCGTCGTGCTGGTGATCGTGCGGCCGTTTTAAGGCCGTTGACTTCCTCCGGCAGGGGGTCTTAAGCGCTACCTCAAGACGGCTGCATCGGCCCGACTCTCCTTTCCTCGCCGGTGCACCCCATCCCTTTCGCGGCGTCCTGCCGCAAACATTTGAATTTCCAATCTTATATCTTCGAAAGACAGACTTAATGCATCTTAAGGACCTCAAGCAGAAATCGCCCGCCGAACTCGTTGCGCAAGCCGAGGAAATGGGGATCGAGGGCGCATCGACGATGCGCAAGCAGGACCTGATGTTCTCCATCCTCAAGGTCCGGGCCGAAAGCGGCGCCGAAATCAACGGCATGGGCACCATCGAGGTGCTGAATGACGGCTTCGGTTTCCTGCGCAGCCCCGAGGCCAATTATCTTGCCGGACCCGACGACATTTATGTCGCGCCCAACGTCGTCCGCCGTTTCGGCCTGCGCACGGGCGACACGATCGAGGGCGAAATTCGCGGTCCCAAGGACGGCGAGCGCTATTTCGCGCTGACCAAGGTCACCCAGATCAATTTCGACGACCCCGAAGCGGTTCGGCATCGCGTCAATTTCGACAATTTGACCCCGCTCTACCCCGATTCAAAACTGACCCTCGACAGCACCGACCCGACCCAGAAGGACAAGTCCGCCAGGGTGATCGACATCGTCGCTCCGCAGGGCAAGGGGCAGCGCGCGCTGATCGTGGCTCCGCCGCGCACCGGCAAGACCGTGCTGCTGCAGAACATCGCCAAGGCGATCACCGACAACCACCCCGAAGTGTTCCTGCTGGTGCTGCTGGTTGACGAGCGGCCCGAGGAAGTCACCGACATGCAGCGCAGCGTGAAGGGCGAGGTGATCAGCTCGACGTTCGACGAGCCGGCGTCGCGACACGTCCAGGTCGCCGAAATGGTGATCGAAAAGGCCAAGCGCCTGGTCGAGCACAAGAAGGACGTTGTGATCCTGCTCGATTCCATCACGCGCCTCGGCCGCGCCTACAACACGGTCGTGCCGAGCTCGGGCAAGGTGCTGACCGGCGGCGTCGATGCAAACGCGCTGCAGCGGCCGAAGCGCTTCTTCGGCGCGGCGCGCAATATCGAGGAAGGCGGCTCGCTGTCGATCATCGCCACGGCCCTGATCGATACCGGATCGAAGATGGACGAGGTGATCTTCGAAGAGTTCAAGGGCACCGGCAATTCCGAAATCGTGCTCGACCGCAAGGTCAGCGACAAGCGCATCTTCCCGAGCCTTGACGTCGGCAAGTCCGGCACCCGCAAGGAAGAGCTGCTGGTCGACCAGGGCAAGCTGTCGAAGATGTGGGTCCTGCGCCGGATCCTGATGCAGATGGGCACGGTCGACGCCATGCAGTTCCTGCTCGACAAGATGAAGGACGCCAAGTCGAACGAGGATTTCTTCGCCTCGATGAACCAGTAACGCCTGGGCAACGTTAGGCGCCCATGATTAGCGGGTTCAGTTTCTCCAGCATCTTTACCGCGACCGGCATGGCCAAGCTCGGCCAGATCATCGTCGGCGACCTGACCATGGCCGGCGACAATGTCGTGATCATGGGCTCGCTGGCGGCGGGTCTGCCGCCAAGGGAACGCAAGCGCGTCCTGATGCTGGGCGTCGGCATGGCGCTGGTTTTCCTCATCACCTTCGCGGTGCTGGCGACGCAGTTGCTCAGGGTCACGGGCCTGGTGTTCGCAGGCGGGCTGCTGCTGATGTGGGTGGCCTATAATATGTGGCAGGAGTTGCATCCCGCGCCGCAGGTGACCCACGACGACCCCGACACTCCTGAAGTCGAAGGTCCGCCGGCGACCAAGACCTTCCTGCAAGCGGCGATCCAGATCACCATCGCCGATCTTAGCATGAGCCTCGACAATGTTCTGCTGGTGGCGTCGATAGCCCGCGACAATCCGGCCTTGCTGTTTGTCGGCCTGACCTTTTCGGTCCTCTTCATGGGATTTGCGGCAAATTATGTGGCACGGCTGATCCAGCGCCATCATTGGATCAACTACATCGGCCTGGTCGTCATTCTCTATGTCGGCCTCAACATGATCTATGAAGGCTGGGTCGGCGGGGAGCATGTGCTCGGCCTAAGAAACGCGCTTGGACTTTGATAAAGAGGGACTGGTGATGGGCTTCGCATCCGCCGAGCTGGTTCAGCAGGAACAGGGCATCGCGTTGATAGACATCGGGTTGATGATGATCGCCGCGGTCATTGCCGCCCTCGCCGGTTTCGCCGACATGTGGGGCGCGATCGCCAAGGATTTCGCCAACATCACCGAGCCGGGCGCCTTTGCCGCCTTTGTCCAGGTGCTGATGATCGACCTGGTGCTGGCCGGCGACAATGCGATCGTGGTCGGAGCGTTGGCAGCAGGCCTGCCTGCCGCGCAGCGCAAGAAGGTGATTGTGATTGGAGTCGCCGCCGCGCTGGTGCTGCGAATCCTGTTCGCGTTGATCGTCACCCAGTTGATGCAGGTCATCGGCCTGATCCTAGTTGGCGGCCTGCTGTTGCTGTGGGTCAGCTGGCGGATGTGGCGGGACCTGCGCGCGCCGCACGAATGTTCGCCGGGCTCCGAAGAGATAGTTGGTGACGAGCGATCGGGCCTTCGACCCGCGAAGAGCTTCGCTGCCGCGGCATGGGCAGTGGCGATTGCCGACGTTTCGATGAGCCTCGACAATGTGTTGGCTGTCGCGGGTGCGGCGCGCGACCATCCCGGCATCCTGATCGTCGGCCTGGTCTTTGCGGTCGCCTTGATGGGGCTCGCTGCCAATTTCATCGCCCGTTACATCGAGCGGTATCGCTGGATCGCCTATGCCGGCCTAGCGGTCATCCTCTATGTCGCGCTCAAGATGATCTATGACGGCTGGATCCACCCTGAGGTGGGCGTAGGACGGCTGTTCGCCTGACCGGTTGCGGTTTCAACGGCCGCCTGCGATTGCGATTGCTGTGAACGACACGATTGTCGCCCTTTCGAGTGGCAGGCCGCCGGCCGCCATTGCCGTGGTCCGGACAAGCGGGCCGGATGCATTTGCCGCGGCGGAGGCGCTTGTTGGACCAGTTCCCGCTGCGCGAAAGGCGGTTTTGCGCCGCTTGACCGACCCGCGCGATGGAGCGCTGATCGATGAGGCACTGGTCGTGCGATTTGACGCGCCGAACAGCGCGACGGGCGAAGATATCGTTGAATATCAATGCCATGGTGGCCGGGCCACGATTGATGCACTGATCAACGCGTTGATCTCCCAGGCGGGAGTGCGTCAAGCCGAAGCTGGTGAGTTTACCCGGCGGGCATTGGCCAATGGGCGGATCGACCTGACTGAGGCGGAGGGTTTGGCTGACCTGTTGGCGGCCGAGACCGAACTCCAGCGCCGATCGGCCATGGCGCGGGCCGGTGGCGAATTGCGACGGCGCCTGGACGGGTGGCGCGACCGACTGCTGGAGTTGTCCGCAAGAGCGGAAGTCGCGATCGACTATGCCGACGAGGAAGAAGGATCGGGCGACGCTCAACTTCGTCCGGACATAAGGTTGCTTGGGGGCGACATGTCGCAGCTGGTCGATTCCCCCCGTATCGAACCGCTGAGAGATGGCATCCGGGTAGCCGTGGCCGGCCCTCCGAATGCCGGAAAATCCAGCTTGGTCAATATGTTAGCGCAAAGTGAAAAAGCCATTGTCACCCATATCCCGGGAACTACGCGCGACCTGATCGAAGTCCCGATCGCGATCGATGGCATACCTTTCGTGCTGGTCGATACTGCCGGGCTGCGCGAATCGGACGACGTGGTGGAGACGATCGGCATCGAACGGGCTCGAGGCGAAGCCGAGCGGGCGGAGCTGCTGCTCTGGCTCGGCGAGGCGCGCCAAGCGCCGGACCGTCCCGGCGTCATCCAGATCTCTGCCAAGACCGATCTAGGCGGCAGTGCAGAGGGTCTGCCTGTTTCGGTAGTGACTGGGCAGGGCGGTGCCGAGCTGATGAGGGAGTTGGTTGAACGGGGCAGGCAATTGCTGCCCACGGCCGACGAACTGGCGCTGGATCGGAGGCAGCACGACTTGCTGGCGGAGGGCCAGTCGGCGCTAAGCCGGGCTGCGGATTTGGACGATCCGGTGTTGATCGCAGAAGAATTGCGGGTAGCGCGCCTGGCAATTGACCGCATCTCCGGACGGGCAGGCGTTGAGGACCTGCTCGATGCGCTGTTCGCGCGGTTTTGCCTGGGTAAATGATTGCGCTCTTACTGCGCTTCCTGGATTGCCCCGGCAATCCTGCGATGCGCGTTCCACGTGAAACGTTGAGGGCTGAGGCAGTCGTCTGTATGGGCGGCTGATGTTCGACGTTTTGGTCATCGGCGGCGGTCACGCCGGTTGCGAAGCTGCATGCGCTGCAGCGCGTCGCGGCGCGCGTGTCGCGCTGCTGACTTTCCGAACCGACGACCTTGGCCAGATGTCGTGCAATCCATCGATCGGCGGCGTCGGCAAGGGGCACTTGGTCCGCGAGGTCGATGCGATGGGCGGGATCATGGCCCGCGCGGCCGACCGCGCCGCGATTCATCGCCGGATGCTCAACGCCAGCAAGGGAAGTGCCGTGCGCGGACCACGAGTCCAGGCTGATCGCGCATTGTATCGCCGGGCGGTGGCCGAGCTCGTTCGCGAGGCAGGCGTGCGCCTGATCGAAGGAGAGGCCATCGCGCTTCGAATGCACGGATCGGCGGTAAACGGCGTCGAGTTGGCGGACGGATCGACGCTCGATGCCAGGGCGGTCGTCCTTGCTACCGGCACGTTTCTTGACGCCACCATGTTCAGGGGCGAGGAACGCTGGTCAGGGGGCCGGCAGGGCGGCGAAGCGTCCAATGCGCTGGCTGGCCAGATACGCGAGTTGGGATTGGCGCAGGCGAAGCTGAAGACCGGCACTCCGCCTCGCCTCGATGGCAAGACGATCGACTGGGTCCGCACTCAAGCTCAGCCAAGCGACCGCGACGCCTGGACCATGGCCCTGGCCGCCAACCCAAAGCCACAGCCGCAGTTAAGCTGTGCAATTACAAGGACTAATGAACGAAGTCATGACGTCATTCGTGCCGGACTCGGCCGGTCGCCGCTATTTGCCGGGGCAATCGAGGGTAGGGGGCCGCGCTATTGTCCATCGATCGAAGACAAGGTTCATCGTTTCGGCGACCGCGATGGGCACCAGATCTTTCTCGAACCCGAGGGCCTGGATAGCCGGCTCGTCTACCCCAATGGAATTTCCACGTCGCTGCCCACGGATGTCCAATTGGGACTGGTGCGCAGCATATCCGGGCTGGAGCGATGCGAAATCGTCCAGCCTGGCTATGCCGTCGAGTATGAATATGCGGATCCGCGTAGGCTGGAGCCGACATTGCAGCACAGGGAAATCGGCGGCCTGTTGTTCGCCGGCCAGCTTAATGGAACGACGGGCTATGAGGAGGCCGCGGCTCAGGGCCTGGTGGCGGGGCTGAATGCCGCAGCGATTTCGCTCGGGGTGGCCGAAGCGCGTTTCGATCGCGGCACCTCCTATATTGGAGTGATGGTCGACGACCTCACGCTTCAGGGGGCGAGCGAGCCTTACCGGATGCTTACGGCCAGGTCTGAATATCGGCTCTACCTTCGAGCGGACAATGCGGTGTCGCGCCTGGGGCCAATGGCCATCGATCTTGGCGCGCTGGATGATGACCAGGCTGGCCGTGTGCGTGACCATCTCGACGCCAAGACGAAGGCAACCGCGGCGCTGGACGAAAGGATCGCCGGTGCTGAGTTGGGCCTGGATGGACCTTCCCGCAAGCCGCTCTCGGATTGGGCGCGGCGCGACGATCTCATCGAACGGATTCGTTTGCGCCTCGGGAACGGCCCAGCGGCCAATGAGGCGTTGGACGACGCTATCTATGCACCTTATTTGACCCGGCTCGCCGGTGAGCTTGCGGCGCGCACACGGGATCGCAAGCTGGCCATTCCGCCACATTTCGACTTCACCCAAGTGCCTGGATTATCAAGCGAAATGCAGGAAAGATTGAATGCCGCTTCCCCGGCCGATCTCGACCAGGCCGGGCGCGTTGCAGGCGTTACTCCGGCGGCCCTTTCGGCGCTGCACTTCGCCCTGGTTCGCCAGGCGGCATGACGGAAACAAGTGCGCGATGGGCATCTGTCCTCGCTTGCCTTCCAGACAGGCTGCGATCGGATGTTTCACGTGAAACAGCTGACCGGCTCGACCGCTATGTCGCCCTGCTCCTGGATGAAAATCAGCACCAGAATCTGATTTCGCCGAGTTCAGTGGCCGATATCTGGAACCGTCATATTCTCGACGGCGCTCAAATACTCGGGGTGACCGAGACCCCAGGCAGCTGGTGCGACATCGGATCTGGCCCGGGATTACCCGGCATGGTGATTGCCATTCTCGGCGGCAGGCCAATGACCCTGAACGAACCACGGCGCCTGCGCGCGGAATTTCTTCGCCGCGCTATCTCTGAGCTGGGACTTGGCGATGTGACGGTCGCGGATTGCAAGGTCGAACAGCTGAACGGCAAGTATGACTTTATCACCGCTCGCGCCGTGGCGCGCCTGGGCAAATTTTTCGGCATGGCGTGGCATCTGGCCCACAGCGAGACGAAATGGGTGCTCCCCAAGGGCGAGTCGGCCAAATCGGAACTGGATGAGGCGAAGCAGACGTGGCAGGGTGGCTTTCGCCTGGTTCCGAGCCTGACGCATCCCGCGTCGGCCATTGTGATCGCCGAGCATGTCCAGCGGAAGGGGAAGCGATGATTCGTGTCGCAGTCGCCAATCAAAAGGGGGGGGTCGGCAAGACAACCACCGCGATCAATTTGGCAACCGCGCTCGCGGCAATCGGCTGGAAGGTGCTGCTGGTCGACCTCGATCCCCAAGGCAACGCCTCTACCGGCCTCGGCATCGGCCGGGCCGCCCGGGAACGTTCGACCTACGACGTACTGCTCGGCGAGGCGAATATCGTCGAGTCCGCGATGGCAACCAGGGTCCCGCGGCTGGAGCTGCTGCCGGCGACCGTTGACCTGTCCGGCGCCGAGGTTGAGCTGGTCGCAATGGAAGACCGCACGCACCGTCTGGCCCAGGCTTTCGATGAGGTCCCCCCAGGCCGGTGGGATATTTGCCTGCTCGATTGCCCGCCTTCGCTGGGGCTATTGACCGTCAACGCGCTGGTCGCGTCGCGCCAGCTGTTGGTCCCGCTGCAGTGTGAATTCTTTGCATTAGAAGGACTTAGCCAGCTCTTGCAGACGGTTGAGCGGATTCGCCTCGCCTATAATCCGGAGTTGTCGATCCTCGGCGTGGCGCTGACCATGTTCGACCGCCGCAACAATCTTTCGCAGCAGGTAGCCGAAGATGTTCGAGCCTGCCTCGGCGCATCCGTTTTCGAAACCGTCGTGCCACGAAACGTGCGGCTGTCCGAGGCGCCGAGCCATGGCCTTCCTGCCCTCATCTATGACCTCCGCTGTCCGGGATCCGAGGCTTATGTGCGCCTTGCGCGGGAAATCATGGCGAGGCTGCCCGGCGTGGAGGCGGTCGCGGCATGAAGAAGGCAACCGGCCTTGGACGCGGGCTAAGCGCGCTGATTGACGATTCGGCGCGAATCAGGACCGACATCCCGACCACGTCGGACGGCGGGGTCCGCCCCATTGAAATTGCCCGGATCCGGCCCAATCCCGCGCAACCCCGGCAGCTATTTGACGACCAGGCGCTGGCCGAGCTGGCAGCCTCGATTGCCGAGCGCGGTGTGCTCCAGCCGATCCTGGTTCGGCCCGTAGACGAGGGTTATGAACTGGTTGCGGGCGAACGCCGCTGGCGGGCTGCCCAGCGCGCTCAACTTCATGAAATTCCTGCCATAATTCGCGAATTCGATGAGGAATCGCGGGCCGAAGTGGCGCTGATCGAAAATATCCAGCGCGAGAATTTGAACGCGATCGAAGAGGCCGAAGCCTATCGGCGGCTGATCAGCGGCTATGGTCACAGCCAAGAGGTCGTTGGGAAGCTGGTCGGCAAGTCGCGGAGCCATATTGCCAACCTGTTGCGCTTGCTCGAGTTGCCCGATTCGGTGCGCCTAATGCTGATGCGAGGCGATATCAGTATGGGCCATGCGCGTGCGATCGCGACAGCTCCGGACCCTGAAGCCTTGGCCAATGAAATTGTCGCTGGCGACCTGTCCGTGCGCCAAGCCGAGCATCTGGCCAAGAAAGTCCGGCCAGGCCCCGGCAGCGACATCGGCCGGGCATCCGCTCGCAATTATCAGCGGCCCGTGGATGCCGATCTGGCCGCGCTCGAGCGCCAATTGAGCGATTTGTTGGGAGTTCGGGTCAAGGTCTCCCATGGCAAGAGCGGCGGATCGGTCTCTCTTCACTATAGTACGCTCGACCAGCTCGACCTGATTTGCCAGAGGCTTAGCGGGGAACCAATCTAGCGACCGCGATTGGCGGCCCGAGCCATTCCGACCAGCATTTCGCCAAGCGCCGCCTGATCATCGAGCGGACGCAACATGATTTGCCGCTCCAGCGCCGACACGCGCGACGCCACTTCGGCCAAACGTTCCGCCGGCCATGTCGAAAGAAGCCGCTCTATCAGCTGTCTATCCTTCCAGAACAACGCCTTACCCATTGACGTCATGACGGCGTCCACTCGTTCTCCGCGTGAAATCCGGGCGCACAACGGAGCCAGCATCAGCAGCCTCCGCTGCAGTGCGCGCAAGACAGGCACCGCTTCCGACCCGCCATGCGGAAGGCGCGCCAACTCCTCGAGCAAGGCGTCCATCCGCCCGGCCAGTGCCAGGTCGCCGAGCTTCATCAGGTCAGCATCGGCCGAATCCCCGCCCAGCAGGTCGACCGTTTCCGGATCCAGATCGCGGGGATGAGAGGAGTCGGCTTCGAGATAGAGCGCGAATTTGGCCAGCTCTTGGGACGCGACTGCCTGGTTGCCAGCTACCGATGCCGCAATCCGGCGGGCAATGTCAGGTGACACTCGCAGGCCGTGTTCGCGGCCAAGGTCAACCATCAACCTATCGAGATCTCGCCCTTCGGGCACGTAGCTGATGTGCGCCAAGGCGGATGGGTGCGCTTCGGCCAGTTTGAGCAGGCTCGATGTCTTGCGAAGAGATCCGGCGATGGCGATGACGGAGCTCTCGCAGGCTGGCGCATCGAGTAGCGCTTCGACCCCATCGGCAATTTCATCCCCGGCAGGCTCCACCCAAATCGCGCGCTTGCCTCCGAACAGCGACATGGCGCCAGCTTCATCCGCCAGCGCCGCCGGGTCAGTCTTGACGGCCTGACCAAGCACCACGAATTTATCGGCGTTGCCGAGCCCCTTCAGCAATTGGCCGGCAAGCGCGCGCGAGCCAGCTTCGTCGGGGCCATGGAACAGATAGAAGCGAATGGCCGGATCGGGCCGATCAAGCGCCTTCGGCAGGCTTCCCCGAACCGTTTTCATCGCCCGCCGGAATGGCGGACGAACAGGGCCAGGCGCGAAACCATCTGGTCGGCAATCACTTGGGCCAGCCGCTCCTGTGCGGTCTGCTCGGCGGCAACTGTGGCATATTCCGAGCTGACGATGTCGATTCCGGCGTCGGATCCGGCAGTCGCATCCAACACCACCTCGCCGGTCTTCAAATCGACCAGCCGATAACGAGCCCGAAGCGTCCGGCGCTCACGCGTGGCCGCACTGTCGCCGCGAATGCCGAACGAGGTGATATTGTCGTCGAGCTCGACCTCAAGCCGATAGGCCGGGTCGGGCACCTCGCCGCCCAGGCGATCGACTAGTGCATTGCGAACCAGCCACCCGGCTCGATCCGGGATCGGGGCAACCTGGATCGTGCCGAGACCGGTTGTGACGTGCCCGGTCGAACCCCCGCCGTACATCGGCTGGAGCCCGCAGGCGCCGAGCAGAAGCAACAGGGCGAAGGCGACGGCACGGATCATGCGACGATATTGACCAGCCGGTCGGGAACCACAATCACCTTGCGCGGCGTCCCGCCGCCGAGCTGCGACTGAACCTTTGGCAGCGCCAGGGCCATCGCCTCGGCATCCTCGCGGCTGATGCCGCGCGGGGCCGTCATCGTCTCGCGAAGCTTGCCATTGACCTGTACGGCAATGGTCACTTCGTCATCGATCAGCATTGCCGGGTCGAAGGTCGGCCAGGCCGCATCCGCAATCATTCCGGATTCGCCACGCGTCGCCCATGCTTCCTCGGCGAGGTGCGGCGCACCCGGAGCAACCAATAGCAGTAACGTACGGATCGCCTCGTCGCGAGTGGCGGAAGGCCTGGCCTTTTCGATAGCGGTGGTCAGCTCGTAGAGCGCTGCGACCGATTTGTTGAACTGCAATCCCTCGATGGCCTCTCCCACCGCCGAGATCGTACGGTGGACCCTCTTCTGAAGCGCCGTATCCTCGCCTTCATTGCCGGCCGGCGACAGGACCAACCGCCAAACGCGCTGGACGAACCGGGCAGCGCCCTCGATCCCGCCCTCCGACCATTCCAGGTCGCGTTCGGGCGGGCTGTCCGACAGCATGAACCAGCGCACCGCGTCGGCGCCGTAGCGGTCGAGGATCGGTTCCGGATCGACCGTATTCTTCTTGGACTTGGACATTTTCTCGACCCGGCCGCGACGGACCTCGGCGCCGGTCGCCCGCTCGACCAGTGCGCCGCCCTCCCTGACCTCGACCTCGTCGGGGTTGAGCCAGCGGCCATCGGGACTCTCATAGGTCTCGTGGGTTACCATCCCCTGGGTGAATAGGCCCCTGAACGGCTCCTTGACCGAGATCTTGCCCATTCGCTCGAGCGCCCGGGTCCAGAAACGGGCATAAAGCAGGTGCAGAATCGCATGCTCGACGCCGCCGATATATTGGCCGACCGGCAGCCATTTTTCAGCCTCGGCGCGGTCAAACGGCTGATTGTCCGGCTGGCTGGCGAAGCGAATGAAATACCAGCTTGAGTCGACAAAGGTGTCGAGCGTGTCGGTTTCGCGGCGAGCCGCGCTTCCGCAGCTGGGGCAGTTCACCTTGGTCCAGGTCGGGTGACGGTCCAGCGGGTTGCCGGGGACGTCGAAGCTGACATCCTCGGGCAGGACAACCGGCAGCTGGTCCCGCGGCACGCCGACCGGGCCGCAACTCTCGCAATGGATCACCGGAATCGGCGTGCCCCAGTATCGCTGGCGCGATACGCCCCAGTCACGCAGGCGATACTGGGTCTTGCCCTGGCCCCAGCCGGCTGTTTCCGCCCGGCGGACGACTTCGGCCTTGGCCAGTTCGCTGCTGAGCCCGTCGAGGAATTGCGAATTGACCGCGATGCCAGGGTCGGTCTCGGCCTCCGTAACAGGGGCCGAAGCGCCATCGCTGGCGGTGGCGACGACCCGGCGGATCGGCAGCTTATATTTAGTCGCGAACTCAAAGTCGCGAACGTCGTGCCCGGGAACGCCGTAGAGCGCGCCGGTGCCGTAATCCATCAACACGAAATTGGCGATCCACACTGGCAGGCGCCAATCGTCGTCGAACGGATGGACCACCTCCAGGCCCGTGTCGAAGCCCAGCTTCTCCGCGGTCTCGATCTCCGCGGCGCTGGTGCCGCCGGCACTGGCCTTGGCGATGAAATCCGCGACATCGGGCCGCTCTGCTGCAAGCGCCTCGGCGATCGGATGGCCGGGCGAAATGGCCACGAAGCTGGCGCCGAAGATAGTATCGGGACGAGTGGTGAACACCTCGATGTCGCACACGCCGCCGGGCAGGCTGGACGCCAGGCGGAAGCAGAATTGCAGGCCCTGGCTCTTGCCGATCCAGTTCTGTTGCATCAGCCGAACCTTGTCGGGCCATTCATCGAGGCCGTCGAGGCCTTCCAGCAGCTCTTCGGCAAAGTCGGTGATCTTGAGAAACCATTGGCTGAGCTTCTTGCGCTCGACCGGCGCGCCGGATCGCCACCCTTTGCCGTCGATCACCTGTTCATTGGCCAGCACGGTCATGTCGACCGGATCCCAATTGACCTCGCTCTCCTTGCGGGTGACCAGCCCGGCATCCATCAGGTCAAGGAACAGCGCCTGCTCCTGGCCATAATAGTCGGGCTCGCAGGTCGCGAGCTCGCGGCTCCAGTCGAGCGCAAAGCCGATCCGCTGCAACTGCTCGCGCATGGCGGCGATGTTCTGACGTGTCCATGCGCCGGGATGGACCTTTTTCTCCATCGCCGCATTTTCGGCCGGCATGCCGAACGCGTCCCAGCCCATCGGGTGAAGCACCTCAAAGCCCTGCATCCGGCGGAAGCGGGCCAGCACATCGCCCATGGTGTAGTTGCGGACGTGCCCCATGTGGATGCGCCCCGACGGATAAGGGAACATCTCCAGCACATAGGCCTTGGGCTTGGCCGAATTGCTGTCGGCATGAAAGCTTCCGGCCTCCGCCCAGCGCTGCTGCCAGCGCCGGTCGGCAACCGCCGGATCGAAGCGGTCCGTCATTGCTCGATAGCCTTAACCGCCGACGGTGCTGCGGCGAAGATCGCGTGCCCGGGTGAGGATGATGTCCTCCAGCTTCTGGACGGTCGCTGCCGCTACCGGCGCGTCGACCCACACGCCATTCTGGTTGACCTGGCGGCTGGCGGCGACGCGCAATGCGTCGGCCCGTAGGTCCTGGTCGAGGATCGACACGGTCAGCTTGACCCGTTCCCCGGGAGTGTTGGGATTGGCGTACCAGTCGGTGACGATCACTCCGCCATTGCTGTCGGCGGTGATCAGCGGCGCAAACGACAATGTGTCGACCGCAGCCCGCCACAAATAGCTGTTGACGCCGATTGTGGTCATCCGCGACGGCGCCAGCTCGATCGGAATATCCTTGTTCTTCGAGCAACCCGGCAGGGCGATGCCGGCAGCGACCAGGGCAATAAGGGGAAGGCTCAGGCGGGACATAGACTCTCTCTTTGCGAACAAGGCAGGGGTTGAGAGGCGTTATAGATGCTGGCACCGTCCCGGCAAGCGACAGAATCAAGGGTTCAACCCCGGAATCTTGTGGACTCCGCGCAACAGGGCGCGGCTGAATCGAATCCAGTCATGGAACCGACAGCTTCGAAAGCCTATATCCAGATTCGAACAGGAGTCCTTGACGCGTGTCCAACAGGGAATTCATGACAGGCGGAAAGCTGGCGCTCGCGCTGGCCGCTTCGGCTATTGTCATGACTCCGACGATTGGACTTGCCGCCGCGGGCAAGCAACGCCCGCCCGCTATCTCCTTGAGTTTCGATAAGATTTCCAATTTCACCCCGGCATCGGCTGATCCGCGGCTGGCGGCATTGTTCGCCAATCGCGGTCCTTCGATCGCCGATTTCAAATTCACTCCGGCGGCCGCCAAGGGTCGTCCGTCGCAGCTGCGAGTCGCGCTGCGAGCCCGCGGCGCGCCGAGCCCGTCGCGTCCGGTCGACGTCGCAGTGGCCTCGGCGGTGAGCGGCCTCGCTCCGGCGCAATATGATTTGGGAGTAGCGGTGGGCTGGAAGCGGCTGGCCGTTGCCGGCGACGTCACCAAGTCGACCAGCTTCGATCCAGCAATCGGTAGCCGCGAGACCGCGGTGGTTGGGGTTAGCTACAACCTCAAGAAATTCACCGGCCGGGTAGCGGTCGGCGGCGAGCGCAACGAGAATCGCATCGTCCCGCTGGCCCGTCCCGACAGCTATTCGCTGGATGTCGGCGGGTCCTACAGTATCAGTCGCAACATCGCCCTGACCGGCGGCGTTCGCTACAAGGTCGAGCGTGACCAGATCCCGGCGCTGGCCGATACGCACCGCGACAGCAAGGCGGTCTACGTCGGCACTGCCTTCAAGTTCTAAGCCAGCAGCTGATTCCCGCAAACCCGTAGAAGCCGCGTTCGCCCAAAGCGTCGAACCGCGTCTGATCCATTCCTCCCAGCGCAATGGCCCGGCATCCAGCCAGGGCGGCAAGTTCCATCGCGCGTTCCGGTCCCAGCGGCGGGCGGCCACGATGAGATTTTGTGGCATATATCGGGGCGACGAACGCCAGCACGGCGCCCGCTTCGTTCGCCGCGCGAGCCTCGGTCTCGTCGTGAACCGCCATCGAACAAGGCAGGTCGCCGGGCCCGTCCGGATTGTGAACCAGGGATGCGCCGAGTCGCTCGGCCAGCTGGCGGCTCCCGGCAACGCCCAGCGCCAGGTTGCGCGCACCTGCCAGTCGCGCCACCTGCAGGCCGAGCGCCAGCCGGTCGGAATCGGGCAGTCGATAATGACGGAAGATGATCCCCGCGCCGCCGGGCAGATGGCCGACCGCTTCCCACAACCGGTCGCCGAGCCGCTCGTCGGTCATCAGCCATTGCCACGGCCATAAGGGCTGGTTCGCCGCCATCGCGCTTCCTATAGCGCCGGTCATGTCAGAGCCCGCAACCCGAATTGCCGACGTCCGCGACCAGATTGCCCGGGCAGCCAAGGCGGCGCGGCGCAAGGCCGGGGATGTGACGCTGGTGGCAGTGACCAAGCAGCGCGGCGTCGAACAAATCGAGCCGCTGATTGCCGCCGGAGTGACGGAGTTCGGCGAAAACCGGGTCCAGGAAGCAGCCGAGAAATGGCCGTCACTGCGACGCGATCATCCCGGGATCAGGCTGCACATGATCGGCCGCCTACAGTCCAACAAGGCGGAAGAAGCGGTCGAGCTGTTCGATACAATCCATTCGCTCGACCGGCCTTCGCTGCTCGATGCGCTGGTCGCGGCCGGCAACAAGGCGGGGCGATTTCCCGACGTCTATGTCCAGGTGAATATTGGCGCCGAAGAGCAGAAGGGCGGCGTGACGATCGCTGGATTGCCGCCATTCCTCGAGCAGGTACGTGCCTCTCCCCTGCCGTTTTCCGGACTGATGGCGATGCCGCCGCTCGGTCGGCAGCCGGGCCCCTATTTTGCGCTGCTTGCCGAACTCGCCCGGCGGCATGGCGTCACCGGACTCAGCATGGGCATGTCGAGTGATTTTACGACCGCAGTGATGCTGGGGGCGACGGCTGTCCGGGTCGGTTCGGCCCTGTTCGAGGATTGATGGCCGGCTTCGACGCGATCATTTTCGACTTCGACGGCGTGCTGCTCGAGAGCGAGTTTGAAGGCAACAGGCAGCTCGCCGAGTTGCTGACCGATCTCGGCCATCGGACGACGGTCGAGGAGGCGCTCAAACATTATGTCGGCTTGAGCGGGCCGGATTTCATCGCCGTCATCGAAGGCCGGATCGGAGTGCCGCTGCCGCAGGAATTTCATGAGCGCCGCAGAGAGCAGAGCATCACGGCGCTACGCGAAGGAGTGCGTGCGGTGGCCGGCGCCGTCGATTTCGTGCAGTCGCTTCCGATCGACCTGCCGATCGCGGTCGCATCGTCCAGCTCGACCAGATGGCTTTCCGGCCATCTGCGCCATCTCGGCTTGGCGCAGGCGTTCGGCCAGCACGTCTACAGCGGGCGCGAACATGTCACCCGAGGCAAGCCTGCGCCGGATATCTACCTCCACGCGGCAGGCCAGCTGGGCGTCGACATCGGCCGCGCCGTGATCATCGAAGATTCGGACGTGGGCGTGATCGGAGCGCTGGCATCGGGCGCGAGAGTGATCGGCCTTGCGGCCGGCATCCATTGCCTCGATGGGCATGAAGACAGGCTGCGGGCGCGCGGCGTGGGCGAAATCGCCAACAGTTTCGATGAGGTCCGGGAGCTTCTCGGCCTAGCCTAAGTGCCCGCTCTTCTTGCGCTTGGTGGCGAGATAGTCGGCGTTATGCGGATTGACCGGCATATGATGAGCAACCCGCTCGACCACCTCAATCCCCTCCTGCTCGAGACCGGCGATCTTGTTGGGGTTGTTGGTCAATAGCCTGACCTGGTCGATACCCAGCGCGCGGAGCATCGCCGCGGCCATGCCATAGTTGCGTTCGTCGTCGGCGAAGCCGAGCCGGCGGTTGGCGTCGACGGTGTCGAGCCCGCGGTCCTGCAGTGCGTAGGCGCGGAGCTTGTTGGCGAGGCCGATGCCGCGGCCCTCCTGGCGGAGGTAAAGGAGGACCCCGCCGCCTTCGGAACCGAGAATCCGGAGTGCCTCCTTGAGTTGCGGGCCGCAGTCGCACTTCAAGCTGCCGAACACATCGCCGGTGAGGCATTCGCTGTGCAGCCGGATCAAGGGCGGTTTTCCGCCAAACGCGCCGATGACCAAGGCGACATGCTCTTCCCCGCTGGCCGGGTCGCGAAAGGCGACCATCTGGCTGGGAGGCAAGTCGTCGAGCGGCAGCTTGGCCCGGGCGACAATCGTCGCGACGGGCGTGGCGGTGGCGGCAGCGATCGCCGCCGGGTCGATTGATACTTCGGCCGGGCCACTTACCAACCACAGCGCGGGCAACAGGCCGGCGAGCCGTGCCAACGTCAGCGCCGCGCGGGAACATTCGGGATGCTCGACCGTGATCGCTTCGAGCGGCCCGATCGGTCCCCGATCGAAATCGCGCGAGGGATCGGCAAGCGCCCGCGCCGCTTCGCGGTCCAACCATTCGCAATGCCGAATTTCGACCGGGTGATCCGGGCTGGCGGCCTCCCGCTCATTGGCGAGGCCAAGCGCTGCCGCGCGCGGACCGCTTAGCAAAATTGGTGCGCATCCGTCCGGATCGAGCAGCTCGAGCATCGCTTCGCTGGCAGTTTCGACCGAGAGGATGGTGGCCTGGCCGACCCGGACCGGACGGCCCGCCTGCAGCGCGGCGATCGCCCGCTCGATCGGCGATACCATGCTCACACCGACAGCTCGACGATCAGCGGGACATGGTCCGAAGGGCGCTCCCAGCCGCGGCACGGCTCCAGGACGCGGTGGGCGGTGACTTGCGAGGAAAGGGTTGGGGAGCACCACATATGGTCGAGGCGGCGGCCGCGATCGCTCGCCGCCCAGTCCTGCGCGCGGTAGCTCCACCAGGTGAAATTGCGTTCCGGCGCGGGGATGAACTTGCGCCCCAGGTCGACCCAGTCGTGGGCTCCCTGCAGCCGGGCCAATGTCTCGACTTCGATCGGCGTGTGGCTAACGACGTCAAGCAGCGCCTTGTGGTTCCAGACGTCGCATTCCAGCGGGGCGATATTGAAATCGCCGACGATCAAAGTCGGCTCAGCCAACTTTTCCGACCATCGCGTCATTCGTTCGATGAAGTCGAGCTTCTGGCCGAACTTGGGATTTTGTGTGCGGTCGGGAATGTCGCCGCCGGCTGGAATGTAGACGTTTTCAAGCCGGATTCCGCACGGCAGGCGGGCGCCGACATGGCGCGCTTCGCCATTATCCTGCCAGTCGTGGCGACCGGGATCGCCCAGCGGCACCCGCGACAGGATAGCGACGCCATGATGCATCTTCTGGCCGTTGAGCTCGTGATGGACAAAGCCGCGCGAGTGAAACAGTTCGGCCGGGAACACATGGTCCTGGGCCTTGGTCTCCTGCAGGCAGAGGATGTCGGGCTGTTCCTCGTCGAGCAGCCGTTCGACGATCTGCGCGCGGGCACGGATCGAATTGATGTTCCAGGAAGCGATCTTGAGTGTGGTCACGAGCGTGGAATGGCCTGTTACGGAAATCGTACGGAGGGCCTTTTAGCTGCCTGCCCCCGGCAGGCAACTAAAAGGCCCTTGCTCCGGGGGCATGGAGCAAGGGCCGACCAAGCGTTCGTCACGCAAGGTGATCGTCGCGGACCCGGGTAACAGGGGGAAACCCCGGTAAGCGCCGATCTAACCCTATGTATATACTCGCCAAGCTGTCGCCAAGCTTAACAGTTTTTGATTGCTACGCTTTTTTGCGTTTGGGCTCGGTGAAACTGAAGGCGCTGTCGGGCACCGCGACGTTGTAGCGCTGGTTGCTGAGGCGCACCGTGGTCTTCTTGTTTTGGGCGTCGATCGCCGTCCAGCCTTCAAGGCGAAGGCCGCCGGGCGCGCCGCCGCTGCGGATGAAGGCCAGCACCAATGTGCCGAATTCGGGGCGCCGCGCGTCGCGGGCGCGGACTACGACCACCTGGGCATTATTGCTCGGAACGATCCGCGCGATTCGGCCGAGATCCGGGTTCGGCGCCAGCAGCACGGCGAGCGGCGAATTGGCGATCGCCCATTTGCTGTGCTGGGCGACGTCATAATCCAGATAGTGGAGGGTCTTGCCGTCGGCGACCAGCAGTGCGTTGACCCCGCCGCCATAGGCAAAACGGATCTTGCCGGGTCGTTTCAGGCTGAGCGTCCCGGCCAGCTGCCGTCCCTTGCCGTCGGTTTGCACGAAATTGGCGGTCAGGGACTGAGTGGCGGTGAGGCTTGTCTCCACCGCCTTGAGGTCACCCGAAGTTGCGGCCGGGGCCGCCGTGGAGACCGTCGCCACCAGCGCCACCGGAACCAGGGCGCGCGCAACGTTGCTCATAAAATTCATCACAAAACTCCCGAAAAACTTGCCGCCCGATATGGCGTTTCAGGTTTGAATGCCCCGTGAACCCCCCGGTTCCCAGTCGTTAAGGCTCAGATTGGGTGCCCGTCGGTGTCGATCAGCACCTCGCGGCGCCCGACATGATCGGGCTGCCCGACCAGCCCGTCCTTTTCCATCCGCTCGATCAGCCGGGCAGCACTGTTGTAACCGACGCGCAGTTGGCGCTGGAGATAGCTGGTCGACGCCTTCTGGCTTTCGGCCACGATCTGGATCGCCTTGCGGTAGAGTTGGGTTTCGGGATCGTCATCGCCGACCGGTTGGCCATCGAACAGATAGCCACCGTCTTCCGGCTCCTCGGTGACTGCCTGGACATAGTCGGGGACACCCTGCTTGCGCCAATGGTCGGCAACGGCGCGGACTTCCTCGTCGGAAACGAACGGGCCGTGGACGCGGATGATCTGCTTGCCGCCGGGCATGTAAAGCATGTCGCCCTTGCCGAGCAGTTGCTCGGCGCCCTGCTCGCCAAGGATGGTGCGGCTGTCGATCTTGCTGGTCACCTGGAAGCTGATGCGGGTCGGTAAATTGGCCTTGATCACGCCGGTGATGACGTCGACCGACGGCCGTTGAGTGGCCATGATCAGGTGGATGCCGGCGGCGCGCGCCTTTTGGGCAAGCCGCTGGATCAGGAATTCAACTTCCTTGCCGGCTGTCATCATCAGGTCGGCGAGCTCGTCGACTATCACCACGATCTGCGGCAACACCTCATATTCAAGCTCTTCGGTCTCATAAACCGGCTGGCCGCTATCCGCGTCGTAGCCGGTCTGGACCCGGCGGCCGAGCTTGGCGCCCTTGGCCTTGGCGTCGCGGATTTTGGCGTTGAAGCTGGCCAGCTGGCGAACCCCGAGGCTGGCCATCATCCGGTAGCGCTCCTCCATCTGCTCGACGGTCCATTTGAGCGCGCGGATGGCTTTGCCGGGCTCGGTCACCACAGGGGACAATAGGTGAGGAATATCGTCATAGATGCTGAGTTCGAGCATCTTCGGATCGATCATGATCATCCGGCACTCGTCCGGGCTCATCCGGTAGAGCAGCGACAGGATCATGCAGTTGAGGCCGACCGATTTGCCCGACCCGGTCGTGCCCGCGACCAGCAGGTGCGGCATCGGCGCAATGTCGGCAATGACAGGATCGCCGGAAATATTCTTCCCCAGGATCAGCGGCAGCGACATGTTCTGGTCCTCAAACGCCTGGCTGCCGATCAGCTCGCTCAGCGACACCGTCTCGCGCTTGGCGTTGGGGAGCTCGATGCCGATGACGCTGCGGCCCGGAATGGTCGCGACGCGGGCCGACAGGGCGGACATGTTGCGGGCGATGTCGTCGGCCAGCTGGATGACGCGGCTGGCCTTGATCCCGCTGGCCGGTTCCAGCTCATACATGGTGACGACCGGTCCGGGCCGGACCTCGACGATGTCGCCGCGGACGTGGAAATCCTCGAGTACGCTTTCCAGCAGTCGGGCGTTCCGCTCCAGGCCCGCCCGGTCGATATTGCCCTTGGGCTTGTCGGGCGCAGGGGCGAGCAGGTCGAGAGAGGGGAGCTGATAATTGTCGCCGAGCGCCAGGCTGGCCTGGCCAGGCAGGCCGCCCTTGCCTTTCTTGGGATTGGGCTTGGCTGCCGGGGCGATCAGCCGGGCTGGATCAGCAACCGCCACCGTCGGGCGAGATCGGGGCGGAGTCGCGACCTGTTCATCGTCTTCGGCCTGCGTCTCGCGTCGCCGGGGACGGGGCACGGGGCTGGCATCCCGACGGAATCGTTCCGCGGCCCACTGTTTCTCTTCCGGCCTGATGCCGAGCGCAAACCAGCCTATGACGAAGCCGCCGAGCGCGAGGATCGCCATCAGCGCCAGGCGCAGTGGCCCCTGGACTTGCGGGTTGCCGACCAGTTCGACCGCGGAATCCACGCCAAAAGCTCCGGCCAGGCCAAGGGCGCCGCCATATCCGGCAGGAAGACCTGAAACGGCCGATCCGGCGTAAAGGCCGAGCGCGATGCCGATCAGCGCTACGCCCAGCGCCGCGACCAGGAGCGCTCGGCGCATCGGTCCGGTATCTACGCCCCGCACCATCCTGAGGCCGATCAGCGCAATCAGCGGCAGGAACAATGCCGCGGCCGGGCCGAACAGGAACAGCAGCGCATCGCTGGCATAGGCGCCGAAACTCCCCAGCCAATTGGTCGGCGGTCCGCCGGCCGCGGTAGTGAAGCTGGGGTCGGTGCTGTTATGCGTGACTAGAGCGATGGCCACGGCAACCGACAGGCCGATCAGCGAAACGCCAATCGACTTGCGGACGAAGCCGCGGATCGAGGCCGCCAGCGTATCGCGCCAATGCGGTCCCAAATCCTTTTTTTGCGCGCGCTGCGCGGCCGTCGCCATGACGTCAATTCCCCCGGCTTTTCAGTCGCATTCTATTGTGCCTGTCGCCGGACTCGGGGGCAAGGCTTCCCTCTCGCCTATGCGACGACTAGTGAAGCTCCCATGGACCGGGCAGATGTAATTATCCTGGGCGGCGGGCTTGTCGGGCTGGCACTGGCGGCGGCGCTGGATGCCAGCGGCCTCTCCTCGATCGTGGTCGATCCTGCCGATCCCGACACGCGCAAGACGGCCGCGTTCGACGGCCGGACCAGCGCGCTCAGTTCCTCGTCGAGGCGGATGTTCGACACGATCGGCATCAGCGACCATTTTCCCGTGCCGGGCTGCCCGATCCGGCGGATCGAAGTGGCCGATGGACTCGAGCCCGGTGGGCTGGCGTTCGATCCGGGCGATGACGACGAGCCCCTCGGGTGGATGAACGAGAATCGTCACTTGCGCGCGGCACTGTTCGCCCGGGCCGAGGCCGGAAAGAATATCTGGTTGATGTGGAAGGCCAAGGCGGCGGCGGTCGAGCGCGGCGATCATGGGGTCACGGTCCGCCTCGAAGACGGCCGGGTCATCGGCGCGCCGCTGCTGGTCGCCGCCGAGGGCCGCAATTCGCCCATGCGCGAAGCGGCCGGAATCCGCATTGCCCGATGGAAATACGACCATAGCGCGATCGTCTCGACGCTTCGGCACGAACAGCCGCATGACAATGTCGCCTATGAAATCTTCTATCCTTCCGGACCGTTCGCGCTGTTGCCGATGACCGATGTTGAGGGCGGCCACCGCTCGGCGATAGTCTGGTCGGTCAGGGCCGAAGATGCGGCGGGTTTCCTCTCCTTGAGCGACGCGGATTTCTCCGCCGAAGCCGAAGCAGCGATGGGCGGTTTCCTTGGGCAGATCGGGTTGCTTGCGCCCAGATCGACCTATCCGCTGGGTTTTCATCACGCCGCCCGGATTACCGATCACCGCCTGGCGCTGATCGGCGACGCAGCGCATGGCATCCATCCAATTGCCGGGCAGGGGGTCAACCTCGGATATCGCGATGCGGCCGCTTTGGCTCAGGTGCTGGTCGAAGGGGCCCGGCTTGGCCTGGACCTGGGGGACCAGCAGCTGCTGACCCGCTACCAGCGCTGGCGGGGGCTCGACACCTTCATGGTCAGCCTGGCCACGGACAGCCTGACCCGGATCTATGGGATTCCAGGGCGGACGGCGTCCACGGTCCGCCGGTTCGGCATGGGGCTCATCAACCGGATCGGCCCGGTCAAGGATCGGCTGATGGCCGAGGCTCGCGGCACCAGCGGGGACCTGCCGCTGCTGCTCCGTGGCTTGCCGATCTAAGCCTACTGAAGCGTCTGGCCGACGTCGGCACCGCCGGGCGCCAGGCGTTGGAATTGCATCAGCTGTACAACCAGATCGGCTCTCCCGGCCAAGGTAGACTCCTCCAGCAAGGCCTGCTTGGCGCCGACGTCGAATGGCGCGACCTGGGCGATGGCGTTGACCAGCATCTCGTCATCCAACTGCCCTACCGCATCCCAGTCGACCGCCAGGCCCAGCGCATCGCCGAATCGCCGCGCTTCGCGCTCGACTTCCGCCCGCTGGACCAGTGCCAGGGGCGGCGGCTCACTATCGTCGAATGCAGCCAGGTCGACATCCGCCTGCCGATAGGCGGTGCCGAGGTCGCGTTCGGCAATAAGCCGGAATCGATTGGACCCATGCAGGACAATGTTGAACCGGCCATCGTCCAATTCCTCGGCGGCAACGATTTCGCCGAGGCATCCGGCATGGAACAGCTCCACCGGCTCCATGATCTCGCTATCGATTGAGGCCAAACGGGGCTGGATCATGCCGATTCGGCCCTGCCCGGCGAGCGCGTCCCGGACCATGTCGCGATACCGTGGCTCGAAAATATGGAGCGGCAGTTGCGCGCGGGGAAGCAGGATTGCGCCGGCCAGCGGGAACAGGGGAATCCGCGCTGGGTTTGCGCCCATCATGTGAACAATAGCGCCGAGAGCCGGCGGCGCTGCGCTCTGGCCCAAGGATCTTCCAGGCCCGCAGCCTCAAGGATCTGGAGGAAGCGCGTCTTGGCGGCGCCGCCGTTCCATTCCTTGTCGCGGGCAATGATCTTCAGCAACGCATCGGCGGCAGCGTCGCGGTCGCCCGCCGCCATTCGTGCCTGAGCGATTGCAAAGCGTGCTTCATGGTCGTCGGGATTGGCTGCGAGCCGAGCCTCTTCGGCGGAGATATCGGCCGCCGGCGCCGACGCCACTTCCAGAGCGGCGATGGCCCGGGAAACGGCCGGATGCTTCTTTTGCTCTTCGGTCAGCGGATCGAGCAGCTGTTTTGCCTCGTCCGTCCTGCCGCCTTCGACCATCGTCCGGGCGAGACCTCCGATGACGACGGGATTGTCCGGGTCCATTTCGCGGATCTGGCTGAAGATATTCTCGGCGCGAGGAGCGTCGCCGTCGGCCAGCACCTGCTCGGCCATTGTGATCAGCGGCTCAACCTGCGTTGCAAGGTCCTGGGCCTCGCCCTTGACCGGCAGTTGCGCAAGCAACTGGTCGAGGATTCGCCTCAACTGCCCTTCGGTGCGATAATTGGTGAGGTCGGCCACGGGCTGTCCCTGGAAAAGGGCGTAAACCGTCGGGATCGATTGAATTCTGAACTGGGCAGCGATCAGCTTGTCCTGATCGACATCGATCTTGGCGAGGATGACGCCCTTGTCGGCATAATCGGCGGCGACCTTTTCGAGTATTGGCCCAAGCTGCTTGCACGGGCCGCACCACTCCGCCCAGAAATCCAGAATGACCAGGCTGGCCATCGACGGTTCGATAACCTCGCGCTGGAAGCGCTCGATTTCCGCCCGTTCGGCCTCGTTCACGCCCAGTGTCGCCACATGCCACTCCTCGTTGATAGCTTTCGAATATGGGCTTCGGCATTGAGGGCGGCAAGTCGGCTGCTTGGGGGTTGCGCGCCCCACATGGCAATGCTAGGCGCCCGCTCCACCCTAGCCGTTGGCCAGCCCGCATGAAGCGTGCCGGCCCTCCGGCTCAGCGCCAGAGCGGGCGTAGCTCAGGGGTAGAGCACAACCTTGCCAAGGTTGGGGTCGAGGGTTCGAATCCCTTCGCCCGCTCCATTTCACCCGCCTTTTCAATACGATTGACGCGGTGGCCGGCGCGCGACAATCAGGGGTCCAATGGCCAAGACCGCTGCCCAGTTACTGATGGAGCGCGAGACTCGCGTCCGCCACGGTCCAGTTGACCTCGACCGGTTCGGCGGCCGCCTGGAACCCGGCCACAGCCATTTGGAGGCCGACAGCTTCCTGCTGCACACGCCGGAGGGCCTCCGCTATTTTTACAGCAAGGGTGAAGGCATTACCATTTGTCGCGATACCGCGGCCGATGCGTCGGAAGAGAATTTATGGCTCAACGGCAGCGTCTATTCGGCAATCGCCTGCATTAACGGCCTGGTTCCCATCCATGCCTCGGCGGTGGTCCATGGCGGCGAGGTGTTCGCCTTCACCGGACCGAGCGGCTCCGGCAAATCGACGCTGATCGCCGCGCTTGGCCAGCTTGGACTACCAATGTTCTGCGACGATACGCTGGTCCTCGACCTTGGCGAACCAGACATCGTCATTTGCCTGCCGGGTCACAAGCGCCTCAAGCTTACGCCGGAAGCACTGGAACTAACGGGAGCTCGTGCGGAGGAGAAAGTCGGAACCGACGTTGACAAATATTACGCACAGGCGCCGGCTGGAGACGTCATGACGCCATTGCCGCTGGCGGAATTGACGTTTCTGGAAGTGGGGACGCACCTTGCGATGGAGCGACTGCCAGGGACGGAGCGATTCCTTCGAACCCAGGATGACCACTATACTGCCCATTTGTTTGCCGTATCGCGCCAGTTCGACCGCGCCGCCCAGTTCGAGCACCGCTCGCGGCTTGCGCAACAGATCGCCATGTTTCGGTTCGCGCGCCCGTGGGACCGGGCCTGTTTCGCCGAAACCGTAGCGATGGCTGCGCGCCATATCGCCGCGGCAGAGGAGCGGCGGTGAGCGCAATCCGAAAGCTGGCCGGCAATTTCACCGAGGCCGATATCGATGACGAGATCATCCTCATGCGGCTCGACAACGGTGAGCTGCTGTCGTTGACGGAAACCGCAGCGGCGGTCTGGCGACTGATCGATGGGCGCCGGGATCGCAGCGCGCTTGCGACAGCGCTTGGTGGGGATTTTGACGGCGACGAACAAATAATCGCCAGCGATCTCGGGGAGCTTCTGGCGCGCCTCAGGGAAGCGGGCCTCATTGCCGAAGGGTGATTTTTGGCGACCCAAGTTGCGGACTGCCGCGGCGATGGTGCGGCTTTGCCAGGCGCAGTTGCTGGTCAGTTGGGTGCCGTTCAATCGCTGGAGCCCGGCCCTTGGCCTCACGCGGGGGAGAAGCGGCCTGCAGGCGATGGAAGAAGCCAGCCAGTTGGCGGCGGATGTCGAATGGGCTGCAGGGCGGCTGCCGTTCGCGACAAAATGCCTGCCGCGCGCCATGACGCTTAGTTGGAGGCTTCGGCGCGAACTTATCGGTCATTCGGTCGTGATCGCCGTTCGGCCGAGCCAGTTGCGCCATGCGCCAGATGCGCTCCACGCTTGGGTCGAGATGAACGGCCAAATAATTTTGGGATATCTGCCGGGCCCGTGGATCGAGACGATGAGGCTTGGGGACGGGGTTTGAGATAATCACGCCTGTTCCGTCGGCACGACTGCCAAGTTGCGCTTGCAAAGTCATCCGAAATCAAGAACATGACTGCTTAAGAATTTTAAATTCAGCGTGCCGTGCTGACGAGTTGTGGGGGGTCGCGTGACCAAAGAAATAGCGAAACGGGCTTGGATCAAGCCCGAACTCAAACGTATCGGAGAAATAAAGGACGTTGCCTCAAGGCAAACTCCGGTCACGCAGGCCGTATTGGCCAAAAGCTGAACTGGGCTTGTCGGCGCTTCGAAAGCCTGTCGCAAACCCTTTCGACAAAGTATCCTGACTTTCGATGCTGGCCTTCGCCTGGCCATGGAACGACTCTTCCGACCGACAAACGGGTCTTTCGCGCCGCTTGGGGGCGTCGCTTTGTGCAGGCATCGGCGGTCGGGCGGGATCGGCCGAACATGACGGCCTGCATTTCGCCTATCGGCCGCTTCGACCCCAGGCAGCGCTGAGCCGGAGCTGGCGTCCCGCCAGATTGCCAAGCGGACGGTTTGCGGCCTTCCACGGCTATTTCGACAATGCTGCCGACCTGGCCGAGGAGCTCGGCGCGCCATCGGCCGACCCCGCTTTGCTTTATGGGCTCGCGGTCGAGCGATGGGGCGACGAGGCGGAGCGGCGCGTGATCGGTGAATATTGCGCCATCATCGCCGATGTCGGCGAGAAACATGTCCGGCTGTCCCGCAGTCCGTTTAGAGCGCCGCCGCTGGTCTATTTTCAGGATGACTTGCTGGCGGCGGCCGCCTCGGTTCCCCGCGCGCTGTTTGCAGCGGGCGTCGAACGACGTCTTAACGAAATTCACGTCGCCGACAGCGCACTCATCAATTTTACGGACGCGGAAGCCAGCTGGTTCGAAGACATCCATCGAGTACCGCTGGGTTCGGTAGTCGACATTCGGCGCGGAAATGAGCGCGCCCTGCGCAAACCCTATGACCTGTTCGATCTGCCCGACGTCCGCATGAATAGTGACGCCGATTATATCGCGCGGGCCGGCGAGCTGCTGGACGAGGGCATCCGAGCCTGTTTGAAAGGTTCGCGTCGGCCCGGCGCCACCCTGTCGGGCGGTCTCGATTCGTCCCAGGTTGCGGTCCGGACCCTGGCCCAGCTTGCACCCGGGCAGAAGCTACCGACATTCACCTTCCATCCGGAACCGGGTTTCGACGGCCTGTGCGAGCCTGGGAAACTTGGCGACGAACGGCCAATGGTTGAGGCCTTCGCGGCGATGCATCCCGGATTGGAGCCGCATTTCACCGCAAACGAAGGCTATGGCCATGACCATCGCTGGAGCGACTTCTTCCACCTGATGGGCGGCGCGCCGTCAGGTCTTTGCAACATGTATCTGTTCCACGGCCTGTTTGCCGGGGCCGTGAGGGAAGGTTGCGACCTGCTCCTGCTCGCCGAATGGGGCAATTACACTTTCAGCGACAAGGGCGACTGGGGATTCGTCGAATATCTGCTCAAGGGACGTTGGCGGCAGCTGTGGCTGTCGATCGCCCGCCAGCAGAACCAGCACAAACCAGTTTGGTGGCGCTTCGTCGCCCGCAGCTTGCTCGCGCTCTTGCCCAGTCCATTGTGGCGCCTGGTCCTCAGGGTCGCCCAACCCAACCGTCACTTGCTGGCCGACCTGATGCAGCCATTATCCGCCAGCTATCGTGCGGAATCCGGGGCGGATAAGCGGCTGGCAGACTCCGGGTTGATCATCGATCGATATCAGCCCTGGAACCGGCGTCATGCCATGAGGCTCCTGTTCCAAAACAACGATGCCGAAACGGCCGAAGTCTACCAGGCGTTCGAGCAGATGTACGACTTGCCCCAACGCGATCCCCTGGCTTACCGGCCCTTTATCGAATTCTGTTTCGGCCTGCCGGTCGAGATGTTCCTGCGCGACGGCACCATGCGCTGGCTGGCCAAACAGATGGCCAAGGGGATCATGCCCGAAGAGCAGCGCACCAACCTGCTCCACGGCCGGTGGGATTCTGACTGGCTACTGCGCATTCGGCGGCGGCGGCGCGACTATCTGGCAGAAATTGACCGGCTCGAAGCCGACGAGCGAATGGCGGCGATGCTTGACTTGCCGCGCATGCGAGCCGCCCTGCATGATCTCCCCGATCAGACCGAGCTTGATCCGCAGAAATATTTCGGAGCCGAGTTGACGGTCCCACGTGGCCTGCTGACGGCACGGTTCATCAACTGGGTCGAAGGCCGCAACCAGCCTTGAAAAAGCATTGGGGCCGCCCCGTTTCCGGAACAGCCCCGCAAAGGTGCCAGGATCCCGGATCAGGTCCGGGATGACCCTAAAGGGTCACTTGATCTTGGCTTCCTTGAACTCGACATGCTTACGCGCGACCGGGTCGTACTTGCGGAACGACATCTTCTCGGTCTGGTTGCGCGGGTTCTTCTTGGTCACATAGAAAAAGCCCGTGTCGGCGGTGCTGACGAGCTTGATCTTGACGGTTGCCGGCTTGGCCATCGCGAAAATCCTGTAGCGCTAGAAAAAATGAAGGCGGGCCGTGAGGCACCGCCCGAACCGCGGCTCCATGACGGCCAGGGGCGATTCTGTCAAGCGAAACGGCCATCGAGCCTTTGACTCAGCGTTAACCATTTTCGGCGAGCCTTGGCCAGTGAACGGAGAATCACTGATGGACGCCCTCGATTCGCTCAACATCGTCCGCTTGCGGCTCGGCGAGCGCATCGCCGAAATCGAGGAGCGCGTCGCGAGGCTCAAGCCAGTCGACATCTGCGCCAAGATGGAAGCGATCCGTACGCTCGCTGCCGAGCATGGCATGGCCGCGATGGAAGGCCTGGCCGACTATGGCGCGCATCATGCCTTGATGCCCGGCCACGTCGCCGCGACCCGCGCCTGTCTTGAACATATGGGTGAAGCGCTAGTCAGCGACGGCGGCCTGCACGACCGCGAATCGATTCTCGCGGCATTGGCGATTCGGCTCCACTAGGCATCTACCTTTCGCCTCGCGCATTATGGCGGGGCTATGCGCGCCTTTTCCCAGCTGCTCGATGACCTGGTCTACACCAGATCGCGCAATTCGAAGCTCAAGCTGATCGGCGAATATCTCAGGACCACTCCCGATCCTGATCGCGGCATGGCCCTCGCTGCCCTGACCGGGACGCTAGACATTCCGGCGGTCAAGCCATCACAGGTGCGGCAGCTGGCGGAAGAACGGGTCGACCCTGTGCTCCTTCACATGAGCCGCGACTATGTCGGTGACATGGCCGAGACCGTCTCTCTTTTATGGCCGGGACCGGAAGGTGAAGCTTGCGCACTGGACGATGGCACGATCCGAATATCCGATGCCGTCGACCGCCTTCGCCTGGCCAACCGAACGGATGCTCCCGGCATCCTGGCTGCCATGCTGGATCATCTCGATGTATCGGGCCGGTTCGCCCTGCTGAAACTTGCCACCGGCGCGCTTCGCGTCGGCATCTCCGCCCGGCTCGCCAAGCAGGCGCTGGCCGACGCCTTCGGGCTCGAAGTCGAGCAAGTCGAAGAGATATGGCACGGGCTGAAACCGCCCTATCGCGAGCTATTCGACTGGGGCGAGGGCAAGGCCTCCCAGCCGACCTCGCGTGACGTTCCGGTGTTCCGGCCGTTCATGCTCGCCCATCCGCTGGAAGAGGCGCGCGTCAGCCTCGACGATTATGCCGCCGAGTGGAAATGGGACGGGATTCGCGTCCAATTGGTTCATGCGGGAGCCCAGACCCGGCTATACAGCCGCACGGGCGATGACATTGGCGCCAGCTTTCCTGACATAGCCTCCGCTTTCGCTCTGCCGGCGGTGCTCGATGGCGAGCTGTTGGTTCGGGGCGAGGCCCAGGGCGGCGATATTCACGGCGGCGCGGCGGCGAGCTTCAACGCCCTGCAGCAACGGCTGGGGCGCAAGACTGTCAGCGCCAAGTTGCAGGGCCAATATCCTGCCTTCGTTCGGCTCTACGACATATTGTTCGACGGGGACGAGGATCTGCGGCCGCTGCCCTGGGCCGATCGCCGGGCCCGCCTAGAAGCCTTCATCGACAGGCTCGACAATGATCGTTTCGACCTGTCGCGCCTGATCGAGGCCGCCAGCTTCGAAGATCTGGAGGAGATGCGGCTCGGCGTCCGAGAGGAAGGGGTCGAGGGCATCATGTTGAAGCGCCGGGACTCGCCCTATGTCGCCGGGCGCAAGGCAGGCCTGTGGTACAAATGGAAGCGCGACCCGCTGACCGCCGATTGCGTGCTGATGTATGCCCAGCGTGGGTCGGGCAAACGGTCCAGCTATTACAGCGATTACACCTTCGGCTGCTGGACCGAAAGCGGTGAGCTCCTGCCGGTCGGCAAGGCCTACTTCGGCTTCACCGACGAGGAACTGAAATGGCTCGATCGCCATGTTCGCAACCACACCGTCAACCGGTTCGGACCGGTTCGTGAGGTCGATAAGAGCCTGGTCCTGGAAGTGGCATTCGATTCCATTCACCGCTCGACCCGGCACAAGTCGGGTCTCGCCATGCGGTTCCCGCGGATCAGCCGGATCCGCACCGACAAGCCGGCAAATGAGGCCGACCGCATTGCCACGCTGCTGTCACTTGCCACCTGATTCCGACCGGTTAGGTTGCGCCTAATTTCCGGGGAGAGGATCCATGTTTCGTTCGGCCTTATTTGTCGCCGCCTTGTTGGCGGCCACGTCAGCCAACGCCGAAACCTATGCTATCCAGGCCGGCCGTCTGATTGTCGATGCCGCCAGCCCTGAGCGTGGGCCGTCGACCGTGGTCGTCGAGAATGGCCGTATCGCGCGCATCGAGGACGGCTTCACCACGCCTGCCGGCGCAACCGTCGTCGACCAGCGCAGCCGAACCGTCATGCCCGGCCTGATCGATGTCCACGTTCACCTGACCCAGAACAGCGGCGAGCCCTGGTATATCGGCTTCACCAAGAAATATTCGAATGCCTATTCCACGACTCTCGGCTTGACCCACGCCCTCGACATGGCGCGCGCCGGCTTCACCACGGTTCGCGACCTCGGGGCCGATACCAGCGCCATCATTGCGGTGCGCGACGCGGTCGCGGAAGGCCGGTTTCCAGGGCCGAGAATAAGGGTTTCAGGCGCCCCGCTGTCGATCATCGGCGGCCATGCCGACACTGCCACGGGCTTGCCTCCCGAATTGGCGGAAGCCGTGAATGAGGCGCACCTCAACTCTTCGGTCTGCACCGGCGTGGAGGAGTGTCAGAAGGTCGTTCGCCAGCTGGCCGCAGCAGGTGTGGACGTGATCAAGATCATGGCGACGGGGGGCGTGCTGGATCCCGGCGCCAGCGGCCTCGAGCAGCATTTCACCGACGCTGAAATGAAGGCCATCTGCGACATGGCGCACTCGCTGGGCCTTAAGGTCGCGGCTCACGCACATGGCGCGCGCGGAATCCTGGGCGCGACGGTCGCGGGCGTCGATTCGATCGAACATGGCACTTTCATTGACCAGGCCGGCGCCAACGCCATGAAAGCCCGGGGAACCTATTATTCGGCCACCTTGATGGCGTTCAGCGGCGTGCAGGGCCTGATCGGCACCGGCAAGCTTGCGCCTGAATCGGAGGCCAAGGCCAGGACGACGTTCGAAGTCTGGGGCAAGGGCCTGAACCTTGCCTACCGCACGGGCGTCAAGATCGCGCTTGGGACCGATAGCGCGGTCGCTCCGCACAGCCTTGCCAATCGCGAACTCGGCCTAATGGTGAGCAAGGGGGGCATGACCCCGCGCGACGCACTGATTGCGGCGACCAAGGGCGGCGCCGACCTGCTCGACCTGAAGAATGAAACCGGCACGCTCGAGCCAGGCAAATCGGCCGACTTGATCGCGGTCGACGGCGATCCGCTGTCCGACCCCGCAGCGGTGACACATGTCGGCTATGTCATGGTGATGGGCAAGCCGATCCCAATGCAGTGAAGGTCGGCCAACGAAAAGCCCGCCCGGATCGCTCCGGACGGGCTCCTCTGTCCCCGCTCAATTAAGCAGTTAGGCGAGCGGCTGCAGGTTCACCGCTGCATATTTGCCGCGCCGGTCAACCTCGATGTCGAACTCGAACCGGTCGCCCTCGTTGATCGTTGGCAGGCCGGCACGTTCGACCGCCGAGATGTGGACGAATGCGTCAGGCTGGCCGTCGTCGCGGCTGATAAAGCCGAAGCCCTTCATCGAGTTGAAGAACTTGACGGTCCCCTGGGCCTTCTCGCCGGTCAGCTGCCGCTGCGGGCCGCCGCCGAAACCGCCGCCGGCGCCGCCTTCGCGCGGAGCTGCCGAGCGAACGATTTCCATCGGCTCGCCTTCGATCTTGAGGTTGGTCGCCGAGATACGGCCACCACGATCGACCAGCGTGAAGTCCAGCGGCTGGCCATCGGCCAGGTCGGTCAGGCCGGCCTGCTCGACCGCGGAAATGTGAACGAACACATCTTCGCCGCCGTCGTCGCGAACGATGAATCCAAAACCCTTCTGCGGGTTGAAGAATTTGACGACGCCCTTGCCTTCGCCAACGACCTGGGGAGGCATTCCGCCACCCGCGCCGCCGCGGAAACCGCCGCCGCCGCCGGCACCGCCGCCGAAGCCGCCACCGCCGCCGCCGCCGCGATATCCGCCACCGCCGCCGCCGCCGCCGAAGCCGCCGCCGGCGCGATAGCCACCGCCGCCGCCGCCGCCGCGGTCGCCAAAGCCACCGCCGAATCCGCCACGATCACTGGGACCGCGGTCGAATCCTCCAAACTCTTCGCCACCACCGAAACTATCGCGCTTGTCACGGCCGCGTCCGCCGCGGTCACCCTTACGCCCTCGATCGAAACCCATAAAAATTCAAACTCTCTTGTGCCCCAATAGTCATTAAACCAACGCGCTGGGCCTGTGGCGCAACCGGCAGAACGCGCAGAATCATCTACACGTACGCCGAAGTCCCTACAGGAAAAATGGCGCTTATCCTAGAGACTCCATGGTTAAGGCTGGCAAGCCCCACCCCGATGCGACTAGAGGGGTGGGAAATGAACGCCGTCACCACTGGTTCAGGCGGTGGCGGTAAACAGCAACCGGAACTGTCATGGCGATCCATTTTCACGAAGAAGACTTGCCTTCGGCCAATCTGTTCGCGGCGGATGCGGCGATAGCGGTGGATACCGAGGCGATGGGGTTGGTGCCGGGCCGGGACCGGCTTTGTCTGGTGCAGCTATCCGACGGATCTGGAGACGAGCATCTGGTGCGGTTCGCACCCGACAGCGATTTCGCGGCACCTAATCTCAAGGCGCTGCTGGCCGACCCCGAACGGCTCAAGCTCTATCATTTCGCCCGCTTCGACGTCGCGATCATGCGTGCCTATCTCGGCATCATGGCTACGCCACTTTATTGCACCCGCACCGCTTCGCGGCTGGTGCGGACCTATACCGACCGGCATGGCCTCAAGGAGCTGGTCAAGGAGATGCTCGGGACTGACCTTAGCAAGCAGCAACAGACAAGCGATTGGGGTGCTCCGGAAATCAGCGAGGCCCAACGCGAATATGCCGCCAGCGATGTCCGCTACCTCCACCGGCTGAAGGAGCAGCTGGACGAGCGGCTGGCCCGCGAGAACCGGGAGGATCTTGCGCAAGCCTGTTTCGACTTCATTCCTGCTCGGGCACTGCTCGACCTGGCCGGCTGGGCCGAGGCCGACATCTTTGCTCATGATGGCTGAGAGACGTGTCCGAAGCCGCCAACAGAAAACATGAGATCAAGCGCCACTGGGCCGAGCCGGGGGGACGTCACGACGCGGTCATCCGCGCCACCAAATATGGCCTTCCGCTGGTCATCCTGGTGTTGCTTGTCCTGCTGGCGATTGCACCGTTCGAGCGTCGCGGCGACGTCAGCTTCATTCTCGACAAGAACAAGGTCGCCGAAGCCAAGGAGCGGATGCGGGTTGAGCAGGCGCGCTATGTCGGCGAGGACAATAAGGGCCAGAAGTTCGAGATCGTTGCCGACCGGGCGGTACAGCAATCGAGCAATGTGCCGGTGGTCAATATCGAGGGAGTGCACGCCCGGCTAAACCTGTCGCGCGGCCCGCTCAGCATCGCTGCCCTCAAGGGTCGTTACGACCTGGAGGGCGAAAAAGTGTCGGTCGACGGGCCGGTCCATGTGGTCGGGCCCGATGGCTACAGCCTGGCCACGCACGACGTGCAGGTCGACCTCGACAAGCGGACCATGCAATCGCGGGGCGCGGTCAATGGCACCATGAAGCTCGGCCAGTTCCAGGCAGGACAGCTTAGCGCCGATCTCGATGAGCGGACCGTCCGCCTGGACCATGGAGTTCGCTTGAAAATCTATCAGGGGGCGGTCAGATGAAGCGTATGAAGTCAAAGCGTTTCATTCCGATCGCGGCACTTGCCCTGATCGCCGCCGGATCGGCCTTCGCCCAACAAGGGGTGTCCGCGCTCAAGGGTCATGACAGCCGGGCCCCGATCGACCTGTCGGCGGACCGCGCCGAGGCCCAGGATCGCGCCGACCGCGCGATTTTCTCCGGCAATGTGGTGGTCAAGCAGGGCGAGCTGACGCTCCGTACGGCCCGGCTGACCGTTGCCTATGCCAGCCAGAATGGAATCGACATCAACCGGATTGATGCCAGCGGCGGGGTGACGGTGGTCAGTCCGAGTGAAACGGCGACCGGCGATTTCGGCGTTTACGACCTCGACCAGGGCCTGATCACCTTGGTCGGCGATGTCCGGCTTGAGCGCGGCGGTTCGTTCCTCAGCGGCGGACGGCTGACGATAGATCTCGACACCGGACGTGCGGTGATGGACGGCGGCCTGCGCGGCATCAACCAGGGCGGCGGCGGCCGGGTGACCGGACGCTTCACCGTTCCCCAGCGCAGCAATCGGCCGCAATGAACGAGGCGGCGCCTTTCGAGTCCCAGGCCGGCCCAGCCGGCACGACGATGCGCGGGCTGGAAGTGCGCTCGATTGCCAAGAGCTATGACCGGCGGGCGGTCCTGCATGACGTGTCGCTGCACGTTGAACGCGGAGAAGTAGTCGGCCTGCTCGGCCCAAATGGCGCCGGCAAGACTACCAGCTTCTATTCGGTGATGGGCCTGGTCCGGCCCGATGCGGGCCGCATTTTTCTCGACGGGCGCGACATCACCAACCTGCCGATGTACCGGAGGGCGATCCTCGGGCTTGGCTATCTGCCACAGGAAACATCGATCTTTCGCGGGCTGACGGTCGAGCAGAACATCCGGGCGGTGCTTGAAGTGGACGAACCCGACCGACAGGAAAGGGAAGCGCGGCTTGAGCAATTGCTCGGGGAGTTCGGCCTCACCCACTTGCGCGACGCCCCGGCGATGGCGCTTTCGGGCGGCGAGCGGAGGCGATGCGAGATCGCCCGGTCGCTGGCGGCCGAGCCCACGATCATGCTGCTGGACGAGCCATTCGCGGGAATCGACCCAATTTCGATCAGTGACATCCGCCAATTGGTGATGGAACTGAAGCAGCGCGACATCGGGGTGCTGATCACCGACCACAATGTCCGCGAGACGCTCGATATCGTTGATCGCGCCTGCATCATTTATGACGGCCAGGTGCTGTTCGAAGGAACCCCGCAGGCGCTGGTCGCCGACGAGAATGTGCGGAGGCTCTATCTTGGCGAAAGCTTCGCCCTCTAACGGAAGAGCCTGATCATCATGGGGCTCGGCCCGCGTATCGACCTTCGCGTTTCGCAGCAGCTGGTGATGACCCAGCAGCTGCAGCAGGCAATCAAGCTGCTGGCGCTGTCGAACCTGGAGCTCGAAGCAGTGATCGCCGAAGAGCTGGCCAAGAATCCGCTGCTGGAAGCGCGGCCTGGGGAAGGCGGCACCGCCAGCGACACGATCGTCCGCGAGGATCGCGAATATGGCGACGAGGCCGCCGATCCGACCGGATCCGACGAGCTGATCGGCAACAAGCTGGGGACGGAAGATTCGCCGGTCGACATGGACTGGCAGGCTGCGGCGCTGGAGGTCGACAGCTTTGCCGACGTCGGCGGCGGTCCGGGCGGCGACGAGGCATTTGATTTCGATCGGCTGGAGGGCGGCGATTCCGGCTTGTCGGAGCATTTGCTGGCACAGATCCAAGGGATCGGCGGGACGATCGGCCGGTTGGCCGAAGCCATCGTCAAGGAATTGGAAGAGACTGGCTACCTCGGCACGGCGTTGAGGCTGATTGCCGAGGAATGCGAAGCCGGCCTCAACGAAACAGAGGAGGCCTTGGCCCTGGTCCAGTCCCTGGACCCGCCCGGCATCGCCGCTCGCAGCCTGGAGGAATGCATCGCGCTGCAGGCCAGGGCAGCCGACCGCTACGACCCGGCGATGGCCCGGCTGATCGCCAACCTCGACCTGTTGGCCAAGGGGCGCATGGCCGACCTTCGCCGCATCTGCGGGGTCGATGAGGAGGACCTTGCCGACATGGTCCGGGAGCTTCGGGCCTATGATCCCAAGCCAGGCTGCCGTTTTGTCAGCAAGGAACCCGACGCGATAACTCCGGATGTCTTTATCCGGCGCACCAGTAATGGCTGGCTGGTTGAACTCAACAATGCCGCCCTGCCGAAGGTGCTCGTCAACCGCCGCTATCATACGGAACTGAAGCGGGGGCCGCAGGACAAAGCGTCGAAGGCCTGGCTCGGCGAGTGCCTGGCCAGTGCCAACTGGCTGGTGAAGGCGCTCGACCAGCGAGCCCGGACGATCGTCAAGGTGGCGAGCGAGATCGTCAAGCAACAGCAGGGGTTCTTCGAGCGAGGGGTGTCGGCCCTCAGGCCGCTGACCCTGGCCAAGGTCGCAGAGGCAATCGAGATGCACGAGTCGACTGTCAGCCGGGTGACATCGAACAAATATCTGGCCTGCGACCGCGGCCTGTTCGAACTTAAATATTTCTTTGGATCAGGCGTTGCCAGCGAAGGCGGAGAAGGCGCCGCCGCCGAGGCGGTCAAGGCGGCGATCAAGGACATCATTGATCATGAAACCGATGTGCTTAGCGACGATGCCATTGCCGCGATGCTCAAGGACAAAGGCATGGACGCCGCCCGCCGGACGGTCGTCAAATATCGCGAGGCGATGGGAATTGGCTCTTCGATCCAGCGCCGCCGGCAGCGAAAGATGGTTGCCGGCTAGAGCGCCACTCTAGCCCAGATCGGCAAATGGTCGCTGGCCTTGCGTGCCTCGCTACTGGCGTGCACCCCGGCTGCTTCGATCGCCAGCGCCTGGTCGACGAAAATCCGGTCGAGCGCCGCGATTGGCCGGCGGGAATGGAAGCTTGGACCGGTCGGGGCGACGCGGTAGCTGCCATTGAGCTCTCGGTGGAAGCCACCGGCGTCGCGCCATTCGTTGGTATCCCCCATCATGATCGTCGGCATCTTCTGCGGCCGCTGGTGGATTGCCTCCAGGATGGCGCGCATCTGCCGCCGGCGCCACAGGCCGCTAAGGTCGAGGTGCATGCCGATCACCCGCACGGGCCGGTCGCCGATCAACAGCTCGGCCATTACCGCGCCGCGCGGCTCCAGCATCGGCAAGTCCAGGGCAGCGACGTCCATTATGTCGACATGCCTTTTCACCAGCAGGGCGTTGCCGTGCCAGCCAAGGTTTCGGGTATTGAGCTTGAGCAGCCTTTCGGCCTGCTTGCCCCCTGGCAGCCCCTCCAACGTGCGGCGATGGCGGACCCGCAGCGGAACTGGCTTGTAGAGGCCGTGCTCGTCGATCAGCTCGTGCGGTACCGCGGCGCCGCGGCCGCCGATCCGCTTGTCTGCTTCCTGCAGCGCGACCACATCCGCATCGATTTCCTGCAGGACGTGGAGCACCCGGTCGGGCCGGCGCCGGCGATCAGTTCCGATCGCCTTGCGCATATTGTAGCTGGCGACGGTAATGGTCGGACCGCTGGTCATTGCCTCGCCAACCCCTGCC
>DATJKE010000072.1:0-3072 GCA_035491735.1 Sphingomicrobium sp.
CGACGCCGTGGATCTGGGTCGGAGCGCCGATCATTATCGCCAGCGGCCTCATCATCGTCTGGCGCGAGCATCGTTTGGCCCGCCGTACGGCATTGTCGGCGGCGACGGTAGCGCCCAATTAGGAACCTCATGCCGCGCAAACCCACCCAGGGACTTCCGACCCGCCAACAGATCCTCGACTTCATTGAGCAGTCCGGCCAACCGGCAGGCAAGCGCGAGATCGCGCGCGCCTTCAGCCTCAGCAGCCATGACAAGATCATGCTGAAGGCGCTGCTCAAGGACATGGCCGATGAGGGGCTGATCGATAGCGCCCCGGGCCGCGCCTTTCACAAGGCCGGAGGCGTGCCGCGCGTGACGGTGCTGCGGATCGTGTCGGTCGACGACGGCCAGATCTGGGCTCAGCCGGAGAGCTGGCACGCCGACACGCCGCCGCCTCGCCTACGGGTGATCGAGCGCGGGCGCCGCTCGGCGCTGGCGCTCAACGATCGAATCCTAGCGAGGACCGAAGAAGCCGGGAAGGGACACATCGCCCATGTCATGAAGAAGCTGCAGCGCTCGGCCGAGTTGCTGCTGGGCGTGGTCCGCAAGGAAGGCGACCGCTTCTATTTGACCCCGGTCGACAAGAAGGAGCGGCGCGAGCTGCCAATATCCGATTTGAAGGATGCCCAGGAAGGCGACCTGGTGCTGGCCGAACCCTCCGGCCGTCCGCCGCGGGTCACTGCCCGAATCGACGCGATCCTCGGCGATCCGTTCGCGCCCAGGAGCTTCAGCCTGATCGCGATCCACAAATATGGGCTGCGGGACGAGTTCCGCCCCGAGGCGATCGTTGAGGCAAAACATGTCGCCAGGCAGAGGCTGGGCGACGACCGTGAAGACCTGACTCACCTACCGATCGTCGCGATCGATCCCGAAGACGCGCGCGACCATGACGACGCCATCTGGGCAAGCCCACGCGACGACGGCGACGGCTGGGACGCGATCGTCGCCATCGCCGACGTTAGCTATTACGTCCGCCCGGGCAGCGAGCTCGATCGCGAGGCCCGGGCGCGCGGCAACAGCGTCTATTTTCCCGACCGTGTGGTGCCGATGCTGCCGCACGAACTGTCTTCGGACATTTGCTCGCTGAAGCAGGGAGAGGCCCGCGCGGCAATCGCCTGCCACCTCCATGTCGGCAAGGACGGGACGCTAAAAAGCTGGCGATTCTCGCGTGCCAAGATTTGTGTAGCGGCAAATATTGCATATGAGGATGCTCAGGCCGCCATCGACGCCGCGAGCGAGGAAGTTGTTGAAAATGCTTCCTCTCCCTGTTCGATGCCACCGCTTGAAGGCCGCGTGCCAAGCGAGTTGGTTCATCATGCGCTGAAGCCTTTGTGGGCCTGTTGGCGCGCGCTGCTAGCGGCCCGAAACAAGCGCGAGCCGCTCGAGCTCGACCTCCCCGAACGGCGGGTGATGCTGGACGAAAAGGGCCGCATCCTGTCGGTCGCGCCGCGTGAGCGCTTGGACGCCCACCGGCTGGTCGAAGATTACATGATTGCCGCCAATGTCGCCGCGGCCAAGGCTCTGGAGCGCAAGAAAGCGCCGGTGATGTACCGCGTCCATGAAACGCCCGGCCGCGAAAAACTGATCGCGTTGAAGGATTATCTCGCCACCTTCGACCTCGAATTCGCGCTTGGCCAGGTGGTCCGGCCGGCAACCTTCAACCGCATCCTGGAGCGCATCGGTCCCGATCATGACGCCAGGCCGGAGATCATGGAGCAGGTTCTGAGAACCCAAATGCAGGCGCGTTATGGGCCCGAGCCGTTGGGCCATTTCGGCCTGGCGCTCGCGTCTTACGCACATTTCACCTCGCCGATCAGGCGCTATGCCGACCTGCTGGTGCACCGCGCGCTGGTCAGTTCCTGTCAGCTCGGCGAGGGCGGCCTTCCGGCGTCGGACGCCGAGCAGTTCGTCGAAATTGGCGAACATATCTCGACGCTCGAACGGCGGGCGATGGAGGCAGAGCGCGAGACTATCGACCGCTATGTCGCGGCCTTCCTTGCCGATAAGGTCGGGCAGATCCTCCGCTGCCGCATCACGGGCGTGCAGCCTTTCGGCTTCTTCGCGACCGTCGAGGACCTGGGCGGCGACGGGCTGGTCCCGGCGGCGATCCTCGGCAATGAATATTTTCGCTATGATGAGGCGGCGCGCTCGCTCGTCGGCGAGGAGACGGGCGAGACCTTCCGCGTCGGCCAACATCTTGAGCTTAAGCTGGTCGAGGCCAATCCCGCGTCGGGCTCGCTCCGCTTCGAGCTGCCCGAAGGCAGATTCGGTGGAGCGCCGCGACTCGCTGCACGGCGCGACCGTGTTCACAAGGGCAAGCGCGGCCGTCCTGCCAACATCCGGCACCAGGGAAGACGACGTTAATCTACTATTCAGTGTTTTAATCGACTAATACAGCTCGTGGGTCGACCAACCGACGAACGGCGGATAGCCGCTCCAGCGCATATTGACTACAAATGTCATCGGGATGTCGTTGGGGAGAGTTACCATGCGCCTCACGTCAGTTGTCACTTTGTCAGCCGCCCTGTTGCTGTCGTCCACCGCGATGGCCCAGGAAAAGAAATTGGCTTCCAATGAGCAGGTCGCATCGCGCGTCAGCAATCAGGCTGCCGACGAGACGACAGCTCCGGCGCCAGCCGAAAAGAAGATCTGCAAGCGTCTCGCTACGTCCGGAACACGGATGGCCGAACGGGTCTGCCTGACCAAGCAACAATGGGAAAAGGTCGAGCAAGAAGCGAATTGAGCGCGCATCGCCGGCCGGGCCACAGCGGCTCGGCCGGACTGTTGCTGGCGATTGGCAACCAATCGGACTATCGAGCGCTTTCCGTTCGATTGACGGGAGGCGGCCATGGCCAATTACAAAATCGCGATCATCGTCGGTAGCCTGAGGAAGGACAGCCTCAACCGAAGGATTGCCCGGTCGATCTGTGCGCTGCGCGGCGACAACCTCGAATGCCAGATGGTCGAGATCGGCGACCTGCCACTGTACAACCAGGACTATGATCTCCAGCGCCAGCAGCCAGAGCCCTATGT
>DATJKE010000073.1:0-12246 GCA_035491735.1 Sphingomicrobium sp.
GGCCGGCGGATGGTCAGCGATTGCAAAGTCACGCCGGCTCCTTAGCTAAGCGTCATGGCCCCGAATAGCCCAGCGAGTACCACCCTTGTAGATAGGGCCGTCATTCGCCTGTCCGGCGAGGACGCGGGCGAATATCTGCAAGGGCTGGTGACCCAGGATGTCACGGGGCCGCTGCCCGTCTGGGCCGGTCTGCTGACCGCCCAGGGAAAATGCCTGTTCGACTTTCTGGTTTGGGCGGACGGAGATGATCTGTTGCTTGATTGCGAAGCGGAGACTGCCGGCGACTTGATCAAGCGGCTGTCGATCTACCGCTTGCGACGTCCGATCAAGATCGAGCGCGATGACAGTCTGGCAGTACATTGGTCACCGGATGGAGATGAAGGCGTAGCCGATCCGCGCCTGGCGGAACTTGGCCGGCGATGGCTCGCCCAAGCCAGCGAACCGGCAACAGGCTGGCTCGAGCAACGCCTGCGGCTCGGTGTTTGCGAGGGCCGGGCCGAACTCGGCGACCTGCTCTGGCTGGAGTGCAACGCGGCCGAACTCAATGGCGTCAGCTTCACCAAGGGCTGCTTCATAGGGCAGGAAAACACCGCGCGGATGAACTGGCGGCAGAAGGTCAACCGGCGCCTGGTGGTGGTGGACGGTGATGGCGGCGATCGCCAGCGCGTCGCTTATCCCGACCTGGGCCTGGCGGTAATCCACGCTCGGGCAGATGCGCTTCCGGCCAATGCGATCGTTCCGGCTTGGCTCGAAAGGGTAACGCCAATATCGTAGAACCGGTCGTTGTGTAGATTTGAGAGGAGGCCGGTTGTCCATGCGTGCCCTCCCCCTTGTTCTTTCCATCGTTGCCTGCGCCGCCGCGACCGCTTCAACCCCGCCTGATTTACCGCTGTTCCACGGATGCCATGATGGCTTCATCAACTGGATCAAAAAGAATCCCGAACCCGAAGCCAGTCCGCTCCGGCTTGTCTCGATCGACTGTGTCGGCATCAGCTCCGACTCATATTATCCAACATCCGTTTCGCCGAACGGGGCTGCAGTTCAGCATTGGTCTTCAGGATATACCCAGCATTTCAATATCGCTCCGCTCGGCGAGCCTGGAGGCGTGCAGCTTGTCAACAAGGTGACCTACCGCACCCTTGCGTCTCACGATCCATCTGGAGCAGCCCCGGACGCGATTGCTTGGAGCGTGGATTCAGGGGCCCTTTGGTCCGTCCGACAGGCCGTCAATCCGAGCGGCTTCGCCATCACCGGACTGACCCCAATCAAGCTTGGCCTCGACGGGTCGATCCATGACCTGCCGCTGCTTCGTCACGCGGCGGGACCGCTTGACGGAATCATGTGGGTCGGAGGTGAAGGCAAGGCGGTCGCGCTTTTCGGCTGGAGAGGCGGCTACTACAAACCCGAGCATGACGATCCCGAACCGACCCTGGCCATCATCGACGCCTCGACAGGCAAGATTCTCGACTCGCTGCCCGTCCGCACCATTCCTACATTCAAGGATCGCCTGCCTGCCTATGGAGTGACTCATTCGATCGGCAGCGCGACCGGGGCGATCCTGCCCGACGGCCGGGTTCGCACGGTCCTTCACATGAACCGGTGGATCGAACGCCCGCAGGGCGGCAGCAACAAGCGCGAAGATATTATCAGGCACACCGACTTCTGGCTGGAATGGACCCAAGGGGAGGCCCCGCAGGAGTGGAGGGATTCCTATGCGTCGGATTGGCTCAAGCCCGCCGTGCTGTCCGCGGACGGGTCAAAGCTGCTTGTCATGCGCGAGCTGCAGCCGAACGGAGTTCAAGTGTTCGACTGCGACGACTGTAAGGTGACGCCGCCGACGCCCGTGACGGGTACGATTGCCGAGTTGATCGATGTTGTAACCCGACGTGCGCTTTGGACCCTGCCCGCCACGGCGACGCAATTCTGGTCGCAGCGAACGCCTCCAGCGATCAGCCCAGACGGACGTTATGGACTCTTTCAATTGCCGCCCTCCGACATGCGGCGGCCCATTGCTCTCGTCGACATGCGGAATGGCCGGATCATACAGACAATCGCTCCGTCGATGGTCGGCAGCTATGCTGACAGCTTCGGTTTCACCAAAGAGGGCAAGCGTGTGTGGGTCGCGACCGCCAATGTCGTGCGCATTTACTCATTCGACTGATTGAAGGCGTCGGTTGGCGTCCATCGGACTAGGTTGCGACGGGGGTGGTCACCCAACCGATCTTCGGGTCGTTGAAATCGACCACCTCGTTCAGCTCGCGGACGTTGGCATAGCCATAGCCGACGAGGTTGATGAAGGTCTGGATATTGAGCGCCAGCCGAACCGCCTTGGTCTCGACCGGCGCCTTGTTGTTCGAAAAATTATTGTTGCAATAGATGAGGATCGGCCGGTCCTTGTTACCGATCACCCGGGCGAGGCTGGCCGCGGTGAAATCGGTGAAAGGCAGGTTGACGGCCCCCTTGATGTGCCCCGCCGCAAAGGCGTCGGCCGAACGTGCATCGAGGATCAGCGTCCGCGGCTGGCGGCCCGCCTTTTCAAATTCATTCCAGCTCAGCAGCCGGCCCTGGCGGTAGGCCGAAACGTCCCGGGTTAGCTGCTGAAAACCGGCATAGTCGATCAGCGGGTTGCGGTCTTCGGCTTCGGCCGGGGCGGTGGCGATCAGCAGCGCGGCGACAAGCGTTCGGAGCATGGCAACCTCCCTTGTTGCGAGAATGATTGCGCCCACGAAACTGACTGGCTGCTTAATTGTCCAGCAAGGCGAAGGCGCGGACCGGAAAGGTGCCCATTCCCTTCACCTTGGGCGGGACGGCCGAGAAGCGGAAGCCCCGGTCAGGCAGCCGGTCCAGGCAGGTCAGATGCTCGCCGATCGGAATCTCAGCGCCGAGCAGCAAGGTGTGCACCGGCCGCGTCCGTATGCGGGTGTCGTCGATATTATAGCTGTCGATCCCGACGAATGCCGCGCCGCCTTCGATCAACGCGCGCGCCGCCGCCTCGGTCAGGAATGGATGGCCGGCGAAATAGGCGTCCGTCCGCCAGAACCGGCTCCAGCCGGTGGCGACCAACACCGCCTTGCCGCGAACTTCAAGCCCCGCAAAGGCCCCGGTATCGACCGCAAGGCCCTGTTCGAACGGCCGCCGGACCACCAGCCCGTCAAGCTCGGCCAGCGACTCCAGGGGCAATTCGGACAGGTCCTTGCCGTCGGCATATCGGTGGAACGGGCTGTCGACGTAGGTGCCGGTGTTGGCGACCATGTCGATCCGGCCGATCTGGAAGGTCGAGCCGTCGTCGTAATTGGCCGCCGAAGCGTCACGGGTCCAATAATCGCACAGGTGCGGACCGGGCAGACCCTTGTAGGTGGTCATGCCCTCCTCAATCACATGGCTGAGGTCGATGAGCCTTTCCGATGCGCGATCCGCCATAGCGCCACTCCCCCAATCAGCATCCAGATGACGTTGAGCGCCGCGGATGGCAATGCGCCGTGCCACCAGCCATTGACCGTGAAGCCGGCGGCACCGACGACGTTCATCCACTGATAGATCGCCGACCGGCCAGTCAGCTTGCCCATCGACAGGAACAGATAGGCAAGCAGGATCAGAACCGCGCCGACCCAGCCGACGATCTCGACGAAGAGGTCGACGCCGCTCAGCTGGCCAGGTTCCTCAGCACATACTGCAGGATCCCGCCCGAGCGATAATATTCAAGCTCGTTGTAGGTATCGATCCGGCAGCGCGCGGTGATCAACTGGGTCGATCCGTCGGCGCGAGTGACCTGGACCGCAACTTCCTGCCGGGGCTCGAGCGAAGCAATGCCGTCGATCGTATAGGTTTCGCTGCCGTCCAGCCCAAGCGTATTGGCGCCCTCGCCGTCCTGGAACTGCAGCGGCAAGACGCCCATGCCGACCAGGTTGGAACGGTGGATGCGCTCGAAGCTCTCCGCCAGCACCGCACGAACGCCGAGCAGGATAGTCCCCTTGGCGGCCCAGTCGCGGGAGGAGCCGGTGCCATATTCCTTGCCGGCGATGACCACCAGCGCGGCGCCGTCGGCCTGATACTTCATGGCCGCGTCATAGATCGGCATGATCTCGCCGGTCGGCGCGTAGCGGGTCATGCCGCCCTCGACGCCGTCGAGCATTTTGTTGCGGATGCGGATGTTGGCGAAGGTGCCGCGCATCATCACCTGATGATTGCCGCGACGCGCGCCATAGCTGTTGAACTCGGTCCGCGGCACCTGATGCTCTGTCAAATAGCTGCCCGCCGGACTGTCGAGCTTGATCGAACCGGCCGGCGAAATGTGATCGGTCGTGATCGAGTCGCCGAAGACCGCCAACGCCCGTGCGCCCTGGATGTCTGTCAGGGGCTTCGGCGTCATCGTCATGCCGGCGAAATAGGGCGGGTTCTGGATGTAGGTGGAACCGGCAGGCCAGCTGTAGGTATCGCCGCCCGTCACCTCGATCGCCCGCCAGCGGTCATCGCCACGGAATACGTCGGCATAGCGTGAACGGAACATGTCGCTGTGGACATGAAGATCGATCAGGTTGCGGACCTCGTCGTTCGAAGGCCAGATGTCGGCCAGGAACACGTCCTTGCCGTCCGTGGACTGGCCGATGGGCGACTTGACCATGTCGTTGCGGACCGTGCCCATCAGCGCATAGGCGACCACCAGCGGCGGCGACGCGAGATAGTTGGCGCGGCAGTCGGGCGATACCCGGCCTTCGAAATTGCGGTTGCCCGACAGCACCGATGCGGCGACCAGGTCATTGTCATTGATCGCCTTGCTGATCGACTCTGCCAACGGCCCCGAATTGCCGATGCAGGTGGTGCAGCCATAGCCGACCAGGTCGAAGCCAAGGGCATTCAGGTCTTCGCTAAGGCCACTGGCATTCAGATAATCGGTCACGACCTGGCTGCCGGGGGCCAGGCTGGTTTTGACCCAGGGCTTCGGCGTGAGGCCGAACGCCCTCGCCTTGCGGGCGACCAGGCCGGCGGCCACCAGCACCGACGGGTTCGACGTATTGGTACAGCTGGTGATGGCGGCAATCATCACGTCGCCATTGCCGACCTTGTAGCTTTCGCCCTCGACCGCGACGCGATCCGCATTGATCTTCTTGTAGGTGCCTTCCAGCTCGGCATTGAACAGCTCATCCACTTCGCTGAGGCGCACCCTGTCCTGCGGGCGCTTGGGGCCGGCCAGCGACGGTTCGACCATCGACATGTCCAGCTCGAGCGTGTCCGTGAACAAGGGATCCGGGGTCGAGGCGTCACGCCACATGCCCTGCGCCTTGGTATAGGCGCGAACCAGTTCGATCCGGTCATCGTCACGCCCGGTCAGCTTCAAATAATCGATGGTCCGTTCGTCGATCGGGAAGAAGCCGCAGGTCGCGCCATATTCGGGGGCCATGTTGGCGATGGTCGCGCGGTCGGCCAGCGACAGCGCATCAAGGCCCGGGCCGAAGAACTCGACGAACCGGCCCACCACGCCCTTGGCGCGGAGCATCTGGGTAACCGTCAACACCAGGTCCGTCGCGGTGATGCCTTCCTTGAGCTCGCCCGAAAGCCGAAAACCGACCACTTCGGGGATCAGCATCGACACTGGCTGGCCGAGCATCGCGGCCTCGGCCTCGATCCCGCCGACGCCCCAGCCGAGCACTCCAAGGCCATTGACCATGGTCGTATGGCTGTCGGTTCCGACCAGCGTGTCGGGGTAGGCAACTTCCTCGCCGGACTGGTCGACGCCGGACCAGATCGCCTGCGCGATATGCTCGAGATTGACCTGATGGCAGATGCCGGTGCCGGGCGGGACAACCTTGAAATTGTCGAACGCGCTGGAGCCCCACTTGAGGAACTCATAGCGCTCGGCGTTGCGGCTATATTCCAGCTCGACGTTCTTCTCGAATGCGCGCGGTGTGCCGAACTCGTCGACCATCACGCTGTGGTCGATCACCAGATGAACCGGGACCAGCGGATTGATTCGCTGCGCATCCCCGCCGAGGCTTTTCATCGCATCTCGCATCGCGGCCAGGTCGACCACCGCAGGCACGCCAGTGAAGTCCTGCATCAGCACCCGCGCCGGACGGTACTGGATCTCGCGGTTGATCCGCCGCTCCTTCTGCCAGTCGGCCATGCACTGGAGGTCGTCGCGGGTGACGGTAACCCCGTCCTCATAACGCAGGAGATTCTCCAGCAGCACCTTCATCGAGAAGGGCAGGCGGCTGACGTCACCCAGTGCCGCGGCAGCCTTGTCGAGCGAATAATAAGCGTAGCGCTTGCCGCCGGCCTCCAGCGTTGAGCGGGTCTTCAAACTGTCCTGGCCGGTCGGGATCATTCCTGGGTCCTCAATGAGATGCATGGAGCCGCACGGCAGCTACGGACGGCGGTTGGCCGCGCCCCTAGCAAGATAGGCGAGGGAAGACAAAGGGCGAGGGCTCGGGCTTGGCAAGCCGAGCGGCAATGCTACTCATGATAAATGACGGCTTCCTCGCGGCCGAAGCCGCTCATCATCCTCGCCGCCGTAATGGCCGCGACCGCTGCCCTTATGCTGATGATAGGCCGTCCGCCGATCTGCACCTGCGGTACGATTGAATTGTGGGGCGAAGTCGGGCCGAAACAGAGCCAGATGCTGGCCGACTGGTACAGCCCGAGCCACATCATTCATGGTTTTCTCTTTTATGCGGCGCTTCGATGGCTCTGGCCAAAGGGAAGCGTCGAGTTGCGCTTCCTGGTGGCAGCGCTGATCGAAGCCCTCTGGGAAATGGTCGAAAACAGCCCGATGATCATCGACCGCTACCGCGAGGCGACCATCGCGCTTGGCTATTCGGGCGATTCGATCCTCAATTCGATGAGCGACATCATGATGTGCGCGATCGGCTTCCTGGCCGCAAGGCGACTGCCGTGGTGGGCCAGCGTACTGACCGTCGCGGTGCTGGAGTTAGTGCCGCTGATCGTCATCCGCGACAATTTGACCCTCAACATATGGATGCTGCTGGCGCCGAACGACGCGATCCTGGCCTGGCAGGCCGGCGCCTAAACGCAGCGCGTGATCTGCGGCGCGGCGCCCTCAACCAGGTTGAACGGCCCGATTAGGGACCCGTCCTCAAGTTCGACGCTCAAGACCATTTGGCCCTTCACGGCACTGCCTGAATAGGTCGCCTGCTGGGAGACGAATATCTGGCCGACGCGAACCGGCCCGGGCGAACCGGCATGATAAACGCCCTTGGCCGAAAAGCTTCCGTCCTTGGCCGGATAGACCAGCATATCGATCGAACCCGAGGCGCAATCGAACTGGACTTCGGCCATCCCGCCCTGGAAGGCTACCGCCACGTGCGGCCCTCCCCAGACGCCGGCGAGGTAAGGCGGCTTGGCCTCGAGCGCCGACCAGCTGGTCGCCAGAAAAAGGGTTGCTACAACCACCCAACGCTTCATTGCGACCCCCTTAAAGCTTTCAAATTCGCCCGCATGACATTCTCGGCATTGGCCGCGACCGGGCGCAGTGTGGGACTTCCGCCAGACTTTGCATAGCTCGAGTGCAGCTTGAGGCCCTCCTCGAGGACGATGTTTTCCTGGGCGCGATAGGCATTGTCAAAATCGCTGGCCGCCGCCAGCGCGTCGAGCATTGCCTGGTGCTGGGGATCAAGCGTCGCGCTCGGCAGGAGATTGAGGCGCCGGCCCGCGTAATTGAGTTGCTGGCTCGTGCCCATATGAGCGCTCAGCATTCGCTCGGCAAAAGCACGGTTGGCGGGGTTCTGTGACCGCTCGAGCGCAAGCTGCGCGGCCTTCACCTGAAAGAGGTCGATCGACGAAGCAATTGCGACATAGGCCGCGGCGCTCAATGCAATGGGCGCAATGCTTGCCGCCTGCACCGAAGACGCGGGTTGGACGCTGGCACCGCCGCCGCCGCCGCCGCCGCCGCCGCCGCAGCCCCCGACGAGGGTCAAAGCCAAGGCAAGCGAGGTAATTGCAAGACGCTGCACGGCATTACTCCTGCTCCAAGCAGGCTAACCCTATCAGGAAATTAGCGGCCTAGCATCTTCTCCGGCTTGACTACCCGGTCGAACGTCGCTTCGTCGACCAGGCCAAGCTCAAGGCCGGCCTCTTTCAGGGTCAGGCCCTTCTTGTGCGCATGCTTCGCAATCGTCGCCGCATTGTCATACCCGATCTCGGGCGCGAGCGCGGTCACCAGCATCAGCGACCGGTTCATTAGTTCCGAAATGCGCTGTTCGTCAGGCTCCAGTCCATCGAGCGTCCGCTCGGTAAAGCTCTCCATCGCGATGGTCAGCAGGTTGATCGAGCGGACCACATTGGCCCCGATCAAGGGCTTGAACACGTTCAATTCCATATGGCCCTGGAGCCCTCCGACCGTGACCGCGACATGATTTCCCATCACCTGGGCGGCGACCATCGTCATCATCTCGCACTGGGTCGGATTGACCTTGCCCGGCATGATCGAGCTGCCCGGCTCATTCTCCGGCAGCTTCAGCTCGCCGAGGCCGCACCGCGGGCCGGAGCCCAATAGCCGGATGTCGTTGGCGATCTTGGACAGGCTGACAGCGATGGTGTTGAGCACCCCGGACAGTTCCACAAGGGTATCGTGCGCCGCAAGCTCCGCGAATTTGTTGGGCGCCGACGTGAACGGCAATTGGGTGAGGTTGGCGACCTCCTTGGCAAAGGCCTCGGCGAACCCCTTCGGGGCATTGAGACCGGTGCCGACCGCGGTGCCGCCCTGCGCCAGGCGCATAACCCGCGGCAGCGTGCCTTCGACCCGGGCAATATTGTCGGCGATCATGGCCGCATAGCCGGAGAATTCCTGGCCAAGGGTCAGCGGCGTCGCGTCCTGGAGGTGGGTGCGGCCGATCTTGACGATGGTATCCCAGCGCTTGGCCTGATCGGCCAGCCGGTCATGGATCAGCTTCAGGGCGGGAAGCAGCTTGCGGCCGACGGCGATCCCGGCAGCAATGTGCATCGCGGTCGGGAAGCTGTCGTTGGACGACTGGCCCATGTTGACATGGTCGTTGGGGTGAACAGGCTCCTTGCCGCCCCGGGTACCGGTCAGCTGTTCGTTGGCCCGGCCTGCGATCACCTCATTGGCGTTCATGTTCGACTGGGTGCCGGAACCGGTCTGCCAAATGACCAGCGGGAACTGGCCGTCGAGATCGCCTCGCGCAACTTCGCCCGCTGCCTGCTGGATGGCTTCTGCGATCTCGGCGTCGAGGCCGCCAAGCCTGGCGTTCACCCGTGCCGCCGCCTGCTTCACAAAGCCCAGCGCATGTACGATCTCGGCCGGCATCCGCTCGCGCTCGCCGAACGGGAAATTGGCGATCGAGCGTTCGGTCTGGGCGCCCCAATAGCTGTCGCCAGGCACCTCGATCGGGCCAAAGCTGTCGGTTTCCGTACGGGTGTGGCTAGCCATCGCTTTCCTCAAAATCGTCATTCCCGCGAATGCGGGAATCCACCTTTTTCTCTTGTGTTGAGAGCCTTACTCGAATGTCCCCCAGACATTCTCCGCGCGTCACTTTTTCCGTGTGAAGTCGACGTTGACGACGTTCGATCCGTCCTCGGAAGGCTCGGCAACGGGAGCGTCATTCTCCGCCTCGTCATGCTCCTCGGGCACGTCAACCGCTCCATTGGCCTGGAATTTCAGGCTGAAATCCACCGCCGGGTCGACGAAGTCGGTAACCGCAGCGAACGGAACGACCAGGGTCGACGGCACGCCGCCGAAACTCAGGCCGACCGAAAACTCATGGTCCTCGACCTTCAGGTCCCAGAAGCGATGCTGGATGACGATGGTCATTTCGTCCGGGAAGCGTTCGGCCAATTGCTTGGGGATCGAAACGCCGGGCATCTTGGTCTTGAAGGTGATGTAGAAATGATGGCCGCCGGGCAGGCCGCCGCTCTGCTCCACTTCACGCAGCACTCTGCCGACGACGTCGCGCAACGCCTCCTGGACGATCTCGTCGTACGGAATCAGGGACTCAGGGGTTTCCTCACTCATCGCTTTTCGTGGTAGCGAGCGGGGCAAACCGGTCAAGCGGAGTCAACCCAACCGATGCCCATCGACGCCAAGCAGCCCTATGACGACCAGAATATATTCGCCAGGATCCTCCGCGGCGAAATCCCCAGCAAGACGGTGATGGAAACGGCGCACAGCCTCGCTTTCCACGACATCAACCCGCTGGCGCCGATCCATGTGCTGGTCATTCCCAAGGGGCCGTACGTTAGCTGGGACGATTTTTCCGCCAAGGCATCCGACCCGGAAATCAGCGACTTCGTGAGGGCAGTCGGAGAGGTCGCGCGGATGACCGGGGCCGACAGCCAAGGCTATCGCATCCTTGCCAACAGCGGGAAGCGCAGCGGCCAGGAGGTCGCTCACCTCCATGTTCATGTGTTTGGCGGCGCGCCGCTTGGACCGATGTTGGCTCGATAGACGTTATTGAGCCGTTCGCCGAAGGGGGATTGCGCATGCGATGCAAGGCGTTAGGGTCGCGCCCAAACCAATAAACCCGAGGGGAGATTGAATGGCCACTGCGGCACCGAGAAGTTTTTTGGGCCGGATAGGGCTGCGCAAGAGCGTCGCCCAAATCCAGGAGGAAACCCGGACCAGCGAGCTTAAGCGCACTTTAGGGCCGTGGAACCTCGTGTTCCTCGGTATCGGCTGCATCATCGGCGCCGGCATTTTCGTTCGTACCGGCAACGCCGCCGCGCTGCATGCCGGACCGGCGGTCCTGATTTCCTACGTCATCGCCGGCATCGTCTGCGCTTTTGCGGGCCTTTGCTACGCCGAGTTGGCGTCGACGCTGCCGGTTTCCGGATCCGCTTATACCTATAGCTATGCCACGATCGGCGAGTTCGCCGCATGGGTCATGGGTGCTCTCCTGCTGCTTGAATATGGCCTTGCCGCTTCGGTCGTCGCGGTCGGATGGTCTGGCTATATGGTCAGCCTGCTTGGCGACTTCGGGCTTCACATACCAGCCGCGTTGACCGGACCGACCGGGCACCATCTGCAAAAGGACGGGGTCGACGTTCTCGTTAATGGCGCGCCCGTCGTCTATCTCTTCAACCTGCCGGCATTCCTAATCTGTACCGCACTTGCGATCCTGCTGGTAATCGGCGTTTCAGAATCCGCCAAGTTCAACAACGCGATCGTCGCGATCAAGGTGACGGTTCTGGTCGCCTTCATCCTGGTCGGCGGCTTCATCATCCTGAAGAATCTGCCCGCCTACACGCCCAATTGGGAGCCGTTCATTCCGGCTCCGACCGGCGAGAAGGGCGAATTCGGATGGAGCGGAATTTTGCGCGCCGCGTCGATCGTCTTCTTCGCCTACATTGGGTTCGAGGCCGTCTCGACCGCCGGCCAGGAGGCCAAGGATCCGGCGAAGGACATGCCGTTCGGCATTATCGGCTCACTCGTCGCCTGCACCGTAATCTACATTCTGGTGTCGATCGTCCTGACGATGGTCGTGAACTACAAGTCGTTGAACGTACCCGATCCGGTCGCGGTCGCGGTCGACGCCTTCGGCCCGCAATGGGCGTGGTTCGCCAAGACCATCAAGGTCGGCGCGATCGTCGGGCTGACCTCGGTCATCCTGGTGCTGATGTACGGCCAGACCCGCATCTTCTACACCATGGCCCGCGACGGCCTGCTGCCGAAGGTCTTCTCGCGCGTTCACCCGAAGTTCCGCACCCCTTGGATCAACACGTTGGTCGTCGGGCTTGCCGTCGCCTCCGCCGCAGGATTTTTCGACATTAATTTCCTCGGTGATGCGACCTCGGTCGGCACGCTGGCGGCTTTCGGCATTGTCTGCCTGACGGTGATCTGGCTGCGCCGCACGCATCCTGACATCAAGCGGGGCTACCGTGTGCCGCTCTATCCCGTCTTGCCGGCGCTTGGCATCGTGAGCTGCTTCTTGCTCATTTTCACGGTGGAAAATCGGGTCCTGATTTTCTTTGCCTGGTACATCGTGGCCGCCATCGCGCTCTATTTCATCTACGGCATGCACAATTCGGAGCTCGCCAAGGGCCATCCGGTCCTCGCGGACGCAGAGACACCCTACTTCCCGGAGGATGCTCCGAAGGATGAAAGCGGCAAGCCGGTCATCCGGCCTTAAGTCTTCGAAGGGGGCAAGAAGGGCGGGTCCGGCGACGGGCCCGCCCTTTTTCATTGGCTCGAGCAAGCGTAAGCTTGGGTTATGAGCCATCCGCCATTCGCGCTCGAAGGCATTGACCATGTCGTCCTGCTGGTTCGCGACATGGCCG
>DATJKE010000074.1:0-14179 GCA_035491735.1 Sphingomicrobium sp.
GTCAGCTAATGCGGCGCATCAACTCATCGAGGTCGATCGGCTTGCGGATCACGGTGACTGTGTCGCGAGCATCGGCTACCGCCTCCTCATCGGCATAGCCGGTCATCAGCAGGGCGTGAATGGATGGCCGCTGGCTAACCGCCGACCTGATGGTGTCGAGCCCGTTCATCCCTGGCATGGCGAAATCGGTCAGGAGCACGTCGTAGCCGCCGTTGCACTTCAGCCGCTCGATCGCGCTGCTGCCATTGCTCACTTCGTCGACGGAGAAGCCCATCTCGCGTAGCTGCTCGCCGAGGACCGTCCGTACCGCGTCATCATCGTCGACGAGCAGTACCGCCTTCGCTGATCCCGCAACCGTCGGGAGAGTCCGTTTTGTCGCTTCCGGTGGAACAGGCTGGCGTGTCGAAGGCAGAATCAGCTCGACCGTCGTTCCTTCACCCGGTGGGCTATTGATTTGCAATTTGCCGCCGGACTGCTGGATGAAGCCAGCGACCATCGATAGGCCAAGGCCCGTCCCCTTGCCTGATTCCTTGGTAGTGAAAAAGGGCTCGGTAATCCGGTCGATGATGTCGCCAGATATGCCTTCTCCCTGATCGCTGATGCTGATCCGGATGAAACGGTCGTTCGGTCGATCCGTTTTCCCGTCGGCGGCGAGCGCATCGATTGCGACCTTGATCCGCCCCCCCGCCGGCATGGCATCGCGCGCGTTGAGAATGAGGTTCACCAACGCGAGCTCGAGTTGGGGCCGGTCGACAAACAGATTGTCAACCTCTTCGGCGCAGGACCAATCGACTTCGATTGTCCCCGCAAGCGCATGTTCGACCAATCCCGCGACCGAACTGAAAAGTGATCGCGGATCGACGCTGGACGGGGTCAGCTCCTGTTTGCGCGCAAACGCCATCATCCGCCGCACCAACTCCGCTCCCTGCTCGGCGGCGTGCCGCATCTGGTCGACGATCAGCTGGTCCCGCCCCTCCAGCGCCACGCGCCGCTCCAACAAGTGGAGGCCGCCCAGCACGGCCGACAGGAGATTGTTGAAATCATGGGCGATGCCACCGGTCAGCTGGCCGATCGCATCCATTTTCTGGGCCTGAAGCAGCCGGCTCTCGAGCAATCGCTGCTCGCTAACGTCGGTCAGGGTGCCGGCGAACTCGGTGGTTCCATCGTCGCCGTCCTTCACCAGCACGGCCTGGTCATGGAAATGCTTGAAGCTGCCATCAGCGCATTGCCAGCGATACTCGATCGAAAATCGGCCGCTCTCCGCCCGCTCGGCAAGGGCCGCAAAAACCCGTTCTCGATCGTCGGGGTGAAGGCGACGCTCCCACAGGTGGGGTTCGGCCTGAACCTGGTCGAAGCTGAAGCCGGTTAATGCAGTAATGTCGCCGCTGATGAAGGTTGGGTGTCTCAATTCTTCAGAAAGCGGCTCCAGATAGAGCAGCATTGGCAAGGATTGAATGATCGCCGCTTCGCGTTCCCGCGTTTCCTGAAGTTCGCGGGCGATCTGCAACCGCTCCAGCTCAGCCTTGAAGTTGGCCTCGCGCAATTCTTGCTCGGCGCGGCTGGTTTCCTCGACCTGGACCCGCATGTTGTAGAGATCGACGAACACGCCCACCTTCGATTTGAGAATCAGCGGGTCGACCGGCTTGAACACATAGTCGACTGCGCCCATTGCGTAGCCGCGCATCAAATGCTCGGTCTCCTTGTTGACCGCCGACAGGAAGATGATCGGGATCCGCGCGGTCTGTTCGCGTTCGCGGATCAGGCCGGCGGTCTCGTAGCCATCAAGTTCCGGCATGAACACGTCGAGCAGGATGACCGCAAACTCACCTCTCAGCAGCTGGCGCAGGGCCTCGCGTCCGGAAGTCGCGGTGACCACCTCTGCAAGGTCGTTCAGCACTTCCGTGAGCGCCATCAAGTTGCGCTCATCGTCATCGACCAGCAGAATCCGCGCACGCGGACGCGCGTTCGCCAACCTATTCGCTTGATTGACCAGGGAAAGATTTGCCACTCAGGCCGCCTTCGTCGCGCGTTTGGCGCGTGGCGCAGCAGTGGCGCTTCGGGCGCGCACTATCCACACTCGCATCAGGGCCAGTAGCAAGTCGATGTCGACTGGCTTTGCGATGTAGTCGGAAGCGCCGGCATCGAGGCATTTCTGCCGGTCGCCCTTCATCGCCTTGGCGGTGACTGCAACCAGCGGCACATCGGCAATGCTCGGCGTTGAGCGGATGCGCTGCATCGTCTCATAGCCGTCCATCTCGGGCATCATGATGTCGACCAGGGCGACGTCGATGTCCTGCTCTGCTAGCAGGATCGAGATGCCCTCGGCGCCACGTTCAGCGTGGAGCACTTCGACGCCATGTACCTCAAGGACGCTGGTCAGTGAGTAAATGTTGCGGATGTCATCGTCGATGATGAGAATGCGGCTGCCGGCGATCTCTGGAATGGCCTCCCGCTTGGGCTTTTTGCCTGCACGCCGCGTCGGTGCCTTGGCCTTTTTGCGGGCAGTTTTCGCGGATTCGGCGATCTGCCGGAAGAGGGTCGCAATCCGGTCGCGGTCGGCCGGCTTCTCGGTTACTCCGGCAGCGCCGATCGTCAGCGCATGTTCGGCCTGCTCCGCTCCGGAAATGACATGCACCGGGATATCCGATGTGTCCGGATCGTGCCGCAGCAGGTCGAGCAACACGAAGCCGTCGATGTCCGACAGTCCCAGGTCCAGAGTGATCGCACTGGGGCGCATCTTGCGCACCATTCCCACGGTACCTGAGCCAGCCGACGAGATGACGCCTTTCAACCCCTGTTCGTGGGCCAGCTCCAGGAGCACGCTGGCAAAGGTCGGATCGTCTTCCACGATCAGGACAAACGGATTGCCATTGAGCTCGTCGCGGTCGTCGGGTGGAGCATAGCTGATCAGCGCCGGCGCTTCGGTGACCGCGTCATCCATCAAGGTCGCTGGTATCGCCAGCGGGCCACCAAATGAGTGCTGCGGCACATAGAGCGTGAAGGTCGAACCTTCGCCGGGAACGGAACGGACCTGAAGCTCGCCGCCCAGCAGCCTGGCAATCTCGCGGCTAATCGAAAGGCCGAGACCGGTGCCGCCATATTTGCGGCTGGTTGTGCCATCGGCCTGCTGGAAGGCTTCGAAGATCAGCTTCTGCTTATCCTGTGGAATACCGATCCCGGTATCGCTGACCGAAATCTCGATTGCCTGGTCGACTTCCCGGAGTATGGGGTGGCTGGGGGTCCAGCCCTCGGTGGCAGTCCGCACCGACATGGTAACCCCGCCCCGCGCCGTGAACTTGAACGCGTTGGACAAGAGGTTGAGGACGATCTGCTGGAGCCGCTTCTCATCGGTGCGAATGGTCGACGGCAAAGCCTCATCGAAATCGACATTGAAGGACAAGCCCTTTTCCGACGCCAGCTGACGGAAGGTGCGTTCCATATGCTGCTTGAGGCCAGCCATCGGCATGTCGCCGACCTCTATCGAGACGGTGCCTGACTCGATCTTCGACAGGTCCAGAATGTCGTTGATGAGATTGAGCAGGTCGGTCCCTGCACCGTGAATGGTACGCGCGAACTCGATCTGCTTGTCGTTGAGGTTGCCTTGCTGATTGTCGGACAGCAGCTTCGACAGGATCAGCAACGAGTTGAGTGGAGTGCGCAATTCGTGGCTCATATTGGCCAGGAACTCGGATTTGTACTTCGAGGTGAGGGCCAGCTGTTCGGCCTTTTCCTCGACCGCGCGTCGGGCCATTTCGATCTCGAAATTCTTGGCCTCGACCTGGCGTTTCTCATTTTCGAGCAGCTGCGCCTTCTCCTGCAGCTCCTCGTTTGTGTTGTGCAGCTCTTCCTGCTTGGTCGTGAGTTCGGTCTGGCGCGCCTGCAATTCCTGGGTCAACAGCTGTGACTGAGCCAGCAGGCCCTCGGTGCGCATCGTCGCGGCAATGGTATTGAGCACGATGCCGACGGTTTCCATCAGCTGACTGAGGAAACTGTGATGGGTCTCGTTGAATTCCTCGAAGGAAGCCAGCTCGATCACCGCTTTGACCTCATCCTCGAACAGCGCGGGCAGGATGTTGATATTGACCGGGGCAGCCTTGCCGAGCCCGGAGCCGATCTGGATGAAATCGCCGGGCACCTCCTTGAGACGGAGCGGTCTCTTGTCGGCGGCCGCCTGGCCGATCAGCCCTTCGCGCAGGTCGAAACACTTCTTCAGCTGATCGTGGCTCTCCGCGCCATAGCTGGCGACCAGGTCCAACCTGGTTTCTTCCTCCTCGCGGTTGGTGACGTAGAACACGCCATATTGTGCGTTCACCAGAGGCGCGAGCTCCGACATGATCAGGTTGGAAATGGTCGCGAGGTCGCGCTCGCCCTGCAGCATCCGGCTGAACCGAGCGAGATTGGTCTTGAGCCAGTCCTGCTCAGCATTTTTCAGCGTCTGCTCTTTCAGGTTGAGGATCATCTCATTGATGTTGTCCTTGAGCGCTGCCATCTCGCCGGAGGCTTCGACCGCAATTGACCGGGTAAGGTCGCCCTTGGTCACTGCGGTAGCGACGTCGGCGATCGACCGGACCTGGTTGGTGAGGTTGGCCGCCAGCTGGTTGACGTTGTCGGTGAGGTCGCGCCACAAGCCGGCTGCTCCGGGAACTCGCGCCTGCCCGCCGAGCCGGCCTTCGACGCCGACCTCGCGGGCCATGTTGGTCACCTGGTCGCCGAACGTCGACAACGTTTCGATCATGCCGTTGATGGTTTCGGCCAACGCCGCAATTTCGCCCTTGGCGTCGAATGTCAGTTTTCGCTTGAGATTGCCCTGCGCCACCGCGGTCACGACGTCGGCGATGCCACGTACCTGGTTGGTCAGGTTGGTCGCCATCAGGTTGACGTTGTCGGTCAAATCCTTCCAGGTGCCGCCGACACCGGGCACTTGCGCCTGACCGCCGAGCTTGCCCTCGGTGCCGACCTCGCGCGCAACGCGGGTCACTTCCGATGCAAAGCCGTTGAGCTGGTCGACCATCGTGTTGATGGTGTTCTTTAGCGCCAGGATTTCGCCCTTCACGTCGACCGTGATCTTCTTCGACAAGTCGCCCCGGGCGACCGCCGTGGTGACATCGGCGATGTTGCGCACCTGGCCCGTCAAATTGTCGGCCATCAGATTGACGTTGTCGGTGAGGTCCTTCCAGGTACCCGCCACGCCGCGCACCTGGGCCTGGCCGCCGAGCTTACCCTCGGTGCCGACTTCGCGCGCGACGCGAGTCACTTCGCTGGCGAAGCTGTTGAGCTGATCGACCATCGTATTGATCGTGTTCTTGAGCTCGAGAATCTCGCCCTTCACATCGACGGTGATCTTCTTCGACAGATCGCCCGACGCGACGGCAGTGGTCACCTCGGCAATGTTGCGGACCTGGCCGGTCAGATTGGCCGCCATGGCGTTCACATTGTCGGTCAGATCCTTCCAGGTGCCGCCGACGCCCTCGACCTGGGCCTGGCCGCCGAGCCGGCCCTCGGTGCCGACTTCGCGCGCCACGCGCGTCACTTCGCTGGCGAAGCTGTTGAGCTGGTCGACCATCACGTTGATGGTGTCCTTGAGCTCGAGGATCTCGCCTTTCACTTCGACGGTGATCTTTTTCGACAAGTCGCCGCGGGCCACGGCGGTGGTCACTTCGGCGATGTTGCGGACCTGGCCGGTCAGGTTGCCGGCCATGGCGTTCACATTGTCGGTCAAATCCTTCCAGGTACCGCCGACGCCTTCGACCTGGGCCTGGCCGCCGAGCCGGCCTTCCGTGCCGACTTCGCGCGCCACGCGGGTCACTTCCGAAGCAAAGCTGTTGAGCTGGTCGACCATCACGTTGATGGTGTCCTTGAGCTCGAGGATCTCGCCCTTCACGTCGACCGTGATCTTCTTCGACAAGTCGCCGCGCGCCACAGCGGTGGTCACTTCGGCGATGTTGCGCACCTGGCCGGTCAAATTGTCGGCCATCAAATTCACATTGTCGGTCAGGTCGGCCCATGTACCGGCCACGCCCGGCACCTGCGCCTGTCCGCCGAGCTTGCCTTCGGTGCCGACCTCGCGGGCCACGCGGGTCACTTCCGACGCGAAGCCATTCAGCTGATCGACCATGACGTTGATGGTGTTCTTGAGCTCGAGGATCTCCCCCTTCACGTCGACCGTGATTTTCTTGCTGAGGTCGCCGGACGCCACCGCTGTGGTTACTTCGGCGATGTTGCGGACCTGACCGGTAAGGTTGGCGGCCATGAAATTGACGTTGTCGGTCAAATCTTTCCAGTTGCCTGCGACGCCCGGCACCTGCGCCTGCCCGCCGAGCTTGCCTTCGGTGCCGACTTCGCGGGCGACGCGGCTGACTTCGGAGGCGAAGCCGTTGAGCTGATCGACCATCGTGTTGATGGTGTTCTTGAGCTCGAGGATCTCGCCCTTCACGTCGACCGTAATTTTCTTGGAAAGGTCGCCTGATGCCACCGCGGTCGTCACTTCGGCGATGTTGCGGACCTGGCCGGTCAAGTTAGCGGCCATGAAGTTCACATTTTCGGTCAGGCCGCGCCAAGTTCCGGCGACGCCTTCGACACGCGCCTGGCCGCCAAGTTTGCCCTCGGTGCCGACCTCGCGAGCAACGCGCGTGACCTCCGACGCAAAGCTGTTGAGCTGATCGACCATCGTATTGATCGTGTTCTTGAGCTCGAGGATCTCGCCCTTCACGTCGACCGTGATCTTCTTGGAAAGATCGCCCAGCGCGACGGCCGTGGTGACTTCGGCGATGTTGCGGACCTGGCCGGTCAGGTTGGCGGCCATCAGGTTGACGTTGTCGGTCAGGTCCTTCCAGGTGCCGGCAACACCCTTCACATTGGCCTGGCCGCCAAGCTTGCCCTCGGTGCCGACCTCGCGGGCGACGCGGGTCACTTCGGACGCGAACGACGCAAGCTGCTCGACCATGGTGTTGACCACTTTGCCGATGCGCAGGAATTCGCCGCGTAACGGGCGGCCATCGATTTCCACCGACATGGTTTGCGACAGGTCACCCTTGGCGACGGAGCCGATGACACGGGCCACCTCGGTGGTCGGCTGGACCATGTCGTCGATCAGCTCGTTGACGGCGCGAAGTTTGCTGTCCCAGCCGCCGGTTGCGCCGCGGACCTTGGCGCGATGGCCGATCTTGCCTTCCTTGCCGACGACCCGCGACAGGCGCTCGAATTCCTCGGTCAGCTGCTGGTTGAGGCTGACCACTTCGTTGAACAGGATGGCGATTTCGGCATCTGAGTCAGAGCCATCCTCGGGCAGGCGGACGGTGAAGTCGCCGCGCCGCAATTTTCGGAGTGCTGAAATCAGATCCCGGCGGGTGACCCCAAATTCGGATCGCGGGCTTTGTTTATTCACTGCACACCTCGCCACACTCTGAGGAGCAGGCATACAGCTCCCCCCGCTTCGGAAAATTCTTCAGCCGCTAATCAGTTCCGGTGTCTCAAAATTAAACGAAATCCCTTGTCCATAGGGCTCGCTTGGCCGGACGAGGGCAATTTTCCGTCGTAAATTCATCCGCTTGACTCTCCGGCAGGCGAAGCGCACCTGAGAACATATCAGGAACAAATGATGCGCGAGTCGGTTGATTCTCTTGCAGTGATCAGGCGGAATCTGGCCTCAATTGCCAGTGGCAGGCTGCTGTCCGCGAACAAACGGGTAGCGACCGGTCACTTGGCGCTCGACGCGGCGCTGGACGGCGGTTTGGCGCGAGGGCGCGTCCATGAGCTGTTTGCCGCCGAACCCGGCGATGAGCCGAGTGCAATTGGGTTCGCGGCGATGATCGCGCTGAGAATGATTGGACGGGATTTACCCATTTTCTGGCTGCGCAGCGACGAGGCCTGCCGACGTGGGGGCCAGCTTCATGCTCCCGGCCTCATCGAGTTGGGCGGGGACCCGGATGCGCTGGTACTGGGACAGGCTGCCGATACCAGGGCGTTGCTCAAAAGCGCGAGCGATGCGGCGCGCTGCCCGGGTCTCAAGGCACTGATCGTCGAATGCTGGGGGAAATGTCCCGAACTCGACCTCACGGTCAGCCGCCGATTGGCACTGGCCGCCGAAAAGTCGGGCGTGACCCTGTTCCTGCTGCGGCTGGAAGCAGAGCCCCTGCCCAGCGCGGCGGACACGCGCTGGTCGGTCAGCGCGGCGCCTTCGATTCCGCTGGAGGCCGATGCGCCCGGGCCGCCGATGTTTGAAATTGAATTGCTGCGCCGGCGCTCCGGGCCTTCCGGCATGCGCTGGCGTCTGGAGTGGGATCGTGATCAAATCATCTTCCGCGAGCCGGCGCATATTGGCGCTGTGGTTCCCCTTCCTGCCGGCCGACCGGTTGCGGCGGACCCATGGCGGCTTAGCGCCTGAAATTCCGCTTGCCCTCACTAGCAAGGTGAAGGGCGCGCTGCGCCTGGTGGCGGTCGATCAGGCGGCGCGATCCCTGGGACTGGAACAAGGCATTACCCTGGCCGACGCGCGGACGCGGGTGCCGATGCTTGAGGCGGTTGAACATGACGAGGCTGCCGACCGGGCGTGGATCGAACGATTGGCGGACGGCTGCATCCGCTACACCCCCTTGGTCGCCCTCGATCCACCCGATGGGCTGATCCTCGACGTCACCGGTTGCGCGCATCTGTTCGATGGTGAAGCCGGGCTCGCTGCCGATATCGAGGCACGGATGGCTGCGCTCAAGATGACGGTCAGGCTAGCATTCGCCGATACGCCTCGGGCAGCACATGGGCTGGCGCGGTATCGGGCCTTTGTTGCCAGGGACGAAGCGACGGCAATCCGCAAGCTCCCGGTTGCGGCACTCGAGCTGGATCCGGAAGCGACGCAGGGGCTGCTCCGTGCCGGCCTCAAAACGATCGGCGAATTGGCCAGGCGCCCGATGGCGGGGATTGCGGCGCGGTTTGGGGCGCATACAGTAACGGCGCTGCGCGAGCTGCTGGGCGAAGCCTCTCGACCCATCGAACCGCGTATTCCGGCTGTGCCAGTGCTCGCCGAACGGCGCTTTGCCGAGCCGGTTGCACGCACCGAATATGCGATTGCCGTGCTTGGCGAACTGGCTGCCGAGGCGGGTTGGCTGCTGGAACAAAGACATGAAGGCGGGCGGCGGTTCGAGGCCTGTTTTTTCCGCAGCGACGGGCTGGTCCAGCCGCTGATGATCGAGACCAGTCAGCCGACCCGCAATCCGGAGCTGGTCATCCGGCTGATGAACGAGCGGATCGAGGGCCTCAGTGACCCGATCGATCCCGGCTTCGGATTTGACCTCATCCGCCTGTCGGTGCCGCTGACCGAACCGCTGGCTGTGACCCAGCTGAGGCTGGAAGGCGGGGCGGCGAAGGAAGCCCAGGTCACGGAGCTGATCGACCGGCTGAGCACCCGTTTGGGACGTTCTCGGGTGCGCCGATTGGTGGCGCAGGACACGCATATTCCGGAGCAGATGCAATTGGCGCTGCCCTTCGCGGAGGCCGCTCCCTCCGCTGCGGCCTGGACGGTCTCCGCTCCCGGCGAACCGCCGCTCAGGCCTCTCCATTTGTTCGATCCGCCGCAACCGATAGAGGTCATGGCTTCGGTTCCCGACGGTCCGCCGCATCGCTTCCGCTGGCGCCGCAAGTTCCATGAGGTGCGCCGATTCGAGGGACCTGAGCGGATCGCGTCCGAATGGTGGAAGCGCAAGGATGGCGCGGTCGACCATGCCGGCCTGACCCGCGACTATTATCGGGTCGAGGATGCGCGGGGCCGGCGCTTCTGGGTCTTCCGCCACGGGCTGTTCGACGAAAAACCCAATCCGAAATGGTATCTCCACGGACTGTTTGCATGAGTTTCGCCGAACTCGTCGCCGCGACCAACTTCTCTTTCCTGCGTGGGGCCTCGCACCCTGGGGACATGGTTGGCCGGGCACTGGAGCTGGGCATGGCCGGGATCGGCATCGCCGACCGCAACAGCGTTGCCGGGGTGGTGCGCGCCTGGACCGCGCTCAATGACGCTTGCGATCAGGCCGATAAGACGCCGGAGGAAATCGGCTTCAGGCTGGTCGTCGGCGCCCGGCTGGTGTTCGCTGATGCGACCCCGGACATCATCGCCTACCCTGCAACGCGGCATGGGTGGGGGCGGCTGACCCGGCTGCTGACCGTCGGCAACCTGCGGGCGGAGAAGGGCGATTGCATCCTCCATTTCGCCGACCTCTTGGCCCATGCCGAAGACCTGTTGCTGATTGTCCTGGCCGACGATGCCCAAGAATTCCTGCTCCGCCGATTGGCCGAGGCTTGTCCCGGGGCGATATGGCTGGGAGGGGCCATGCCGCGGCAAGGAAGCGATCGCCGCCGGCTGGCGAAACTCAGGCGGCTGGCTGACCGGGTCGGCTTGCCGCTGCTCGCCACCAACGACGCGCTTTACGCTTCGCCCGAGGATCGGCCGCTGCACGATGTCGTTACCTGCATCCGTGAAGGCGTGACGATCCAGTCCGCCGGGCGGCTGCTCGCTGCCAATGCCGAGCGGCATTTGAAGCGCCCAAGCGAGATGGTTCGGCTGTTCCGCGACTGTCCGGAGGCTGTCGAAGAGAGCCTCAGTTTGCTTTCCCGCATTCATTTCAAGCTCGACGAACTGCGTTACGAATATCCGCACGAACCGGTGCCTGACGGCTGGACCGCCCAAGGCTGGCTTGAGAATTTGGTGATGAAGGAGGCCAGACGCCGCTCTCCTGACGGCCTGCCGCTCAAATGGCGGAGGGTGCTGGACGAAGAGTTCGGCCTGATCCGCAAATGCAAATATGCCAACTATTTCCTCACCGTTCATGACATTGTGCATTTCGCGAGGACGCAGAACCCGCCGATCCTCTGCCAGGGACGCGGGTCGGCTGCCAACAGCCTGGTCTGCTATTTGCTGGGCATTACCCCGATCGACCCGGTCGAGAATAATTTGCTGTTCACTCGCTTCCTGTCCGAGGAACGCCGCGAACCGCCCGACATCGATGTCGATTTCGAGCATGAGCGGCGCGAGGAGGTGATGCAATATGTCTACCGCCGCTACGGCCGGGATCGGGCAGGGATCGCTGCCACCATCATCCATTACCGCTCCCGCAGCACGGTCCGCGAGGCAGGCAAAGCGCTGGGCCTGTCGGAGGATGTCACGGCGCGGCTCGCCAACACCATCTGGGGCAGTTACGAAAACGATCTTGAGGACGATCGCTACGGCGAGGCGGGGCTGGCCCTGACCAATCCGGATATTGCGCGGCTGCGGACGATCGTCGACCGGCTGATCAAATCCCCGCGCCACTTGTCGCAGCATGTTGGCGGATATGTACTGACCGAAGGGCGGCTGGACGAGATTGTACCGATCCACAACGGGGCGATGGAGGATCGTACCTTCATCGAATGGGACAAGGACGACATCGACGCGCTCGGCCTGATGAAGGTCGATGTGCTGGCGCTCGGAATGCTGACTTGCATCCGCAAGAGCTTTGACCTGATGCGACTGCACGAGCTCGGCGACTGGGATCTCGATACTGTGCCCAGCGAGGATCCCGCAGTTTACGACATGCTTTGCCAGGGCGACAGCATCGGCGTGTTCCAGGTCGAAAGCCGGGCGCAGATCAATATGCTGCCAAGGTTGAAGCCCCGCTGTTTCTATGACCTGGTGATTGAAGTTGCGCTGGTCCGCCCCGGCCCGATCGAGGGCGACATGGTCCACCCCTATCTTCGCCGCCGCAACGGGGAGGAGAAGATCGACCTTCCATCGCCCGGCCCGCCGCATCCGCCGAATGAACTGCAGGAAGTGCTCGGCCGAACCTTCGGCGTTCCTTTGTTTCAGGAACAGGCGATGAAGATCGCGATCGTGGCTGCCGGTTTCACCCCGGACGAGGCCAATGGGCTGCGCCGGGCCATGGCGACCTTCCGTAACCTCGGTACCATCCACCGTTACGAAGCCAAGATGGTCGAGGGGATGGTGAGCCGCGGCTATTCCCGCGATTTCGCGGCACGCTGCTACAACCAGATCAAGGGCTTCGGCAGCTATGGCTTTCCCGAAAGCCACGCCCAGAGTTTCGCCAAGCTGGTTTACGTCTCGGCCTGGCTGAAATGCCACCATCCGGCGGTTTTCACGTGCGCGTTGCTGAACTCCCAGCCGATGGGATTCTACGCCCCGGCGCAATTGGTCCGCGATGCGCGGGAACATGGCGTCGAGGTGCTCGGGCCCGACATCAATGCCAGCGAGCATGACAATCAGCTCGAGCGGCTCGAAGATGGCTCCCTCGCGATCCGGCTGGGCTTCCGCCAAATCGACGGTTTCCGCAAGGAATGGGCCGATAAGCTGGCCGAAGCGCGGGACGGAGGCTTCACCCATATCGAGCAGCTGGCGCAGCGGGCCGGGCTGCCGTCACGGGCGCTGCGTTTGCTGGCCGATGCGGATGCCTGCGGCTCGGTCGGGCTACAGCGGCGAGAGGCGTTGTGGGAGGCGCGGCGGACTCCGCAGGGCGTGCTGCCGCTGTTCGCTCATGCGGAGGCGGTGGAGCTGGGCGAGGAGCCTGATGCCGATCTGCCGGCAATGCCGCTGCCCGAAGAAGTGGTGACCGATTATCAGGTCACCCGTCTGTCGCTCAAAGGCCATCCGATGCAGTTTCTGCGTTCGACCTTCGGCCAGGAAGGAGTGCTGAGCTGCGCCGAAACCGCCAGGGCGAAGAGCGGCACGCTGGTGCGGTGCGCCGGGGTGGTGCTGATCCGGCAGCGGCCGGGCAAGGGCAATGCACTGTTCATCACGCTGGAGGACGAAACCGGGATCACCAATGTGCTGCTGTGGGCGCGCGACTTCGAGCGGTTCCGCCGCGAGGTCATGGCCGCCCGGCTGATGCAGGTCGAGGGCGTTGTCGAGCGCAGCAAGGAAGGAGTGATGCATGTGATGGCGCGGCGAGTGGTCGATCGCAGCGAATTGCTCAAAGGGCTAACCGACGATGGAGCAATGCGGCTCCCCGCATCGCCTGCCGACGGGCCGCGAAACGGGCCGGATCCGCGCCAAGGCCATCCGCGAAACGTCCGCATCCTGCCGAAATCACGCGACTTTCACTAACGGCTAAAGAGCCTCCACGATCGTCACATTGGCGATGCCGCCGCCCTCGCACATCGTCTGCAGGCCAAACCGCTTGCCACGAGCACGAAGGCCGTGGACCAGCGTCGCCATCAGCTTGGTCCCGCTGGCCCCCAGCGGATGGCCAAGCGCGATCGCGCCACCGTTGACGTTGAGCTTGTTCGGATCGGCGTCGAGTTCGCCAAGCCAGGCAAGCGGAACTGGCGCAAAGGCCTCATTGACTTCGTAGAGATCGATCTCGTCGAGCCTGCGGCCCGATCGCTCCAGCGCCCGGCGCGTGGCGGGGATCGGCTCCTGCAACATGATCACCGGATCGCCGGCAGTGACGGTCAAATTGTCGATCCGCGCCAGCGGCGTCAGGCCATGCTCTTTCAGCGCGCGCTCCGACATCACCAGCAAACCCGATGCGCCGTCGCACACCTGGCTGGCGTTGCCGGCAGTAATCATCCCTTGCGGACTTATTGTCTTCAGTTCGGCCAAACTTTCCAGGCTGGCGTCGGCGCGAATGCCCTCGTCGCGGTCGTGGCGCCTGGTTTTGCCTTCTTTGTCGAGCCCGTCGACGATGACGATTTCACGTTCGAAAGCTCCGCCCTCCGTTGCAGCCGCGGCTTTGCGGTGGCTCGACAAAGCGAAGGCGTCCAGCTCCTCGCGCCCGAACCCATAGATTTGCGCCATCATCTCGGCGCCGGTGAACTGGCTGAATTGCTCGACCCCGTAACGGCCCTTGATCGACTGCGGCCATGGACCGATGCCGATCCCAGCCTGCATCGGCAGGATCACCGGGGTCCCCATTGGCACCCGGGTCATGCTTTCGACCCCCGCAGCGATCACCACGTCCTGGGTTCCGCTCATCACCGCCTGTGCGGCAAAATGCACGGCCTGTTGGGAACTGCCGCACTGTCGGTCAATACTGACCGCAGGCACCGTGTCGGGGAGGTCGGACGCCATCACCATATTGCGTCCGATATGGAAGCTCTGCTCACCGACCTGGCTGACGCAGCCGACGATCACGTCCTCGATCGCTGCCGGATCGACTCCGCTTCGCGCCACCAATGCGTCGAGCACGGCCGCTCCGAGGTCGGC
>DATJKE010000075.1:0-12671 GCA_035491735.1 Sphingomicrobium sp.
GGCGGTGCCGGAAATCGAGAAGTCACGCGCCGGGCCGAACACGCCCATGGAATCGGTGTTCAAGACGCCGACCGTCTTGCCGAGCGGGTAGAGCGGGTTGGCGGCGTAATAGGTCGAGCCGAGCAGGCCTTTTTCCTCCGCTGTCACCGCCAGGAACAGGATCGAACGCTCTGGCCGCGGGCCGGCGGCGAAGCTTCGCGCCTGCTCGATCAGGTGGGACAGGCCGGTGCCATTGTCGATCGCGCCATTGTAAATGCGATCGCCGTTGGCGTCGGGCTGGCCGATGCCGAGATGGTCCCAGTGGGCGGTATAGATCACCGTCTCGTCCGGGTGCTTGCTGCCAGGGAGCAGGCCGGCAACATTCTTGGAAACGATCGTCTCGGCCCTTGCGTCGATCTTCGCGTCGAGCGTCGCCTTGAGGTCGACAGGCTGGAAATCCTTGCGCCGGGCGGCGGCCCGCAGCTGGTCGAAGTTGAGGCCGGCATTGGCGAACAGCTTCACCGCGACGTCACGCTGGATCCAGCTTTCGAACGGCGTGTGCACGGTTGCCGGGTTCTGGCGGACGATATCGAACATGGTGTTGGTGTTGCTGTTCTTGACCGTTGCCCAGCCATAGCTGGCCGGAAGCGATTCATGGACGATCATCACGCCTGCCGCGCCGCGCCGGGCTGCCTCCTCATATTTATAGGTCCAGCGGCCATAATAGGTCATCGCCTTGCCGCCGAAATTGCCTTCGCCGCCTTCAAAGTCCGGGTCGTTGACCAGAACGACCAGGATCTTGCCGCGGACGTCCTGGCCCTTGAAGTCGTCCCAGCCGCGCTCCGGCGCCGCGACGCCATAGCCGACGAACACCAGCGGCGCCTTGTCGATCGCGAACTTCTGCTGGCCGTTGGTGGGCGAGCGTACCGCGATTTCCTCACCCTGGCGGAGGGCCAGCGGCTGACCGGCGCTGGTGACGGTGACCAGCGGCGCGGCGACATGGTCCGATTTGAGCAGCGGCACGTCCTGCGTCCACAGCCGCTGTCCGTTCACTAGCTGGCCGCCCGGTTGGAGGCCGGCGGCTTTGAACTGGCCGACCAGATAGTCGACCGTCTTTGTCTCGGCCGGGGTGGCCACGCCGCGCCCTTCGAACGCGTCCGAGCCGAGCGTCTTGTCATGCGCCGAGAGCCTGGCCGGGTCGAAGGTGAAGGGAGCCGCGGCGGCAGCGCCCGCAAGCAGCAGGGCGGCAACGGACAGGGGAGCGAGCGTGATGCGCAAAGGGGAAAACTCCGTGAGAGATTCAAAAGCGGCGAATGTTTGGAACCGGCTTCCGTTCCCGTCAAGGAAGCCTCATTGCCGTTCGTCGAGCGCTGCCACTGGCGCGGTCGCTGGCCCAGCAGCAGCCAATTCTCACGACTGAACGAAAAAGGGGCCCGCGGGGGCGGGCCCCTTCGACCGGGGGACGGGACGCGTCTTACGGGGGCTATTTCGAGACCCCGGCCCCAAAACTGTAGACCAACCTGCCGCCGAGCCAGCCGCCGACCGATAGGAGCAATGCACTAACGAGACTGGCGGCCAGCGTTGCGCTGCCGAGATCGGCCGCCCCGAACAGGCTGTCGCGGCGCAGGTAAAGCGCGATCGCATAACCGAGCCACGCCAGCCCAACCGCGGCGATATGCCGTAGGGCGTGCGGAACGACAGCATCTTCCAGTTTGGCGAAATCAGCCAGGCCCGCGCCCATGGCGACCAGGCCCATCACCAGTCCCGCGGCCATCAGCACCGTGCCGAAGTGCGCGTCGTGGCTCACTCCGGCCAGCCAGGCCAGGTCGGCGACCGTCGCCGAAAGCAGGAGCGCGATCGGGAAGTGGACGATCGCCGGATGGAGCGGATGGCCAAACATCAGATCAGGTTGAAAACGCCGCCACAGAGCAGCAGGAACCCGATAACCGCCGCGCCGGCATGGACGAACACGACCGGCCGGGGCGGCGACGCTTTCCGGGCATGATAGGAGGCGAGATAGAAGCCGCCGAGCGCCGCGACGACCAGGATCAGCAAAGCGATCGGGACGATCCCCGCACCTTCTTCGGCGCCCTGCAAAACGACGATCCCCGTCAGTATCAGGCCGGTTGCGCCGAGCGCGGCATGGAGCAGTGACAGGGCCCATGGGGCGAGGCGCCCGCGAAGAACGGAACCGGCGAGGATCAGTCCGCCGACCGCGCCGATAGCGAAAATCAGGACGGCAAGTTTCAGCATGGCACTCTCCCTTTTTTGCCTGCTCGTAATGCGCTCGCGAAAGCAACTTTGTCAACTTATGCCATTACAAAGTTGCTAAAGATCGGAATCAGTCTAGATTTGAAGAAGATGAGCCAAGTCGCAGATCCTGAATCGACCCGCAGCCGCGATCGAATCCTCGACCTTCTGCTAAAGTCTGAAGAGGCGCTGTCCGTTCAATCGCTGGCCAGGTCGCTCAACATTTCGCGCAACGCCGCGCACCAGCAGGTCATGGCGCTGGAGCGCGAAGGGCTGATCGAACGGGATGCTGCGATCCGGACCAAGGGGCGCCCGTCGCAGGGATTTCGGCTGAGCGCAGCGGGCGGTGCCACCTTCCCCCGCCAATATGCGCTGCTCGCCCGGCAGATGCTTGAAGAGCTTTCGCGTAATCTAGGACCGGCCGAATTGCCGCGCGCGATGGAGCGGATCGGTCATTCGCTGGCGGATAGTCTCCGCGCCAATGTCGATGGGGATACCGATCAGCGCCTGGAACAGATCGCCGGCCTGATGCGCGGCCTGGGCTATGAATCGGCGACCATCGAAGGGGCAGAAGGAACCGAGATCGAGGCTCACAATTGCGTGTTCCACGACCTTGCCGTTGCCGATCCCGCGATCTGTGAGGTCGACCTGGCGCTGCTTCGGTCCTTGTCCGGCAAGAAGGTCGACCACCTGCGCTGCATGGCACGGGGTGAGCGGAGCTGCCGCTTTGCATTCCGGCCGCCGGCGCAGGACGAGTGAAATCCTTGCCTAACCGAATCTAAACCAAAATCAGGCATTCCCCCGTCCAGGAGGACTTGTGGGGACCATCCGACGACTGCTGAGGAGCGGGGGCCATTCTGCGGACGAGGAGTCGCGCCTTCAGTCCGCACGAGCAGACAATCTGCTGCAGGAATTCGAAAGCAGCGGGAAGGGATGGTTTTGGGAGACCACCCGCGAGGGGACACTCTCCTACGTCAGCGACAGCGTCGCCGAGGCATTGGGGCGTGATCCTGCCGACTTGATCGACCGGCCCTTTACCGACCTGATTTCGACTGACACCGAGGAGGGGAGTGCCACATCGGAGCGCACGCTCGGCTTCTACCTTTCCTCACATGTCGCTTTTCAGGACCTGATCGTCCGGGCCAAGACCAAGAATGAGATTTGGTGGTCGATCACCGGCCGCCCGGTCCACGACGAAATCGGTCGCTTCTTCGGCTTCCGCGGCTTTGCATCCGACCTGACCAAGATGCGGCAGTCGGAGGTGGAGCTCGATCGACTTGCGCGGCAGGATTCGCTCACCGGCCTTGCCAACCGGGAAATGCTTCGCCGGGCACTGGATGATGCGCTGCTTGGCGCGGTTCGCAGGAAGCACCGTTGCTCGATCTTCCTCATGGACCTCGACCGCTTCAAGGCGGTCAACGACACGCTCGGCCATCCCGCGGGCGACACGTTGCTCAGGCTAGTTTCGCTGCGGCTGCGCGAAGTGATCGGCGAAGCTGGCCAGGTTGGGCGGCTGGGAGGCGACGAGTTCGAAGTCGTCATTCCCTCCATTTCGGCGAAGGACGATCTGGCAGCCCTGGCGCAGGGCGTCATCGACAGTCTTTCGCGCCCCTACACCATCAACGGGACTGCCGTTTCGATTGGGGCGTCGATTGGCATTGTCACGTCGGATTATGACGACCGCACGTCAGACGACCTGATGCGCGACGCCGATCTTGCGCTGTACGCGGCCAAGGCGGCCGGCAAGGGCTGCTACCGCTTCTTCGCGCCGGAAATGCATGAGGCCGCTCGCCAGCGTCAGTTTCTGGAATCGGACTTGCGGGTCGCGATGGAAAAGGGACAGCTGCACTTGGCCTATCAGCCGTGCGTCGATAGCTCGAGCGAAGAAGTTACCGGCTTCGAGGCGTTGATCCGCTGGGATCACCCAGAACGCGGGTCGGTAAGCCCAACCGAATTCATCCCGCTCGCCGAGGAAATCGGCCTCATCAACGAGATTGGCGAATGGGTGCTGAGGACTGCCTGTGCCGAGGCGGCAAAGTGGCCGAACCATATCACAGTTGCGGTCAACCTCTCACCGATCCAGTTCAAGTCGCACGAGCTTCCGAGCAAAGTGCGGATGGTGCTCAACGACACGGGCCTGGCAGCGAAACAGCTCGAGCTCGAGATCACCGAAGGCGTGTTCCTCAGCAATGACGACCATGTCCACGACATGATCGGCGCCTTGAAGGACATTGGCGTGAAGCTGGCGCTCGATGACTTCGGCACCGGCTATTCGAGCCTCAGCTATTTGCAGCGGGTTCCGTTCGACAAGATCAAGATCGACCGATCGTTCGTCAGCGGCGCGTCCGATCCCCAAAGCCGCAATGCCGCGCTCATCCGCGCGATGGTCGGCCTGGCCTCCGACCTCAACATGCAGACCACCGCCGAAGGCGTCGAGACGCGCGAAGAATTGGCCCTGGTGCGCAGCCTCGGCTGCTCGCTGGTGCAGGGATATCTGTTCGCAAAGCCGATGCCGGACGATCAGGCGCGGGAGCTAGCCGGGAAGGGGACGGCGGCACTTCCCGAACAATTGCCGCCGCGCGAACCGCGCATCCGAATCATCCGCGCTGCGCTCCTGCACTATCAGGGCCGGGTGGTCGGAGCGCGCCTCAGGAATATCTCGAGTGGCGGGGCGCTGGTCGAATCCCGCGAGCAACTAACCGACGGCACGCTGATCCAGTTGGACTTCGCGACCGGCAGCCTGATCGACGCCGAAGTGCGCTGGACCAAAGGCACGCAATTCGGCTGCCAGTTCAAGGAAAAGTTCAACCTCAAGCTGTTGCAACAAGCTCCGAAGGCGTCGGCCAATCCTTCGACGGTGATGACACCGAACTATCTTACGTCGTCGGATTCGGGGAAATAAGTCCCACACAATATTGGCGGAATAAATAAACAGGGCCGGGGTTTTCGCCCCGGCCCTTTTGCGTTTGTCGCTATTCGGCCGCCGGAGCCTCGCCGCTCGCCTTGCGCTTGGCCTTGGCCTTGGGCGGCTCCGGTTTCTTGCCTTTGGGCGGCTTGGGCGGCGCAGGAGTCATCTCGAAGACTGGTGCGCCATCCTTGATGTGCACCTTGACCTCCCCGCCGTCGACCAGCTTGCCGAACAGCAGTTCCTCGGCCAGCGGCTGCTTGATCTTCTCCTGCACCAGCCGCTGCATCGGGCGTGCGCCATAGAGCTTGTCGTAGCCGCGATTGGTGAGCCACTCGCGCGCCTGGTCGTCGAGCTCAATATGTACGTTGCGATCGGCAAGCTGCAGTTCGAGCTGCAGGATGAACTTGTCGACCACCCGAGCGACCACTGCCGGGGGCAGGTAAGCGAAGGGCACTACCGCATCGAGGCGGTTGCGGAACTCCGGCGTGAACATCTTCTTGACCGCGTCCTCTTGCGCATCCTCGCGGCTGGCCGCGCCGAAGCCAATGCTCTCCCGCGCCATGTCGGAGGCACCGGCATTCGTGGTCATGATGAGGATGGTGTTGCGGAAGTCGACCGTCTTGCCGTGATGGTCGGTGAGCTTGCCGTTATCCATTACCTGCAACAGGATGTTGAACAGGTCCGGGTGCGCCTTCTCGATCTCATCGAGCAGTAGCACACAGTGGGGATGCTGGTCGACCGCGTCGGTTAGCAAGCCGCCCTGATCATAGCCGACATAGCCCGGAGGCGCGCCGATCAGCCGGCTGACCGAATGGCGCTCCATATATTCGGACATGTCGAACCGCTGCAGCGGGATGCCCATGACCGAAGCGAGCTGGCGGGCGACTTCGGTCTTGCCGACGCCGGTCGGGCCCGAGAAGAGATAGTTGCCGATCGGCTTGTCGGGATCGCGCAGGCCCGCGCGGCTCAATTTGATTGCCGAGGAGAGCTTCTCGATTGCCAGGTCCTGGCCGAACACAACGCGCTTGAGGTCGGCTTCCAGCGTCTCCAGCACCCGCTTGTCGTCGGTTGAGACCGACTTCGGCGGGATGCGCGCCATGGTCGCCACGACCGCCTCGATTTCCTTTACGGTAATCGTCTTCTTGCGGCGCGACGGCGGGACCAGCATCTGCATCGCTCCGACCTCGTCAATCACGTCGATCGCCTTGTCGGGCAGCTTGCGGTCGTGGATGTAGCGCGCGGATAACTCGACCGCCGACTTGATCGCGTCGGTCGTGTAGCGGACGCCATGATGCTGCTCGAACGAGCTGCGCAGGCCGGCAATGATCTTGATCGTGTCTTCGACCGTCGGTTCGTTGACGTCGATCTTCTGGAACCGGCGGAGCAGGGCGCGGTCCTTTTCGAAATGATTGCGGAATTCCTTGTAGGTGGTCGAGCCGATGCAACGGATCGCGCCGGATGACAGGGCGGGCTTAAGCAGGTTCGAGGCGTCCATTGCTCCACCCGAGGTCGCCCCGGCGCCGATCACAGTGTGGATCTCGTCGATGAACAGGATTGCATGCGGCAGCTTCTCCAGCTCCGACACGACGGATTTCAGCCGCTCCTCGAAATCGCCGCGATAGCGGGTGCCGGCGAGCAGCGCGCCCATGTCGAGCGCGTAGATCACTGCTTCCTTGAGGACTTCGGGCACGTCACCTTCGATGATCTTGCGGGCGAGACCCTCCGCGATCGCGGTTTTGCCGACGCCAGGGTCGCCGACGTAGAGCGGGTTGTTCTTCGACCGGCGGCAAAGGATCTGCACGGTCCGGTCGACCTCCGGCATGCGGCCGATCAGCGGGTCGACCTTGCCGGCCCTGGCCTTGTCGTTGAGGTTGACCGTGAACTGTTGGAGCGCGCTTTCCTTCTTGTCGCTCTTGCTTTCGGTCTTTTCCTCTGCGCCCTGCGGCGGGCTCGGCTCGACAGAGGTGTCGCCCTTGCCGACGCCATGGCTGATGTAGGTAACCGCATCGAGGCGGCTCATGTCCTGCTGCTGCAGGAAATAGACCGCATAGCTTTCGCGCTCGGAGAATAGGGCGACCAGCACATTGGCGCCGGTAACCTCGTCGCGGCCGGACGATTGGACGTGGAGGATTGCGCGCTGAACGACGCGCTGGAAGCCGCTGGTCGGGGTCGGGTCGGTGGCGCTGTCGGCGACCAACGCGCCCAGCTCATTGTCGAGATAGCCTTTGACCGTAGCCTTCAGTTCGTCGCGGTTGACGCCGCAGGCAGTCATTACCTGGCTGGCATGGTTGTCATCGACCAGCGCGATCAGCAGATGCTCAAGGGTCGCATATTCGTGGCGCCGCTTCGACGCCTCGCCGAGAGCGTTATGCAGCGTAGTTTCAAGTTCGCGAGCGAAACTGGGCATTCGGATACTCCATGCCCACCGGGGAGCCGGTGGGCTCGACTCTCAATGTTGGCCTGTTCGATCCGGCAATCAAGGGCAAAGGCAGCCCGGACGAAGCAGTTCGTCGCGCTGTGGCCTCGCTGCTACTTCTTGAACAGCTCGTCGGCGGCAGATCGATGGGCGGAGACTGCAGCCATATGCTGCTCGACCCGCCCAATCTCGCCCTTCAACAGCTCAATGCGTTCAGCCAGTTCGTCCTGCGACATCGGCCCGAGGTCCTGCTTGACGAGCAGCGTTAGCGGGTCCTGCGGCTTGCTGGAAAAGAAGTCATCCTCGTCCATACGGCGCAAAGTTGACCCATGGAGCGGCCAAGTCAATAAGGCGCGCGGCAAGTACGGGGGCGTAAATGACCGACATCATCCCGGATATAATGCGGGTGGTCGAGATCGCTTCACCTGGCGGTCCCGATCAGCTGAAAATGGCGTCCCGTCCGACTCCCCGGCCTGGCAAGGGCGAAGTGCTGCTCAAGGTCGCGGCTGCGGGCGTCAACCGGCCCGACGTGCTGCAGCGCATGGGGCTTTACCCGCCGCCGCCCGGCGTCACCGACATTCCGGGGCTGGAGATTTCGGGCACGGTGGTCGCGGCGGGGCAGGGAGCGACTCATCTTATAGGCACCAAGGTGTGTGCGCTGGTCGCGGGCGGAGGATATGCCGACTATTGCGTTGCGCCGGCCGGGACGTGCCTGCCAGTGCCCGAGGTGCTTCGGATGAGCGAGGCAGCAGCGCTGCCGGAAGCCCTGTTCACCGTCTGGGTCAATTTGTTCGAGCGCGGTTTTGCGGCCGATGGCGATACGGTACTGGTTCATGGCGGCACCAGCGGCATCGGCACGATGGCGATCAAGCTCGGCACCTTGTTCGGGCTGGATGTGATCGTCACATGCGGCAGTGACGAGAAATGCGCCGCCGCAATCGAACTCGGCGCGTCCCACGCCATCAATTACCAGACCACGGACTTCGTCGATGCGGTGCAGCGCTGGACCGAGGGAAATGGCGTCGCAGTCGTGCTCGACATGGTCGGCGGCGATTATGTGCCGAAGAACCTCGCCTGCCTGGCCGACGACGGGCGTCACGTGTCGATTGCCTTTCAGCGAGGGCCCATGGCGGAAATCACGATCCCGGACATCATGCGGCGGCGCCTGACCTTGACCGGATCGACCCTTAGGCCACGCGATCTGGCCTTCAAGACGATGGTCCGGGATGAAATTGCGCAGACGGTCTGGCCCTATGTCGAGGGTAATCGGCTGAAACCGGTGATGGACCAAAGCTTCCCGCTCGAAGCGGCGGCGGCGGCTCATTCGCGGATGGAAGCGGGTGACCATGTCGGCAAGATCGTGCTAACGACCTAGGGTCCAAATTGCGCGGCGAGCGGGGACCCTATTATGAGCGGGCTTATTCTTCACGAAGATGCGCGGTCGGGGAATTGCTACAAGATCCGGCTGACCGCGGCGCACCTCGGGCTGGAGTTGGAACGCAAGAATTACGACATCATGAAGGGCGAAACGCGGACTGAGGAGTATCTGCGCGACGTCAACGCCAATGGCCGAATTCCGGTGCTTCAGGACGGCGACCGCTTCCTCCCCGAAAGCAATGCCATCTGCTTTTATCTCGCCAACGGGAGCAAGCTGATCCCCGACGGCCATTTCGACCAGGCCGACATGCTGCGCTGGATGTTCTGGGAGCAGTATAACCACGAGCCCAACATTGCCACGATGCGCTTTTGGCTGCGGTTCGTTGGTCTCGACGCCTTGTCCGATGCCCAGCGGATCCAGATCAAGCCGAAGCGCGAAGCCGGGCTCGCCGCACTCGACCTGATGGACAGGCATCTGGAATCGCGAAAATGGTTCGTCGCCGACCAGTTCAGCCTCGCCGACATCTGCCTGTTCGCCTACACCCATGTCGCCGACGAAGCCGAATTCGACCTGGAAGCCTATCCGGAGCTAATCCGCTGGATGGAGCGGATCATGACCATGGAAGAACATGTCGGCCTTAACGACTAGACTCCGCTTGCCCTGACGCGGGCGCGGGACTAGAGCGCTCGTCAATTGGCCGCTCCTTCGGTGGGGCGGCCCTTATTGTTTGCGGAGAATGAGATGGCACAGCCGCTGATGCCCCATGCGACCGCCGCCTGGCTGGTCGAAAATACGTCCCTGAGCTTCTCGCAGATTGCCGATTTCTGCGGGCTGCACGTGCTTGAGGTGCAGGCGATCGCCGATGACACGGCCGCCACCAAGCTGACTGGCCGCGACCCGATCCGGTCGGGCGAGCTGACCCATGAAGAGATCGAGAAGGGGCAGGCGGATCCCGACTATGAGCTGAAGATGCACAAGGCGCCGGACCCGGTCACCCGCACCAAGGGACCGCGCTACACGCCGGTTTCCAAGCGGCAGGACAAGCCGGACGGGATTGCCTGGATCATCCGCAACCATCCGGAAGTGTCGGACGGCCAAATTTCGAAGCTGATCGGCACCACCCGAACGACGATCGCCGCAATCCGCGAGCGGACCCATTGGAATATGGCCAACATCCAGCCGAAGGACCCGGTCACTTTGGGCCTTACCAGCCAGCGCGAGCTGGATGCCGCCGTCGCCAAGGCGCAGAAGGCAGCCGGCACCGTCGCGCCGACCGACGAGCGTCTGGCCAGCGATCGTGAAGCGCTGATCGTGCAGCTTCGCGCCGAGCGCGATCAGCATGCCCGCGACGTCGAGGCAGCGATGGCCGATGCTGCTGGCGAGCCGTCGGACGAAATCGTTCCTGGCATCAAGGACCCGTTCAAGCGTTGATTCCGCTCCGCCCCTAGCGCAGGAGTAGGGCATGGAACGTAGCTCGGCTGATTTGAGCGACATCGAGGATCTGAGCTTCGAGGCGGCTCTGGCTGAACTCGAGCAGATCGTGCGCAGTCTCGAACAGGGGCAGGCGCCGCTCGATGAATCGATTGAACTTTACCAGCGCGGCGACCGGCTGAAGCGGCACTGTGAGGCGCGGCTGAAGGCGGCTCAGGCGCGGATCGAACAGATCGCGCTGGGGCCCGACGGTCAGCCGCAGGGTACGAAGCCGTTCGATGCTGCTTGAGGCCGGCGTGTCCGGGGCCGCTCTAGCGATCGAGGCCAACCGCATTGCCGCCAAGGTCGAGGCGGTCTTCTCCCACTATCTTCAGAGTTCAGGCGACGGCCGCGACCGGCTATTTGAGGCGATGCGCCATGCCGGGCTGGGCGGCGGCAAGCGCATTCGCCCGCTGCTGACTGTCGCTACCGGCCGTCTATTTCGGATCGACGAGGAACGTAGCATCCGCGCCGGGGCAGCGATCGAGGCGATCCATGTTTATTCGCTGATCCATGACGATTTGCCGTGCATGGACGACGACGACCTCCGCAGAGGCAAGCCCACCGTCCATCGAGCCTACGACGAATCGACGGCAGTTCTGGCCGGCGACTGTTTTCACGACCTGGCGTTTGAAATTATTGCCGATCCGGCGACCCACGAAGATCCATTTGTCCGGTCGGAACTGGTGATTGAGCTGGCTCGGGCATCTGGACCGCAAGGCATGGCGGGCGGGCAGATGCTCGACCTGGCGGCTGAGGGGCAGGATCTCGACATCGGCTCAATTACCCGGATGCAGCAGCTGAAGACCGGCGCCTTGATCGAATTTGCCGTCGAAGCTGCATGCATTATGGGGCGCCTGCCGCCCGAGGCGCGCACCCCTTATCACGGCTACGCCCGCGACATCGGCCTCGCCTTCCAGATCGCCGACGATTTGCTCGATCATGCAGGGGACGAAGCCGCGGCCGGAAAGCGGCTGCGCAAGGACGAACGGGCCGGCAAGGCGACCTTTGTCTCGCTGCTCGGTGAAGAGCGCGCCCGAGCGCAGTGTGCGATGCTGGTAAATCAGGCGATCGAGCATCTCCAGGATCATGGAGCGGAAGCGGACCTGCTTCGGGCCGTCGCCCGCTATGTCGAGGAAAGGGACCGCTGATGGCGGGGAGGGAACGCATTGGCGTCTATCCGGGAACGTTTGACCCGATCACGCTCGGCCATCTCGATATTATCCGGCGGGGTGCGCACCTCGTCGACCGGCTGGTAATCGGAGTGACGACCAATTTGTCGAAGGAACCGATGTTCAGCGTCGGCGAACGGATGGCGATGGTCCGGCGCGAAACGTCCGACATCGCCGGGGTGAGTGTCGTGGAATTCGATTCCCTGTTGATGGATTTTGCCGAAGCCCAGGGGGCGGGCTTGATCCTGCGGGGCCTCAGAGCGGTCGCCGACTTTGAATATGAGTATCAGATGGCCGGCATGAACCAACAGCTCAATGACCGGATCGAGACCGTCTTTCTTATGGCGGATGTGTCGTTACAGCCGATCGCGTCAAGGCTGGTGAAAGAAATCGCCCGCTATGGCGGAGCGATCGACAAATTCGTCACCCCCCCGGTGGCGAAGGACGTCGCGGCCAAGCTTGGCAAATAGCACTGGCGCGTGGCGCAGCGCTGCTCTAGGCGGACGATGACGGGGTTTGGGGAGTGAAAATGAGCAAGATATTGTTCGCGTTGCCTTTTCTGGCGTTCACCTTGATCGCGGCAAAGAATCCGCCTCCGCCGCCGCCCAAGCCGCCCGCTTCGCTGACCGCGCCGGCCGAGGTCGCCGCCGACCCCGCCAACAAATGGACTCTGGAGCTCAGCAACGGCGGCAAGGTGGTGATCCAGTTGCGGCCCGATATTGCGCCCCAGCATGTCTATCGAATCCAGCAGCTGACCACGAACGGCTTCTACAATGGGTTGATCTTCCACCGCGTAATCGCGGGTTTCATGGCCCAGGGCGGAGATCCCAAAGGCACCGGCGAGGGAGGCTCGACACTTCCTGACCTCCCGGCCGAATTCAACGAACTCCCGCACATGCGCGGGGTGACATCGATGGCGCGTGCCGAGCAGCTCAACAGCGCCAACAGCCAGTTCTTCATCATGCTCGCGCCGACATTCAAGCTCGACCATCATTACACCGCGTTCGGGCGGGTGATCGAGGGAATGGCCGCGGTCGACGCCATTGCGATCGGCGAGCCGCCGGCCCAGCCGACTAAGATCGTCCGGGCGACCATCGG
>DATJKE010000076.1:0-10182 GCA_035491735.1 Sphingomicrobium sp.
TTCGCAAATCCCCGCTTTTGCTTGACTTTCTCGGCCCCCATCATCATTAGGCCGCCCGACGGCGCTGCCTTGGGTGGCGCCTCCCGCATTTTTGAAGAAGAGGTCCAGCCCATGAAGGCGCTGATGAAGACCACCAAGTCGGTGAAGCCGGCCGAGGTGGAGAAAAAATGGCATCTGATCGATGCCGAGAACCTGGTGGTCGGCCGCGTCGCGACGATCATTGCCAACATCTTGCGCGGCAAGCACAAGCCGAGCTTCACCCCGCACGTCGATTGCGGCGACCATGTCGTCGTCATCAACGCCGACAAGGTTCGCTTCACCGGCCGCAAGCTGCAGAACAAGATTTATTACAAGCACACCGGCTATGCCGGCGGCTTGAAGGAAGTGACCGCGGGCAAAGTGCTCGAAGGCCGCTTCCCCGAGCGCGTCCTGGAAAAGGCCGTGGAACGCATGATCCCGCGCGGCCCGCTTGGCCGCGATCAGATGCGTGCCCTGCACCTCTACAACGGCGCCGAGCATCCGCACGGCGGCCAGAACCCCGAACTGCTCGACGTCGCGTCGATGAACCGCAAGAACAAGGTGGGCGCATAACATGGCTGGCAAGAAGTCCCTTTCCGACCTCGGCGCGCTGACCGGCCAGGAGCCGGAAACCCCGGCCGTCGCCGAAACCACGGCTGCTGAGACCGCGACGGTTGAAGCTCCGGCGGCTGACGCCGTCGAAGCCCCGGCCGCTCCGGTCGTGACCCAAGTGGAAACCCCGCTGCGCGAGCAGCAGCTCGACAAATATGGCCGCGCCTATGCGACCGGCCGCCGCAAGGACGCGGTTGCACGCGTCTGGCTGAAGCCGGGCTCAGGCAAAATCGAGGTCAACGGCCGCGATCAGTCGATCTATTTCGCTCGTCCGACGCTGCGACTGGTGATCAACCAGCCGTTCGGCATCACCGATCGTGTCGGTCAGTATGACGTCGTCGCCACCGTCAAGGGCGGCGGCTTGTCGGGACAGGCCGGCGCGGTCAAGCACGGCATTGCCCAGGCGCTGTCGCGCTTCGAGCCGGCGCTCCGCTCGGCAGTGAAACGCGAAGGCTTCCTGACCCGCGACAGCCGCGTGGTCGAGCGCAAGAAGTACGGCCGGGCCAAGGCTCGCCGCAGCTTCCAGTTCTCGAAGCGCTAAGCGTTTCAGCACGGAACAAGAAAGGGCGGTCCGGAATTCCGGGCCGCCCTTTTCTTTTGGGCTTGCTCGGCTAGGACCGGCCAATGCCTCTCGCCTTCACTCGCCAGATCAGCCCGCGCATCGTCGACTGCGCATTGACCCATCTCGACCGCCGGCCGATCGATCCGGACCTCGCCGTCGCGCAGCATGCCGCGTACGAACAGGCACTCAGCGATGCCGGATTCGAAATCATTCGCCTGCCCTATCTGGCCGATGATCCGGATGCGGTGTTCGTCGAAGACACTGCCATCCTGCTGGGCGACCATGCCGTCATCACCCGGCCCGGCGCGGCATCGCGTGCGGGCGAGATATATTCGACGGCCGAGGGGCTGAAGCCTCATTTCACCGTCCATCATCTCTCCACCGGGACACTCGACGGTGGCGACGTACTTCGCATCGAAAACACCCTCTATGTCGGTCAGTCGAGCAGGACCGACGCCGCGGGCACCCATGCACTGCAGGCGGTGGTATCGCCGCTTGGATATTGGGTCGTCCCAGTCGAGCTGGACCGCTGCCTGCACCTCAAGACCGCCGCCACCTTCGCCGGATTGGATAATCGCGGTGTCCCCACCCTTTTGATCAATCCCGAATGGGCCGATCCCGCGCTGTTCGAAGGTACGGAAGCCTTGCCGGTCAGCGAAGATGAGCCATTCGCCGCCAATGTCGTGCTCGCCGGCGACCGGCTGATCTACGCGGCCGGCAGCCCGAAGACGGCGCGGCGCTTGCGTGATCGCGGTTTCGCCGTTGTCGAAGTAGAGCTTTCGGAGCTGCAGAAGGCGGAGGCCGGCGGCACCTGCATGAGCCTGATCAGCGACTGAGCAGGTCGCGGATTTCTGCATCGGCAAGCGGTATTTCAAGCCGCTTCAGCCGGCTGGTCTTGCCGCTAATGAGTTTGATTGAGCCCTTCGGCACGCCGAGCGCCTTGGCGAGCAGCTTGATAACTTCTGCGTTGGCTGCTCCGTCAGCTGGAGCGGCAGCAACGCGAACCTCCAAAAAGGGACGGCCAGCCGGATCTGTCTGCCATTCGCCGATTCCCGGCTTGGTGGAACGCGGCGTCACTCGAACGGAAAGCAGGCCGCGGTCAGCGGCCATATTCGTGGCCACGCTCTATCTCGCGTGCTAGGCGGCTTTTCGTGCGCGTCATCTGGGCCTCTTGCGGAGAGTGGGAATGACCGACGAAATCAACAAGCAGAGGCTCGATGGCAAGGTCGCAATCGTAACCGGTGCCACTGGCGGCATTGGCGAAGCCACCGCCAAACTCTTCCTGCAGCTCGGCGCCAAGGTGATGCTGGTTGGTCGGTCGGCGGACAAGCTGGAGGCTGTCCTTTCACGCCTGAAGTCGATCGGCGACGTTGCAAGCAGCGTTGCGGAAGCGGCTGACGAGAATGGCTTTGCGGCGGCGGTGGCAGCGACGCTCGAACGCTTTGGTGGGCTCGACATCCTCATCGCCAACGCGGGCACGGAAGGGACGCTGAAGCCCATCGAAGCGCTGAGCGTCGAGGAGTTCGAGGACACGATGAGGACGAACGTCACTGGCGTCTGGCTATCGATCAAACATTGTGTGGCTCCGCTCAAGGCGCGCGGCGGCGGGTCGATCGTGGCCCTGTCGTCGATTGCCGGCTGCATCGGCTTTCCGGCAATGGCGCCCTATATCGCAAGCAAGCATGCGGTTTACGGCCTGGTGAAGACCGCGGCGCTGGAGCTCGGCCCATCGAACATCCGCGTCAACGCGGTTGGCCCCGGCCCGATCGACAACCGGATGATTGCTTCCCTGCAAGATCAGCTTTCGCCGGACGATCCCGCCGCCTTGCGGGGCGGAATCGAGGCTGGCATTCCGATGCGGCGCTATGGCACCAACGAGGAAGTCGCGCATTTGCTCGCCTTCCTCGCCAGCGAGGCATCGTCCTATTGCAACGGGTCGATCCATATGATCGACGGCGGTTACGTCGCCGCCTGACCTGCGCTGGGCTTCCGGCCCTCAGTCCATCGCCACATGCTGTTGCGGCCCGGTTCCAACCCGGTTGCCGCGCTTCATCAACAGCAGCAGCGGCAGCACGGCGAAGGTGACCAACATCATCAGCTTGAAGTCGTCGAGATAGGCGATGAACAGCGCCTGCCGGGTGACCTCGGCGTTGATCATCGCGATCGCGACCGATCCCTGCGGCGCAATGGTTTGCAGGATGGTCGGGTCGGCGGTCGGTATGGTCTGTGCGGTGATCTGACTGGCAATGTCGGCATGTGCGACCTGGGTCATCCGCACCAACTGCGTGCTTACCACGGAGATGCCGACCGATCCGCCGATGTTGCGTGACAGGTTGAGCAAGCTCGCCGCCGTGGTCCGCATCCGCGGCGCCAGGGTCTCGAATGCCAGGCTCTGGAGTGGAACGAAGATCAGGCCCAGTCCAAGCCCCTGGACGACGCCGCTCATGATCACCGGTGTCGACGGCTGGTCGATAGCGAAGCCGGTCATCATCCACAGGGAAACGCCCATCAGCGCTACTCCGATGCCGACCAGCAGGCGGGAATCAATCCTGCCGGTCAATCGGCCCGCCAGCAGCATCGAAATGAGGGTGCCAACGCCGCGCGGCGCAGTCAGATAGCCCGACTGCAGGACTGAATATCCATAGAGGTTTTGGAGAAGCGGCGGCAGCAGCGCCAGGCCAGCCAGCAGCAACACGCCGGTAACGGCCATGAACAAAAGGCCGGTGGAGAAATTGCGATCGACGAACATCGACCGCTCGAACAAGGGATGCTTGGCCGTGGCGATGTGAGTGACGAACATCCACGATGCGGCAATCGCCACACCCACTTCGATCATGGTCTCGGCGCTAGTGAACCAGTCATTTTGTTCGCCGCGATCAAGGAACAGCTGCAAGGCGCCGAGCGCGATCGCCAGCAAGGCAAATCCGAACAGGTCGAACTTGCGGTCGTGCTTCTCGGCCTGGGGCATGAACCGCGCCATGAGGAAGGCACAGATGACACCGATCGGCAAGTTGACCAGGAATACCCAGCGCCAGTTGTAATTGTCGGTCAGCCAGCCGCCGAGGACCGGCCCCAGGATCGGTCCGATCATCACGCCGCCGCCGAACAATGCCATCGCCTGGCTGTGCTTTTCGCGCGGGTTGATGTCGAACAGGGTGGCCTGGGCAAGCGGCACGATGAAGGCGCCACTAACGCCCTGCAGCGCCCGGAATACCACCATTTCGGTCAGCGAGGTTGCGATAGCACAAAGCACCGATGCCGCCGTGAAGCCGACCACCGACATAAGCAGCAGCCGCTTCCGCCCGATCCGGTCGGCCAGCCAGCCGGCGATCGGCAACGCAATGGCCGACGCAACGATATAGCTGGTCAGAACCCAGTTGATGCTGTCCTGACTGGCGCTGAGGCTCGCCTGCATGTGCGGCAGAGCGACGTTGGCGATGGTCGTATCGAGCACTTGCAGCAGGACGGCCATCATCACGCCGATGGTGACGATGATCCGTACGCCCGCCGGCAGCGGATGGCTGGCCTGCTGGGCTGAGGTATCGCTCAACGACCTATCCTCAGTTGTCGAACTTGACGGTCACAGTTGAGGAGAGCCCCGCGATCATTGGCCGCGACGGGTTGCCGTCGAATGCAATGCGAACCGGCACGCGCTGGGTGACCTTGACCCAATTGCCGTTGGCATTTTGCGACGGAATGATCGCAAATTCGCTGCCCGTACCGGCGCCAAGGCTTTCGACATGACCCTTGAACGAGGTACCGGGATACGCATCGATTTCGATTTCGGCGCGCTGGCCGGGGACCATCCGGCCGACGTCCTTTTCCTTGAAATTGGCCTCCACCCAGGCGTGGGTATCGTGCACGAGCGACAGCATGCCGACGCCGAGCACGGCCATTTGGCCGACCTGCAGCTTGTCGGCATTGGCGATCGTGCCGTCCATCGGCGCGCGGATCTCGGTGCGCGACAAGTCGAGTCGGGCCTTGTCGACCATGGCCTGGGCCTGGGCGATTGACGGTTGCTCGCCAGGAGCCAGCGCCGCGCTGGCGTTGGCGGACCGTGCACGGGCGTCGGCCAACTCGGTCTCGGCGGTGCGCACCTCGTTGAGCGCATCTTCATAGTCGGCGCGTGTTGTAAAACCGCGCTTAAGCAGGGCTGCCTGGCGGCCGAGCGTATTGCGCTTGATCGCCAGATTCGCCTGAGCGCCGACGATATCCGCGCCGGTACCCGCGGCCTGGGTCCTGAGCTGACTCGTTTGCAGCCGGGCTGCTGCGAGCTGCCCTTCCGCTTGCTCGAGGGCGACGCGGAACGGCGCCGGGTCGATCCGGAACAACAGGTCGCCGCGCTTCACCCTAACGCCGTTCTTGACCGCGACGTCGACCACCGGGCCGTTTACCTGGGCGCTGACCGACACAATGTCCTGCTTAACCGCCGCATTGTCGGTCGACACGCTGCCGCCGCTGGTAAGCCAGAAATAGAGTCCGATCGCAGCGATCAGCAGCGGGATCGACAGCATGAGGACCGCGCGGCTGTTCTTCGGTTTCAGCTTCGTCACCGTCTCGGTTGTGAGGTCGCTCATCCGGTTCATGCCGACTTCCTCTGGGCGCTGTCCGCTCTGGCCACATTTTCGCGTACCTGGGCGAGTTGGGCGCGGATCAACTGCAATTGTTCCTGGGCAAAGCCGGCAAAGGCTTCGTCCGCCATATCTTCCGCCAGATCACGCAATTTGCCGCTGATCGGCTCGGCTTTCCCGGTCAGGAACAGCCGCCAGGCGCGGCGGTCAGCAGGATCCGGCTGCCGCTCGACCAATCCAGCCTCCTCGAGCCGGTCAACGATCCTTCCGGCGGTGATGGGCTCAACGTCCAGCCGCTCGGCGAGTTCAACCTGCTTTAGGCCTGGCGAGTGCCCGACATGGGCAATCACGCGCCACTGCGCCGTGGTAACTCCCAAGGCTGCGGCGCGCCGATCATAATAGCGGCGCATTGCTCGATGGGTTTCGGCGATTTCCCAGGCAAGTTCTTTCATAACGCCGCATATAATAAGCTTGCTTATGATTGCAACATGTCTTGCCAGCGCCACAATCTGACGCCAAGCGGGAACCTCATGACAGAACCGAAAAATATCGAGGCAGTCCTCGACCTGCTCGAAACCCGCTACTCAACTTCCGTAACTGCCCTTCGCGAGGCCCTTGCCGACTACTCCGAAAAGGGGATCCGGCCTGACCCCGCCAAGCGCGATGACGGAATCTTCGCCTACCCCGAACTACGGATCGAATATGATCCGGAAATTCCGCCGCCGACCCCGGACCGGGCTTTCGCGCGTCTCAACCAGCCGGGAATCTATACCGCGTCGATCGCCCGGCCCGCCTTGTTCCGCGACTATCTGCGAGAACAGCTGGAGCATCTGATCCGCGACTATCCGGTCAAGATCAGCGTCGGAACCTCTGCCAGCGAAATCCCCTACCCCTATGTGCTCGACGGCAGCGACCTCGACCTCGAAGGAATTTCGACGGCCGAGCTGTCGCGCTGGTTCCCGTCAACCGACCTGGTCCACATAGGCGACGAGGTGGCCGACGGCGCCTGGGACGTGGCGCTCGACCCAACCCGGCCGCTGGCCCTGTTCGACGCGCTCCGGACCGATTTCAGCCTGGCGCGGCTGAAGCATTACACCGGAACGCCGACCGAGCATTTCCAGCGGTTCGTGCTGTTCACCAACTATGTCCGCTATGTCGATGAGTTCGTTCGCTTCGCGATTGCGGCGCTGCGCGATCCCGACAGCCGCTTCACCAGCCTGTCGGTACCGGGCGGCAGTTTTGAGCATGGCGACCTGGCCGACGCGGAGGAGCAGATCGCTGCGGGGGCGTGGCGCCGTCACCAGATGCCGGCCTATCACCTGATCACGCCCGACGGCGACGGCATTACGCTGGTCAACATCGGCGTCGGACCAAGCAACGCCAAAACGATCTGCGACCATATCGCGGTGCTTCGTCCGGAGGCGTGGCTGATGATCGGCCACTGCGGCGGCTTGCGGCCTAGCCAGACCATCGGCGACTATGTCCTCGCCCACGCCTATCTGCGTGACGACCATGTGCTCGATGACGTGCTGCCGGTCGAAATCCCGATCCCGGCCATCGCCGAAGTCCAGACCGCGCTCTACAACGCGGCGCTGACCGTCACCGGGGAAGATGAGGACAGCGTCAAAAAGCGGCTTCGTACCGGGACAGTCGTCACCACCGACGACCGCAACTGGGAGCTGCGCTACACGCTGAGCGCGCTGCGCTTCAACCAGAGCCGTGCCGTGGCGATCGACATGGAATCCGCCACCGTTGCGGCCCAGGGCTACCGCTTCCGAGTGCCCTACGGGACGCTGCTGTGCGTCTCCGACAAGCCGATCCACGGCGAATTGAAGCTGCCCGGCCAGGCCAATGCCTTTTACGAGCGGGCAATCAGCCAGCACCTCAGGATCGGGATCGAGACGCTGGATATTCTCCGCAACGAGGGCGACGGCCTGCACAGCCGGAAACTCCGCAGCTTTGACGAGCCGCCGCTGCGTTAGTCCATGGTTCGGCCTAACGCCGGAACCGGCTGGCCCTTGGCCAGCCAAGTCTCCATCGCGTCGAGGTCCATTCCGCCATCGACGGCGTCAGTCCCGGCAGAGAAGGCCGAAAAACCGTCGCCGCCCGAGCTCAGGAAATTGTTGACCGTCACGCGATAGCTGGCGGCTGGATCAATCGGCTTGCCGTCCAGGTCCATGCGAGTGATCCGGTCGCCGTCGGGCCGTGTGAGGTCGTAGCGGAACCGGAAGCCAAGCGAAGGAATCAGCAACGATGTAACCCGGCCTTTGCCGTCGACAGTCTTGAATTGCTGCTCCAGGGCGGCCTTCAATTGGGCGCCCGTGTAATTTTTGGTGACGAGATTGTTGCCGAACGGCTGCATCTGGAAAATCTGGCCGAAGGTCACGCTGCCGTCCGGCTTCGGGAACAGGCCGGTGCGGACGCCAGTGGCGTTGGTGAAGGCGATTTGGGCGCGGCCCTGGTCCGGTCGCCGCGCCACCTCAAGTTCCGCGTCGGCGACCAGCGCCGCCGCGGGAGATTCGCCTTCAGTCTCAGATCGCGGGGCGGGGCCTGCGAGCTTGCCCACCACGCGCTCGGCCACCGGCGCGGCGGCCTTGACGTAGCGATTGGTGAGCGACGCCACCTGAGTATCGACATTGCCATTGGCGGACACCGCAACATTCGTCGCAGATGAGGAAATCAGCGCGCGGGTTGCGGGGTTGAAGTCGAGGCGAATGTCGGTCGCCATGAACCCATATTTGCCGGCGCTGGTTAGCAGCCGAGGCGCACCGCCCCGGTCGAGCGTACAGGCGTAGGCCTGATGTGTATGGCCGGAAACAATGGTGCGGATGGCCGGGTCGAGCCGATCGAGAATGTCGAGGATCGGCCCGGCCAGCCCTTCGCAGGTCGAGGTCTGGTAGGCCTTGGGCGCCTTGCCGCCCTGGTGGATCAGCAAGACGACCGTATCCGCGCCTTGCGCTTTCAGCGACTGCACCAGTGCGTTGGCGGTTGCCGCTTCGTCGGCGAAAGCCAGCCCGGCCACGCCAGCCGGGCTGGCGAGAATGCCGGTGTCCTTCAGCGTCATGCCGATGAAGCCGACCCTGACGGGGCCGTAATGGCGGATGGCGGTGCCCGGGAACAGTGTCGTGCCGTCGGTCCGCTGGACGTTGGCGGCGAGATAGGTGAAGCGCGCGCCCTTGAATGGCTCAAGCTGGCATGGCTGGCGGGTCGTGAATTTGTCACAGCCGCCCTTCTGCATCCGCAACAGCTCGCTCGATCCCTTGTCGAACTCGTGATTGCCGACCGCGGCCAGCTCCAGGCCGGCTAGGTTGAGAGCGTCGATCGTCGGCTCATCAAGAAACCAGGCCGAGGCCAGCGGCGAAGCACCGATCAGGTCTCCAGCCGCGACGGTGATGCTATTGGCGTGGCCGGTGCGGAGCTCCTCGAGTTTGCCGGCGAGCTGCGCCGCGCCGCCCAGATGAGCATTTACGTCCACCCCGTCCGCGCCGGTGATTGGGACCGTGCCCTCCGGCGTCTCAAGGTTCCCATGGAAGTCATTGATGGCCAGTATCTGCACTTCGACCGGTGCGGTCGCGACCGAGGACGGTGGCGTCGTCGTGCAGGCGCCTAGAAGGACGAGTGGCACGAGGAAGGCGATACGCTTCATGATTACTCCACGAGACATTGCGGCGAGGGTCTGCCCGCGCATAAAGGCAAAGCCATGAACGAAAAACAATTGATCGCCACGGCGCGCGAAGCCGCGCTCAAGGCCTATGCGCCCTATTCCCGCTTTTCGGTCGGCTGCGCGATCGAGAGCGTCGACGGCGCAGTGGTGACCGGCGTCAATGTCGAAAATGCTTGCTATCGCCTTGGCGTCTGCGCCGAGCAAAGTGCGTTATCTGCCGCCCATCTTGCTTTCGGGTTGAAGAATGTCGCGCGGATCGCGGTTTCAGGCGGCGACGGGTCCGGCGCAAGCCTCGCCGGCGACCTCGTCTGCACGCCGTGCGGCGGCTGCCGCCAGGCGATCTACGAAGCCTCCTGCCTGTCCGGCCGCGATATCGAGATCATTTGCTCCAATGGCGATGGGTCAGCCATTGAGAGCCACAGCGTCTCGACCCTCATTCCGCACGGTTTCGGCCCGGCCAATTTGAATGACGCCGGGTAACCCGCCAGCTATTTCAGCTTAATTTCCCTCAGCCGCTCCTGGAGATAGTCGTCGGCGGTGATCGGCGGCTCTTTCGGCTGCTCGCCCGCGGGCACTGTGCCCGGCAGCGCCTCGATCATGAAATCGGAGCGGAAATGGAGGAAGTAGGGCATCGAATAGCGGGCATGGCTGGCCCGGTCCGGGGCCGGATTGACCACGCGGTGGCTGGTCGAGCGCAGCACGCCATTGGTCAGCCGCTGCAGCATGTCGCCAATGTTGATCACCAGCTCGCCCGG
>DATJKE010000077.1:0-2746 GCA_035491735.1 Sphingomicrobium sp.
TTCGCGGCGGCCGGCGGCGGCGGATACCAGAATACGGAGATCGGCCAGGTGATCGTGCTTGCCTATCTCGACGCCTATATCCAGCTGGTGACCCAGCTCGGCGGCCTTCCCGCTAACGCCGCGGCGGCCGCTCCGCAGGCGCAATAGGCTCTTCACCGATCGAACATGAACGACGTGGCCGGGTTCCAACCCGGCCGCGCCGTTTGTCGACCGGTTTCTCCCCTTCATCGAACAGAGTTGCATCGCCCGCGTCTGCCTCTAGGGTTCCCGCAAATTGAATTTCGGGAGCCATTTCATGCGTTTCGTTGACCGTCGCTTAGTTGTCCTGCTTTCCGGCGTATCGTTGCTGGCCGCCTGCGCGCCGAGCCCTGCGGTCGAATCCGCCGCCACTCGCGATCTGGTCGCGGCAGTCGCTCCTGCACCGGCGCCGGAGCCGGTTCCGGTTACGTCCCTGGTCCGCGAGGTCGCCATCCCCCACACCCAGTTCGTGCTCGACAATGGCCTCACCGTCATCTTCCACGAGGACCATAAGGCGCCGGTGGTCGGCGTCAGCGTCTGGTACAATGTCGGATCCAAGGACGAGCCGAAAGGCAAGACCGGCTTCGCTCACCTGTTCGAACATTTGATGTTCAACGGAACGGAGAATTTGCGGGGCGACTATTTCGAATATCTGCAGCAGGTCGGCGCAACCGATTACAACGGAACCACCTCGTTCGATCGGACCAACTATTTCGAAACGGTCCCGACCGGTGCGCTGGACCGCGCGCTGTTCATGGAAAGCGACCGGATGGGTCACCTGCTCGGCGCGATCTCGCAGGGCGTGCTCGATAACCAGCGCGGCGTGGTCCAGAATGAGAAGCGCCAGGGCGACAACCGTCCCGGCGGCCTGGTGTTCTACAAGGTGCTGGAGACGCTGTTCCCCGAGGGCCATCCCTATCATCACTCCACCATCGGCTCGATGGCGGATCTCGATGCGGCCAGCCTGCGGACCGTCGGCGGCTGGTTCCACGACAAATATGGCCCCAACAATGCCGTCCTGGTGCTGGCCGGCGACGTCGACGCCGCGACCGCTCGCCCACTGGTCGAGAAATATTTCGGATCTATTCCCCGCGGCCCGGTCAACAATGTCGCCCAGGCGGCCGTACCGACTTTGGTTGCACCGCAGTCGGTGGTGATGCAGGACCAGGTCGCCACCACCAGCGTATCGCGCTATTGGCCGGTGCCGGGCCTGCTCGACGACCAGCTGGTCGCGCTCGACGTCGGCGGCTCGGTACTGGGAGGTCTCGCCAGCTCGCGGCTCGACGAAGCGCTGGTGCGCAACGAGAAGCTGGCGACGTCGGTTTCGGCCGGCCTTTACGCCTTCCAGCGGGTTGGAATTTTCACGGTCTCGGCGTCGGTCAAGCCGGGCGTCGATCCGGCGGTGGTCGAGAAGCGGCTCGACGAGCTGGTCGCTAACTTCATCGCCAACGGTCCGACCGAGGACGAGGTGCGCCGGGCTTCGGTGACCGAGGTCGGCGGCCGGATTCGCGGCCTCGAGCAGGTTGGCGGTTTCGGCGGCAAGGCGGTGACCCTGGCCGAGAGCCAAACCTTCACCGGCGACAGCAATTGGTATGCCAAGAACCTCGCGACCTATGCCTCGATCACTCCGGCAGCGATCAAGGCAGCCATGGGCCAATGGCTGACCAAGCCGGCCCTGTCGCTGCGCCTGGAGCCAGGTGCCCGTCCGCCCTATGAAGAGGCCAAATCGGTGACCGCCAAGGGCGGCAAGGCGGTCGACAAGAATGTGACCGCGGCGAAGCCGGGTCCCAAGCGGGACGTCCCGCCGGTCGGTACGCTTGCCGCGCTCGACTTCCCCGATGTCACCATCACCCGGCTGTCGAACGGGGTCGAGCTGCAATATGCGCAGCGCAACGCCGTGCCGGTGACCCAGCTCGCCCTGTCGTTCGATGCCGGCGAAGCCGCCGACGCACCCACTGCGCGCGGCCTGCAATCGATGGTCATGAGCATGCTCGACGAAGGCACTGCTGCGCTTTCATCGCAGAAGTTGGCGGAGGCCGAGGAACGGCTCGGCGCCAATATTGAAACCGGTAGCTCGCTCGACCGCTCATCGGTGTCGATGTCGGCCCTATCGGCCAATCTCGCGCCGTCGCTTGCGCTGATGGGTGACATCGTCAAGAACCCGGCCTTCGATCCGGTCGAGCTGGAGCGCGTGCGAACCCAACGACTAACCGCCATCAAGCAGCTGCAGAAGGATCCCAACGGTATTGCCCAGCGGGTCCTGCCGACGCTGTTGTTCGGACCCAGCCACCCTTACGCCACGCTGCCCGGCGGCGACGCGGCGGCGATTGGCCGGTTCACCCGTGATGAGCTGGTGGGCTTCAAGGATGCCTGGCTGCGTCCGGACCGCCTGAAGATATTCGTCGTGTCGGATCGGCCCCTGGCGGAAATCCAGCCGCTGATCGAAGCGGAGTTCGGTTCCTGGGCAACGCCGGCAACACCTGCGGGCATCAAGCAGTTCAGTGCGCCGCCGCCGCGGCCCAGCGCTCCGCACATCGTGCTGGTCAATCGGCCGGATTCACCCCAGTCGGTGATCTCGGGCGGCCAGATCACGCCGGCAGACCCGCGCAACAATATCGAGGCTCTGATTTCCGCCAACGATGTGCTCGGCGGCAATTTCCTCAGCCGGATCAATATGGACCTGCGCGAAGCCAAGGGCTGGTCCTACGGCGTTCGCGGCTCGGCCCAG
>DATJKE010000078.1:0-18466 GCA_035491735.1 Sphingomicrobium sp.
GTAGACCGGCGCCACGAACACAACATCGGCGTCGTTGAAGGCGTTCTGGAAGTCCTCCATCAGGTCGTGCAGGCGCGAATATCGGTGTGGCTGAACCACGGCGATCACCCGCTCTTGCGCCGACTCCCGGGCCGCCGCCAGGACTGCCCTTATCTCCACCGGGTGATGGGCATAATCGTCGATGATGGTCGTTCCACCGACTTCGCCGACGTTGGTGAAGCGACGCTTGACGCCGGTGAATTTGCTGAAGCCGCTCTTCAGCACTTCGTCACTGAACCCGAACTCAAGCCCAACCGCGATCGCCGCCAGCGCGTTCAGCACATTATGCTTGCCCGGCATCGGCACGAACAGGCCTTCGATAGTCCGCCGCTCGCCGTCCTTGCCAAGCACTGAGGCATCGAACCGGCTACCCCCGCCGCCGGGCATAATATTGTCGGCGCGAAGGTCGGCCAGCGCCGACGTTCCAAAGGTAACGATCCGCCGGTCGCGAATGTGGCTGAGGACGCCCTGCACGTCGGGATCGTCGACGCACATCACCGCCAGCCCGTAGAACGGCACATTCTCGATAAATTCGCAGAAGGCCCGCTTGACCTTCTCGAAGTCGCCATAATGCTCGAGATGTTCGGGATCGATGTTGGTGACAACCGCGATCGTTCCATCGAGCCGCAAGAAACTGCCGTCGCTCTCATCGGCCTCGACCACCATCCAGTCCGATTTGCCGAGCCGGGCGTTCGAGCCATAGGCGTTGATAATCCCGCCATTGATCACGGTCGGGTCGATCCCGCCGGCGTCGAGCATCGCCGCGATCATCGATGTCGTCGTGGTCTTGCCGTGCGTGCCGGCGACCGCGATGGTCGACTGCATCCGCATCAGCTCGGCCAGCATTTCGGCCCGGCGCACGCGCGGAAGCCGCCGCTCGGCCGCGGCCTGGACTTCGGGATTGTCCTCCCGGATCGCGGTCGAGCAGACCACAACCGTCGCATCGCCCAGATTGTCTGCGCTCTGGCCGATCATCACCGGGATGCCACGCTTCCTCAGCGCCTCGGTAACATAGCTTTCCTGCCTGTCGGAACCCTGCACCTTGTACCCGAGGTGGTGCATCACCTCGGCTATGCCGGACATTCCGATGCCGCCGATGCCGACGAAATGGATGGTCCCGATCTCGGTCCCCATCGCCTTCATGCGGGGACCCCCATGCTGGGAGCCTGCCGCGCCGGCCGCTCGGCCCGCCCAACCAGCAGCGGCTTGGCCCCGCCGGCGATCCGCTCGACCAGGTCGGCGAGCTCGCGCGTTGCATGCGGCCGTCCGACGGATAGCGCCCTCTCGGCGGCATTGCCAAGCGCCTGGGGATCACCCGCGACCGCCTCGATCTGCGCCGCAAGGACCTCCGGCGTGAACTCATCCTGCGGGATCATCCGCGCCCCTCCGGCCCTGGCCATTTCGCGGGCGTTGACCGTCTGGTGATCGTCCGTCGCGATCTGCAGGGGCACCAGGATCGCCGGCCGGCCTGCGGCGGTCAGCTCGGCGATGGTCGAGGCCCCGGCCCGGGCGATGATCAGATGCGCCTCGGCCAGCCGGTCCGGCATGTCCTCAATGTAAGTGAGCAACTCCGCCGGGATGTTGAGCGCGGCGTAGCGGTTGCGAACCGCTTCAATATCGTCGGGACGGCACTGTTGGACCACCTGTAGCCGGTGGCGAAGCTTGGCAGGCAGCATGCCCAGCGCATCCGGTACGACCGAGCCCAGCACCGTCGCGCCCTGGCTGCCGCCGGTGACCAAAATCTTGAGGGGGGCGGTCTCGTCATATTCGGGAAAGGGCATGGTGCCGAGCCGGGCGACCGACTCTCGCACGGGGTTGCCGACCAACGCGACTTTGCGGCGATGCCGAGGCTTCAGGCGCTCGACGTCAGGATAGGCCGTGGCGATCGCATCCGCTGACCCGGCAAGCAGCCGGTTGACCCGACCGAGGACCGCATTCTGCTCATGCAGGATTGTCGGAATGTTAAGCGCGCTCGCCGCCAGCAGCGCCGGAAAGGCCGGATAGCCGCCAAAGCCGACGACCGCATCGGGGGTAAATTCGCGATACAAGGCTTTGGCCTGCCGCCGCCCTTCGAGCACCGCGTTCGCCGCTTTGATCCAGCCGATCGGCCCGCCGCCGAGCCTTCCGGCGGGGAGGATATGGGTCGGAACGTCCTGGAATAGCGCGGGGATCCGCGCCCCGCGCTCGTCGGTGACCAGCATCACGCCGTGGCCGCGAGACTTCAACTCGGCGGCAAGTGCGTGGGCCGGGACCATATGCCCGCCGGTCCCGCCGGCAGCCAACGTAATATTCATCCCCTGATATTCTCCCCGCCCCATTTCACCACATAGGGCGAGCGGCTGAGATAGGGGTTTCGCCGCGTGAACGCGAGCAGCAATCCCATCGCAATGGAGAGCGCCAGCATCGACGAGCCGCCATAGCTGATGAATGGCAGGGTCATGCCCTTGGACGGGGCGATCTGGACGTTGACCGCCATGTTGATCAGGGCCTGCAGTCCGAATTCGATCACCAGGCCCGCCGCCGCGAGAATGGCGAAGCTGGATTCCTCGTCGAGCAGTTTTACCAGCACCCGCACGACGATGGCGAGGTAGAGCAGGGCAATGGCGAGGCAGGCGATCAGCCCGAACTCCTCGCCGATAACCGAGAAAATATAGTCGGTCTGCGGCTCGGGCAGGCCGAATTTGCGCGTCCCCGCCCCGGGTCCCATGCCGAACAGCCCGCCGGCGGTCAGTGTACGCATTGCATTTTCGGTCTGGAAATTGTCGCCGGTGCCAAACAGGAAGGCGTCGATCCGCGTCGTGGCCACGTCATAGAAGAAATAAGCCAGCACCACCCCGGCCAGGCCGGCAGCTGCGAGGATGGCAAGGATGCGAAGATTGAGGCCGGCGATTGCCAGCAACGCGATCCACACCGCACCGAAGATGATGGTCGAGCCGAAATCCGGCTGCCGCATCAACAGGAAGGCCACGACCCCGGTGATCACCGCCGACAGGGTGAAGATCGGCAGCGACTTGTCCTGCTCGCGGAGCGACAGGAGCCAGGCCAGCGAAATGACGAAAAAGGGTTTGAGGAATTCGGAAGGCTGGAATTGGCCGATGCCGAGATTCAGCCAGCGCTTAGCGCCATTCACTTCCGCTCCTAGCCAGGGGACCAGCGCCAGCGCCACGATGCAGATCAGCGCTCCGGCCAGGGAAATTCGCTTGAGCCGTTCGCGCGGCTGCATCGATATCGTGATCATCACCGGCATCGACAGCGCGATCCAGGCGATCTGCCGGTAGAAATAATAAAGCTCGGGCACACGGACGCTGCCGCCCGAATAGCGCTGCGCTGCAGCAGGACTGGCCGCCGCCACCGCGATCAGGCCGACGCCGATTAGCACTGCGAGCAGCAGCAGCAGAACCCGGTCGATTTCCCAGAACCAGCGCCCGGTGGCCGAACGATCCGAACGGCCGTAACGGTTGGGATCGGCCCAGGCGGTGGTGGCCTTGATCCTGCCGGTGATCGTCTGGTTCATAATTCCCCCACCAGGGCGCGGAACGCATCGCCCCGCGCCTCGAAATCCCGAAACTGGTCGAAGGAAGCGCAGGCCGGCGACAGCAATACCGTGTCGCCTGCTTGTGCCTCCGACGCGGCGGCGCGAACCGCTTCATCCAGCGTCACACACTCTGCCACGGCCATTTGCGGGGACAAGAGGGAAGCGAACATTTCTCCCGCTTCGCCAATGGTATAGGCCTTGACCACATGGTCGAAATACGGCGCGCATTCGTCGAGATTGTCGGTCTTGGCCTGCCCGCCGAGAATCCAGCGGATCTTGGTGAAGGCGGCCAGCGCCGGCGCCGTCGCGGTCGGATTGGTCGCCTTGCTGTCGTTGACGTAGAGGACGCCGCCCTTTTCCGCGACACGCTCCATGCGGTGCGGGAGGCCCACGAAGGTACGAAGTGCCAGCTTGATTCCCCGATTTGAAACGTCGAGCGCCTTGGCCGCGGCCATGGCCGCAGCGGCATTCTCCGCATTATGCGGTCCCTGCAATGACGGCATCTCTTCCCGAAAGGCCGCAACGTAGGACCGATAGCTCTCGAAATCCTCGGAGCCCGATCTCGCACGTTCATTGATGCGCAATTCCTCGGGAACGACGATTGCTACGCGATCGGGGGACTGCATTTCGAATAATCTGTTCTTCGAAGCGGCATAGGCCTCGAAACCGTCATACCGATCCAAATGATCCGGCGTAATGTTGAGCAACACTGCGACCTCGCAATCGAGGCTCCGAGTCAGGTCGATCTGGTAGCTCGACAGCTCCAGCACATAGACCCCGCCTTGCGGCAGCGGGTCCTGCGCCAGGATCGGCAGGCCGATGTTGCCGCCCATCAGGCTCGGCACGCCCGCCGTCTGGAGGATGTGGTGGATGAGTGCGGTGGTGGTCGACTTGCCGTTGGTGCCGGTGATCCCGACCACCTTGTGCGGCGGCAATTCCGGCCGGGCCCGGGCGAACAGCTCGATATCGCCGATAATCTCGACGCCGGCGTCGCGGGCGCGCTGAGCAATCGGGTGGCGATTCAAGGGCAGGCCGGGTGTGACGACGATGGAGTCGAAGCGGGTAAGGTCGCCGTCGACGAAATCCTCAAGCGCGACTTCAGCCGGCGCCCTCGCCCGAGCCTCTTCCTTGTCATCCCACGCCGTGACCCTGGCCCCGCTCGCCAGCAACGCCTCGACCGTCGCAAGGCCGCTGCGCGCGAGACCGAGGACGGCATAATGTTTGTCGGCGAAGGCCCTGGCGGTGATCACCGCAGCTTGAGGGTGCTTAAGCCGGCCAGCGCCAGGATGAAGCTGATGATCCAGAAACGGATCACCACGGTCGGCTCGCTCCAGCCCAAATGTTCGAAATGATGGTGGATCGGTGCCATCCGGAAGATGCGCTTGCCGTAACGCTTGAACCAGAACACCTGGACGATGACGCTAACCGCCTCGAGCACGAACAGGCCCCCGACAATCACGAGCACGAACTCGTGATGGGTGGCGACCGCCACTGCGCCGAGCGCTCCGCCGAGGGCGAGGCTGCCGGTGTCGCCCATGAACACCGCCGCTGGCGGTGCATTGAACCACAGGAAGGCGAGCCCCGCGCCTACCACTGCCAGCAGCAGCACCGTCAGATCACCCGCGCCGGGCACATGCGGAAGGCCGAGGTAGGTCGCATATTTCACATTGCCGACCAGGTAGGTGATCAGGGTGAAAGCCATGCAGGCGATGATCACCGGCATGGTCGCCAGTCCGTCGAGTCCGTCGGTCAGGTTCACCGAATTGCCGAAAGCGACGATCACGAAGGCGCCGAACGGGATATAGGCCCAGCTGATATCGATCACCGCGCCCTGTACGAACGGCAAATAAAGGTGTGTCCCCGACAGCCGTACCATCAGCCAGGTGGCGATGCCGGCGATTGCGAACTCCAGGAACAGGCGCATCCGCGCCGACAAGCCGGCATGGTGCGACTTCTTGACCTTGTCATAGTCGTCGAGGAACCCGATCAGCCCGAAACCGCCCGTGACGAGCAGGCAGGCCCAGACATAGACGTTGGTCAAATCCATCCACAGCAGCACCGAGATCGCCACCGAGATCAGGATCAGCAAGCCGCCCATCGTCGGCGTGCCGCGCTTGGCGAGGTGGCTCTGCGGCCCGTCGGAGCGGATCGGCTGGCCCTTGCCCTGCTTGGCGCGCAGCCAACGGATGAATACTGGCCCCAACAGCAGGCCGATCGCCAATGCGGTTGCGGTCGCCGCACCGGCACGAAAGCTGATATAACGGATCAGGTTGAGGAGGCCGGGGAACCCGAGCTGCTCGGCTATCCAATAGAGCATGCCGGTTCCCTGACCATGTGCTCGACCAGTTTGGCAAGCCCGATTGAGTTCGACGCCTTCACCAGCACTGCATCGCCGGGGCGAACCAGCTTCGCCAGCGCCGCGGCCGCATCGGCAACAGCGGCGGCTCGAATGACCGGTACCGCGCCGGCCACTGCTTCCTCGAGTGGCCGCATGTCCTCACCAACCAGGATCAGCTGGTCGACCCTGGCATCGATGACGGCTGGAGCCAGCCCGGCGTGCAGTTCTTCGGCATGCTCGCCAAGCTCGCGCATCGGTCCGAGCACCGCGATCCGCCGCAGAGCGCCATGCTCCTCGCCGAGCGCCTTCAAGGTGGCGGCCATCGACGCCGGATTGGCGTTGTAGCTTTCGTCGATCAGCAAATAGCTATGCCCCTCGATGGGAATCTGGTGCCGCTCGCCGCGCCCCTTCAATCCTCCCATGTCGGCCAGCGCAAGCCCAGCGATGGCGAGGTCGGCGCCAACCGCCTCGACCACGGCCAGTACCGCTAGCGAATTGGTCACCCAATGATCGCCCCTCTGGGCGATGGTGTAGGTCAACTCGCTCTCCACAAGCCGCGCGGTCACCAGGCTGCCGCCTTGATTGGAGCGGACCGCGTGGACCACAACCACGTCAGCCTCCTCATGACCGAAGGTGATGGTCCGCCTGGCATGCCTGCGCGCGGCCTTGACCAGCCGGTCGCGCCAGGGCGTATCCTCCGGAAGGATGGCGATCCCGCCGGGCTCGAGCCCTTCGAAGATCTCCGCCTTGGCATCCGAGATCGCCTCCATCGACCCCAGATGCTCGATATGGGCCGAGGCGATGGTGGTAATAAGCGCAACATTCGGACGGATCAGGCGGGTGAGCGCGGCAATCTCGCCTTTGGCGTTCATGCCCATCTCCAGCACGGCATATTCGCTGTCGCGCGGCATCCGGGCGAGACTAAGCGGCACGCCGGTATGATTGTTATAGCTTTTGACCGAGCGATGGACCTTGTCCTGGGCGTAGCGGTCCAGCGCCGCGAAAAGGGCCTCCTTCGTCGAGGTTTTGCCAACCGATCCGGTCACTCCAACTATTGTCCCATTGCAACGATTGCGTGCGGCAATGGCAAGCGCCTCCAGCCCCTTGGACACATCGGGCACCAGCACATGCGGTCCTTCGACCGGCTTCGACACGAGCGCAGCGGCGGCCCCTGCGGCAAATGCCTTTCCGACATAGTCATGTCCGTCAGCCACCGTCCCGGGCATCGCTACGAACAGCCAGCCATGTTCGACTTCGCGGCTGTCGAAGGTAATTCCACTTACCTGGAACCCTGCGCCGTGAAGCGTTCCACCGGTCGCGGCGACAATTTCCTCGGATGTCCAGAGGGGCGTGCTCACGCGGCGCATTCCCGTGCTACGGTCACATCGTCGAACGGAAGCACCTGGTCGCCCACAATCTGTCCCTGTTCGTGGCCTTTGCCGGCAACCAGCACAATGTCACCTGCCTGCGCCATGGCGATGGCTTGGCCGATTGCGGTACGCCGGTCGGCTATCTCGATAGCATTTGGAGCGCCTGCCAGCACCGCCTTGCGAATTGCCGACGCATCCTCGGTCCGCGGATTGTCATCGGTGACGATCACCATGTCGGAGAGCCTCGCCGCCACTGCCCCCATCTCGGGCCGCTTGCCGTGATCGCGGTCGCCGCCTGCGCCAAGCAAGGTAATAAGCCTGCCCTCGACATGCGGCCTCAGCGCTGAAATCGCCGCCTCGATAGCATCAGGCGTATGGGCATAATCAACATATACCGGCGCTCCGGCATGGCTGATCACTGCGCGCTCCAGCCGCCCGCGGACCGGCGACACCCGGCCCATCCCGTTAAGCGTCGTCGCCCAGCCGCCGCCTGTCGCAAGCACCAGCCCGGCCGCGGTCAGAACATTGTTCATCTGGTAGGCGCCGATCAGCGGCAGGCTAAGCTTATGTTCCTTGCCCGCGTGTCGCAGCACCAGTGCCTGCCCCAGCGGGGTCGACGTCCGCGACACCAGCTCGATCGTCTCCGCGCCGGGCCCAACGGTGATGAGATTGAGGCCGCGCCGCTTGGCGTGCTCGATTACTTCTTGCGACTTCGGATCGCCGGTCCACACCACCGCCGTCCCATCGCCCTCGACCACTTCGTCGAACAGCCGCATCTTGGCCGCGAAGTAGGCGTCCATCGACGGGTGATAATCCAGATGGTCGCGGCTGAAATTGGTGAACGCGGCGGCCTTTACCGGCACGCCCTCGGCTCGATACTGGTCGAGCCCGTGAGAGGAAGCCTCGTAGGCGACGTGGCTGATCCCCATCCGTTCCATGCCAGCCATATTGCTGAGGAAAGTGACGATGTCGGGCGTGGTAAGCCCGGTCTTGACCTGGTCGTCGGCGGTGGTGACGCCAAGCGTGCCGATCGATGCCGAACGACGGCCATCCATCCGCCACAGCTGCCGGGTCAGTTCGACGGTCGACGTCTTACCGTTGGTGCCGGTGACCGCGACGATCACGCCAGGATAGGGCGCGAAGAATTTGGCCGCGAGTTCGGCGAACAGCTTGCGGGGTTCGTCGGCGGCGAGGTGCGGCACTCCCTCGACGCTGGCTTCCGGGCGAGCGACCACAGCCGAAGCGCCGCGCCGGATCGCTTCAACGATAAAGTCTTCGCCGTTGAACCGCGCACCCCTGAACGCGCCGAACACATTGCCCGGCGCCACCTTGCGGTGGTCGAGCGCAAAGCCGGTCACTGTGGAATCGCTGATCGTGTCGGCGAGCTCGCCCAGGTTCATCGAATTAGTGTTCCGCTTTTTCGTGAACGTAGGGAAGCACTTCCGCCATATTGGGTTCGCGACGCATGTCGGGCCGCACGCCCAGCATCGGGGCGATCCGGCTGACCGTACGCGACACGACCGGAGCTACGTTCCAACCAGCGGTGCTAAAGCCGAATGTCTCCGGAGTCGCCTTGGGCTCATCAAGCATGGCAACGATTACATAGCGCGGCTCGTCCATCGGGAACACGCCGGCGAAGCTCGTGACGTTGATTGAATTGCTGTAGCGCCCGCCGATCAGCTTCTGGGCCGTACCGGTCTTGCCGCCAATGCGATAGCCTGGGGCATCGGCCCTCTTGCCGGTACCTTTGGTGACCACCAGCCTCAGCAGCGCGCGCATTTTGTAGCTGGTTTCTTCGGTAAAGACGCGATGGCCGGCACCGACGGGATGGTTGCGGTCAACTTTGAGCAGGGTCGCCGGGTGGTAGATGCCGCCGTTGAACAGGGTGGCATAGCCGGTCGCCAGATGCAGCGGCGTTACTGCGATGGCATGGCCAAAGCCGACCGTCATCGTTTCGAACGGGCCCCAGCGGCTGCCCGGCGTCAGCGTGCGGCCGCGCTCCTTGAGTTCGACATTGACCTTGTCGAGGAAGCCCATCTTCCGCAGGAACGCTTCCTGCCGCGGCTTGCCGAGCTGCCCCGCGATCTGCGCCGTGCCGACGTTCGAGCTTTCCATCATGATCTCGGCCACCGAACAGGGACGATTGAACGGGTGGTAGTCATGAATTTGATGGCCGTAGGCATTAAGCACACCTGGGCAGGGATAGATTTGCCCCATTGACTTGATAATTCCGGAATCCATCGCCATCGCCACGGTGAACGGCTTGAAGGTGGAACCAAGCTCATAAACTCCGAGCGTCGCGCGATTGAAGCGTGCCTCGGGAGTTCCATCTCCGGCGTCGTTGGGATTGAGCTGCGGCAGGGACGTCATCGCCAGCACCTCACCGGTATGGATATCCATCACCACCCCGGCGGCGCCGATTGCGGAGAAAGTAGCCAAGGCATTGCCCAGCTCATGTTCCAGCGCCTGCTGAACTCGGCTGGAGATGCTGAGGACAATCGGCTGGCCGCGCTGGGCAGGATCGCGCAGCCGCTCATCGAACGCCCGCTCGATCCCGGCGTTGCCCTTGCCGTCGAGGTCGGTGAAACCGACGACGTGCGCGGCGAGGCTGGTCTGAGGGTAGAGCCGATCCGGTTCGCGTTCGAGCGCCAGTCCCGGCTCGCCGAGCGCATTGATCGCAGAAACCAGACGCGGCGGGGCACGGCGGCGGAGATAATAGAAGTTGCGGCCGGAGCGGAGCATGGCGAGGTAGGCCGCCGCGTCTTTTTCGGGCATCAGAACCGCCAGCTTCTCGGCCAGGTCGAGCTTGTTGCCGATTACCTTGGAAGGCTGCAGGCCGATGGTCCAGGCGTCGATCGTCCGGGCCAGCGCCTGGCCGTCACGATCGACGATGTCGCTTCGTTCGGGCGTCAGGTCGACGAGGCCGCCCTTCCTGCCCGCATGATCGCCGAAGGCCGCAAGCCAGATAAGGCGGAGGGCGATGATCGCGATGATGCCGGCATAAACCAGCATGCCGAGCATCAACCGTTGATGCATGACGGCAAGAATCTGCCGGCGCTGTCCGACCAGACGAAGCCGCTCGGGCCGTGCGACGAGAGCGGGCGTCGGAGCGTTCATGTGCTAGTCGTCGCTGTCCTTGGATTTGCTCTTGGGATTGGCGCCCACGGCGGATGCGGCGGGCGCGCTGCCTTTGGCCTTTGCGCCCGCGCCTGGCAAGGGAGCCAGAGGGTCGGACGTCGCTGTTTTGATCGGCTTCGTCGCAGGCGGCGTCTTGGCCGGAGCCTTGCCCTGCAGAGCCTCGGCCCTGGCAACGACGGGCTTGGCCGGCGCGGTCGCCGCGGCTTTAGGTTGGGGTACCGTATAGCTCGCGACGTGCATCATCTCATTGACCGGCCGCGAAGGGGTCGGGGCGGGCTGCGCCTCGGCCCCATCGCCGGTCAGCGCCGACTGATTATCCGACGGCGGGATCGACGCCGCGGCCAGCACAACCGGCGCCTCGATCGCCGGGGTCTTTCTCGGCGCGACCAGCGTTGCCAGCTGGAACCCGCCATCGACGAACTGGTCGGCGTTGGGCGCTGCGAGGCGGATAAACTTGACGTTCCAGCGCTCAAGCTGAGCCAGCCTGCCGCGCGTGCCGATCTCCGTCTGCAACAAGCGAATGTCGCGCTGCGTCAGTGCGATCCTGGTTTCGACATCCTCGAGCGCGGCACGTTCCGAGGCCACTCGCAGGCTGACCAGGTAGAAGCCCAGGGCAGCGCCAACCACTGCCCCCGCCGACAAGACCGATCCGAAGCCGCGCGCGCTCATTGCACTACCCTCCTTGAAGGGAGCTGGTCCCACGCGGGCGCCGCAGTGCGGACCGCGGTACGGAGACGCGCCGAGCGCGCGCGCGGGTTTCGGGCCAGCTCGGCCTCGGAAGGAGAGACCGGCTTGGCAACTTGTTCGAAGGTTGGGGCGGGCCCGGGCGCGACCATCGGCCGATGGCGGGAACCGGCGGGCACATCGCCGCTGCGGATCTTGAGGAAGCGCTTGACGATGCGGTCTTCCAGGCTGTGGAAGGTCACCACCGCCAAGCGGCCGCCGGGACGTAGCGACCGCTCGGCGGCCCGGAGTCCTTGCTCCAGCTCGTCAAGCTCTGCGTTCAGGTGAATTCGAATGGCCTGGAAGGTGCGGGTCGCCGGGTCGCTCTTCTGGCCCTGGCGATATCCAAGCGCCTTGCGCACCACCGCCGCCAGCTCGGCCGTCCGGGTAAGCGGTCGAGCAGCGACGATGGCGCGGGCAACCGCGCGGGCGCGCGGCTCCTCCCCATATTCCTTGAGGACGCGGGCAATGTCGCCCTCTTCGGCATGGTTGAGGAATTCGGCGGCTGTTTCGCCCGATCGGCTCATCCGCATGTCGAGCGGACCGTCCTTCTGAAAGGAAAAGCCGCGGTCGGCCTGGTCGAGCTGCATGGACGAAACGCCGATGTCGAGCGCGATGCCATCCACCGGCAACAGGCCGCGCTCGGCCAGCACACGGTCCATCTGGCTGAACCTTTCTTCGATCAGGGTCAGTCGCTCATCCGGGACGAGTGAAGGGCCGTTCGCAATGGCATTGGGATCGCGATCGAAGCCGATCACTCGTCCCGCCCCCTCCCCAAGAAGGGCGCGCGTGTAGCCGCCTGCTCCGAACGTGCCGTCGACTAGGGTCTCGCCGGGGACGATGGCGAGACCCGTTACGACCTCGTTGAGCAGGACCGGTAGATGGGAAGCATCATTGCTCGCTCTATTGGTCATTGGCCGCGCTCCTCGAGCCGGAAGCGGGCAATGTCTTTCATGTCGTCGGGGACGTTCTTGTCGGCAAGGAACAGCTTCGGGTTCCAGATCTGAAACGTCTCGCCAACGCCGATGAACAGGGCCAGATCGTCGATCTGGCCCTTCCGGCGCATCATCGGGGGCACGACAATGCGGCCTGAACTGTCGTAGGGAACTTCCTCGGTGGCGCCGAACGCCATCATTGTCCGGCGGGCATGTTCCAGTTCTGCGGCGGGGTCGGTTTCCTGCTTTTCGAGCAGCCGCTCGATCTTGGCATGCTTCAGCGCGGCATAGGCGGGATCATAGGCGCTTAGCGCGGGGTAGTTGTCATGCTTGGCAAGGACGATGGTGCGGGCATCGCCGCGACGCTCGATCACCTGGCGCAGGAACGCAGGCACGGAAACGCGACCCTTCGCGTCTACCGCGTTCAAAGCACTGCCTTGGAACAGATGCTCTAGTGCCACGTACCGTCCCTCGACGCGGGCACAGCTTGCCTGTTCGCAGAGTGCACGGATTCCGTGCGCTCGGCGTCCTGATCGACTCAATACAGGTTTGCCCCGCGTTACTGAGATGTTGGTAACTCAACCTTGCGCGGGATACAATGGATTTTGATGCCATATCGTGGGAAATCATGCCCAAGCACGGAATTTCCACGGTTTTTTCAGGCTTTCTTTACCATTTGTTCTATGCCTGTTCTTCGTGAGCAAGCTTGTGGATAAGATTGTTGGAAATTTCAGCGACTCACGCCCGTTCAACGAGTCTCGAGTTGGTCCAGTTCGGCGATCAGCAAGGCGAGGCCATCTGCGTCCGGTTTGTCGACATTGAGGAAATCGGCATCGGCGATCACCGTCGCCTTTCCCCGCCCGATCCGGCAGCGTGCGATCAGCCCCTGATCGGCGATTGCGCAGGTTCCGCTGCTTGTTAGCCCTGAATCCGACAGCGCGAGACCCCAATGGCCGAGCAGGCCCGTATCGGCAAACATCGGCGGCGGGCGAAGCAAATCACCCAGCGGCCGCTCGCTTGGCCAGTCGAGCTTCGGATCGGCCAGCAGCAGCACATGGCCACCGCTCCTCACCCACTGGTCCAGCTCGACCAACGCCTCGGCCGGTTGGGCCCGGGGATGGGCCATTAGCAGCAGCTGCTGGCCCTTGAGGCTAGCGGCGTCGGCGACTCCGATCGGTTGCACCTTGTAGCGCTGCTCCATCCGGCTCAGTGCCGGCGACCCGCTGCGGTCAAGAGACAATTGTTCGCCGAACACCAACGGCAAGCTGGTGAGTAGCGCGAGGCTCGGTCGATTCTGCGGAGGCCGTTCGCCAAGGTCATCCTGCGCCCGGTTTGACACGGCGAGCGCTCCGAAGGCGGCGACTGCCAGGGCCGCCGTTCCCGCCAGCCAGCGCCGAACGATCACTGTCCCTTGGCTGTATTGGACTGTTCGTCCGATTGATTGGTGGACGTTCCTGTTCCAGGCGCAGCGCCAATTTCGGCCAGCGGCTCATTAGGCTCGTCGGGCACCGCCAAATCATTTTGCGTCAGGGGCGCCGCGGCATCGTCACTCGACCGGCTGATCGCCGTGCCCAGCAGGACGAGCAGGAAAACAAATGCGAGCCCGGTAAGGCCGATACGGATGCGTTGAATCCGTTCTTCCTTGTCGACACGGTTCATACTGTGCAACTTATGCGCCGCGGGGTGTCATTGCAACGAAGCTGCGCTTTACTAGCCGCAGCCTGCTTGATTAAGGGCGTCGCATGGATCGCAAGCTATCACTGATCATCATTGGCAGCGCGGCTCTGGTCGCCTGCAACAAGGAATCCCACACCATCGTCGGCGGCGATCAGCCCGATCCGATGAAGGATGAACTGGCCAAGGCCGCTCCGGTCGAGTTGCCGCCGGCTATCGCCTCGACCAAAACCTATCGCTGCAAGGACAATAGCCTGGTCCGGATCGACTGGCTGCAGGGCGGCAAGGGCGCCTACCTTCATGGCGAGGGCCACGACCAGACTCACCTCAAGGTTGCCGAAGCAGCCGAGGGTCAGCCGACCAACACCGACTTCACGGCCGAGGGCGGCTTTGTGCTGAAGGGCAATGCCACCGCCTCGACCGTCTCGCTCGCGGTTCCCGGCAAGGGCAGCCAAAGCTGCAAGGCCTAAATTCCAATTGAAGAAGGGCCCCGGGATTTTCCGGGGCCCTTTTTCGTTACGCAGGCTCTGCCTGTTTCTGCTTGGAAAAGAATTGCTGCATCCGTGACGGAAGTTCCGACTCCGGAACATCCTCAATATGGGTTGCGAGACTCCAGCTATGGCCGAACGGATCGGTCAACGTGCCCATCCGGTCGCCCCAGAACTGGTCCTCGACCGCCATCGTCTGGGTTCCACCCGCGTCGATGGCCTTGCGGAACGCACTGTCTACATTGTCAAGGTAGATGATAAATCCGGTGGATGACCCGCCGCGGGCCTTGGGACCGAGATTGCCCCTCTCCGGAAACTCATCGTTGAGCATGAACTTCGTGTCGCCGATCTGCAGCTCTGCGTGACCGATCTTGTCGCCCATCGGCAGTCGAGACAGCTCCTTGGCTCCGAACGCTTGTTTGTAGAAGTCGATCGCCTTGGCCGCGTCGTCGACCGTCAGGATGACGTTCAGGTTGTGAAATCCTTCGGGAATGGGATTTGGCATTATTGCCTCCTTGTCCGATTCCCCCCGCGCCGCCGATATTCGCCTGCTTTGTTGCGAACTCAATTCCGCGACTCGCGACTGGCCTAGCCCTTGGCTCCTATCGCCGTTAAAGGCGCGCGCATGACCGTGTTGGACGCCCCCCGCATCACCTCAGAAATCGTCGCCGAACATGGCCTCTCGCCGGAAGAATATGACCGGGTGCTCCACGCGCTCGGGCGCGAACCGAACCTGGTCGAGCTCGGCATCTTTTCGGTCATGTGGTCGGAGCATTGCTCCTACAAATCGTCGCGCCTGCACCTGAAGAAGCTGCCCACCGAGGCGCCCTGGGTGATCTGCGGCCCGGGCGAGAATGCTGGAGTCATCGACATCGGGGATGGTCAAGCGGCGATCTTCAAGATGGAGAGCCATAACCACCCAAGCTACATCGAGCCCTACCAGGGCGCGGCGACCGGCGTCGGCGGAATCCTGCGCGACGTGTTCACCATGGGTGCGCGTCCGGTCGCCAACATGAACGCGCTGCGCTTCGGCCGGCCCGACCATCCCAAGATGCGCCACCTCATCGCCGGGGTGGTCAGCGGCATCGGCGGCTATGGCAATTGCGTCGGCGTGCCCACGGTGGGCGGCGAGGTCAATTTCGATACGGCTTACGACGGCAACATCCTGGTGAATGCGATGACGGTCGGCGTCGCCAATACCGACAAGATCTTCTATTCGGCTGCGACCGGCATCGGCAATCCGATCGTCTACGTCGGCTCCAAGACCGGCCGTGACGGCATTCACGGCGCGACCATGGCCAGCGCCGATTTCGACGAGAACAGCGACGAGAAGCGCCCCACGGTGCAGGTCGGCGACCCCTTCACCGAGAAATTGCTGATCGAGGCCTGTCTCGAGCTGATGGCGACCGACGCGATTGTCGCCATCCAGGACATGGGTGCCGCGGGCCTCACCAGCTCGTCAGTCGAAATGGCGTCGAAGGGCGGCGCCGGCATTCGGCTGGACATGAACAAGGTGCCGTGCCGCGAGCAAGGCATGACGCCCTATGAGATGATGCTGTCGGAATCCCAGGAGCGGATGTTGATGGTGCTGAAGCCCGGCCGCGAAGCCGAGGCCGAGGCGATCTTCAAGAAGTGGGAGCTGGACTTCGCGGTGATCGGCGAGGTGACCGACACGGGCCATATGGTGCTGGAGTTCGATGGCGAGGTGGTGTGCGATATTCCACTCGGCCCGCTGGCCGATGACGCCCCTGAATATGACCGGCCGCACCTCAGCCGCGAGGACTACAAGGCCTGGGCGCAGGTCAAGCCGCTCGAGGACGTGCCCGAGAGCACCGACATCGCGGCGGACCTGCTCAAGCTGATGGCATCCCCCAACCTCGCCTCGCGCCGCTGGATCTGGGAGCAATATGACAGCCAGGTCGGCGCCGACACCGTGCAGAAGCCCGGCGGCGATGCCGCGGTGGTCCGGATCCACGGCACGCAAAAGGCCTTGGCGATCACCACCGACTGCACCCCGCGCTACTGCTACGCCGACCCCTATGAGGGCGGGAAGCAGGCCATCGCCGAGGCCTACCGCAACCTGTGCGCGGTCGGCGCCAGGCCGCTTGCGGTCACCAATTGCCTGAACTTCGGCAACCCGCAGCGGCCCGAGATCATGGCGCAATTCGTCGGCTGCCTCGAAGGCATGGGCGAAGCCTGCCGCGCGCTCGACTTCCCCATCGTGAGCGGCAACGTCAGCCTCTACAACGAGAGCAAGGCGACCGGCGGCGGGAGCGCGATACTTCCGACGCCTGCAATCGGCGGCGTCGGACTGCTCGGCGATTGGAAGAAGTCGCCGACGATTGCCTGGGATGAGGGCGAAGACCTTGTCCTCATCGGCCATAGTAACAGCCATCTCGGCCAGTCGCTCTGGCTAGAGGTATGTCACGGCCGCCGAGACGGTGCACCACCGCCAGTTGACCTTGCCGCTGAGAAGCGCGCAGGTGAGCTTATCCGCAAGCTGGCCGAAGAGGCCAAGGTCAATGCCATTCACGATTGTTCTGATGGCGGAGCAGCTGTCGCAGTTGCCGAGATGGCACTCGCGGCCAACATTGGCATGACGATGACGGTCGTTGAACAAATCCCAAATCCCGGTGCGATTCTGTTCGGGGAAGATCAAGGTCGCTACGTCGTAAGCACTTGCGATCCGGATTGGGTGCGAACACTCGCCAATGAGGCGGGGCTGTTCGCGGTAGAAATCGGTCATACCGGCGGAGACAAGCTGACGTTTGACCTGGTCGGTCGAGGCGGTCCGCAGTCGGTGAGCCTCGCCGACCTCCGCTCCGCGCATGAGGGCTTCTTCCCGGCGCTGATGCAGGGCGAATTGGGCGTGGGATGAGGCTAGCCGGGCTGCTGCTTGCCGGGCTAACCAGTCCCGCAATGGTGGCCACCCCATCCCAATCCGTCACCATCGTCGCCCACCGCGGCCTGGCCGAGGGCGTGCCTGAAAACACCCTCGCCGCATTCCGCCAGTCGATCGCAAACGGCATTTCGATCATCGAACTCGACCTGCGAATCACCAGGGATGGTCAGCTCGTTGTCCTTCACGACCTGACCGTCGATCGCACTACCGATTGCGCCGGCGCGGCAGCCGACATGACTCTGGCACGCATCAAGACCTGCAATGCCGGCAACGGCGAGCGCGTACCGACCTTTGGCGAAGTAATCGCGCTGGCGCATGGCAAGCCGGTACGAATACTCGCCGACGTCAAGGCGGGAACCCCGATTGGGCCGGTACTTGGGGCCATCAAACAAGCAAAGGCCGAGCACCAGGCCATCCTCGGTCTCAGGAGCGTCAAACAGGTAGTCCGCGCCCGAGAAGCGCTGCCGGATACGACCATCCTCGCCTATATGCCGGCGATCGGCGACGCGCCGGCCTTCGCCAAAGCCGGCGCCGGCATCATCCGCCTTTGGTCCGACTGGGTCGAAGCCGATCCGGGGCTGGTCGCGCGCACTGCGAAATTCGGTCCCCAAATTTGGATCATGATCGGCCGCCATTTGCCATCGAAACCAGCCGACTGGCGCTCGCTCCACGCCCGCATGATCTCCGCCGGTGCGCAAGGCTTGATCACCGACCGGCCCGACCTCATCTCGGCCCGATGACTGCTGGATATTCGGGCACGCCTCTCGCCAGGAAGCTGGGCCTCAAGCCCGGCATGCGCGCCTGGTTCCTGAACATGCCCGACAGCGTCCGCGCCGACATCGAGCAAGACGCTCCGCTGTTCGAGCGGCTTGAATCGCCCGAACCCCCGGTCGACCTCGCCCACATCTTCGTCACCAGTTGCGCGGCGCTCGACTGCGAGCTTCGCATGCTGCTGCCGCTGATTGCGCGCGACGGCACGATTTGGGTCAGCTGGCCGAAAAAGGCGAGCAAGGTTCCGACGGACATTACCGAAGATGTCATCCGCACCCTCGCGCTCCCGCTTCATTTGGTCGATGTTAAGGTCTGCGCGGTCGACGAAATTTGGTCGGGGTTGAAGCTGGTTATCCGCAAGGACCATCGCTGATCACTCTTGCGAACGCCTCGCATTATCGACTATATAAGTCCGATGATCGTCTGTGTCTGCAATGCGATTCGCGAGGATGAAGTGCGTGAGGTAGCGCGCAACGGCGCTACCTGCCCGATCGATGCCTATGCCGGGCTTGGTTACGAGCCGCTATGCGGCTGCTGCCTCGATTATGCGCAG